>NZ_CP017768.1:1387500-1612500 GCF_002813695.1 Methanobacterium subterraneum | reverse complement strand
CGGGTTCTGGAGTACAGTGGAAGTGCCCGTGGAGAAGGTACCATGCGGGCGGATGTGAACATCTCCATGGAGGGGGGTAAAAGGGCGGAGATCAAAAATGTGAACTCCATTAAAGGAGCCTACAAGGCCCTCCAGTTTGAAATGGTACGACAAAAGAACCTAATAAAACGAGGTATTGAAATAAAACAGGAAACACGTGCCTTCCTGGAATCACAGATGATCACCGTGCCAATGCGTCTCAAGGAAGAGGCAGAGGACTACCGTTACATACCAGACCCGGACTTACCACCAATGATTGCCGAGGAAGAACGGGTGGAAATCATAAGAGAGGAAATGCCAGAACCAGCCCACATAAAAACAGAACGATTTGTAACTGAATATGGTATTAAAAAAGACCATGCCCAGGTCATCACCTCGGAACTGGAACTGGCTGATGCCTTTGAAGAAGTAGCCAAAGAAGTAGATCCTCAGTTCGCGGCACTGTGGATGAGGGATGAACTCAAACGGATTCTCTACTACAACAAACTCAACTACAAGGAAAGTGAAATAACCACAGCCCAGCTGGTGGAGTTACTCACCCTGTTACAAGATAAGAAGATCACCACCAAAGCTGGTCAGAGGATCATTGAACAATTACCCCAAAACCCTAAAATGCCAGGCCTAATTGCCGAGGAAATGGGACTGGTGGGGGTAGTGGAAGATGACACTGTCCTGACTGCAGTGAAACAAGCCATAGACGAGAATCCAGAAGCTGTTTCTGACTACTTTCAGGGCAAATCCAAGGCCCTGAACTTCCTGGTGGGGCAGGTAATGCGTCTAACCCGTGGTAAAGCAGATCCGGCAAAGACCAACCAGATGGTTGTAGAGGAACTTAAGACCCGGGAATGAATATTACATTCAGGTATGAAATTGTTTAGAATTTTCAAGTTCAGGTTTTTAGATTTAAAAGAAACTTTCGAGTGAGAACACTTTTGAGGATAACCAAAGATCTCAAAGTGCCATCCCCAGAAATTTGAGGTTAGTAGTAATGGCCAAGAGAATCCTGGACATGCTAAAATGGCATCCGGAAATGAACATGGAAAATTGCCAGGTCACCTATTTGCACCGGGGAAGTGCAGGCGACCTTAAAACCATCCCTGCCACTGATATTCAAACTTTAGAAGGAGGATTTATGATTATGGTTGACGGAGCTATGGTTCCTTATCATCGCATAATAAGAATAGAATGTGATAACAAACTTATATGGGATAAAAATCCTAAAATAGGAGGTTCAGATGACCACGTCAACTCTGGTTAAAGATTACATGACCCGGGAGGTAATAACTGTCACCCCGGACACACCCAATGCTGAAGTGATCCAGCTCATGAAACAGACCGGGCACGATGGTTTCCCAGTTAAAACCGATGGGGAAGTCATTGGCATGGTCACCGCCTTTGACCTGTTACTGAAACCCTGGGTCCACGAGGTGAAGGACATCATGTCCACCGATGTGGTGGTAGCGGACCAGTCCATGTCCCTCAATGATGCGGCCAGGGTCATGTTCCGCATGGGAATCTCCCGAATGCCAGTTATAAGTGAAACTGGTATGTTAGTGGGTATAATAACCAACACCGACATTGTACGCTCTCATATAGAGCGTTCCACTCCCATGAAAGTGAACCACTTTAAAAAGACACTGGAACAACTCTACAACATTAGAACCCGGCTGGTTCATGAGAAAGTCCCCATTGATCGTTTAAGGCCCACTCAGAACCGGGTCTACGCTGATGAACTTCAAGGGCGTACCTACGAACTTGAAAGGGGACTGGCAGAACCTACTATAGTGGTAAAAACAGGTAACCGTTACATACTGGTGGATGGACATCACCGGACAGTAGCCTCCCGTAAACTGGGATACAAGGAAATAGACTCCTACGTTATAGCTCTGGATCAGGATATAAAGATGGGAATGGAAAAAACCGCAGATAAGGAGGGTATTTACTCCTTTGAGGATATTGAGATTATTGATGATGCCCAGCACCCTCTTATAGCCATAACTGGTCCGTTGCGTAAGGATATCAAGGAGATCAAAAAATGAATGATGGAATCATCAGAGAAGTTTATCAGGTCCTGGAAGATAGAAGGGACCACCCAATTGACTCTTACACTTCTCGGATCATGCAGGATGATGATAAAAAGGCAGAGGATAAGATCCTGGAGAAGATCGGGGAAGAAGCTGCCGAGGTCATCATAGCCTCTAAAAATGATGAAGACCTGGTTTATGAATCTGCAGACCTCATTTTCCACACTCTTCTCCTCCTGGTGTATAAGGGAGTAGACCTGGACGAATTGTTCCGGGAATTCGAGAAAAGAAGGGGTTAATGACGGATCATACCATATTTTTCTTTTTTTCTATGCTTCACCTGGTGATGCAACAAATAAGTTTTTTTTAAATTGGGTTTGAATTCTTGTGATGAGAATACCCAAATAAAACAATAAAATTATATATTGGTTGTACATACAAATTATAACTTGGGTGATACAAATGGAGAAAACGAATCTAGGTAATAACAGTTTTGTTTATCCCATGCCAGTGACTCTCTTGGGCACTACACATGGGGAAACAGCTAATTTTATGGCATTAGGATGGTTAAGTAGGGCTAATGGAAATCCACCTCTTCTAATTGCCGGGGTAAACAAAGCCCATCTCACAAATCAGTTCTAATGGAAAATAATGCATTCAGCATTAACTATCCCACTGAAGATATGATGCGGGAAGTTGATTATTGTGGGTTGGTATCCGGATGAAAAGAAGACAAATCCATTCTTTTCACAGTGGAATACGGCGAACTGGAAGACGCACCACTAATAAAGGAGTGTCCCCTCTCTTTGGAATGCAAACTGGTTGATGTTTACCAAATGCCAACCCATAACCTGTTTATAGGGGAAATAATCGCCACTTATGCTGATGAAAAAATCCTCACCGAGGGGATACCAGACTTGGGCAAATTAAACCCCTTACTTCTAACCATGCCTGATAATTATTACTGGACGGTTAAAGAGAAGGTGGGTAAAGCTTGGAATATAGGGCGAGAATTAATTAAATAAGGTTAATTAAATTTAAAGTGTAGTAATAATTTAACCAAATTAAGTTAACTTATTATTAGTTATCAGTTGATTGAACCATTAGTTTAAGTAGAGGACATGTTATGTTATACCGTGAAATGGGCAAAACCGGGGAAAAAGTTTCCATATTGGGGTTTGGATGTATGCGGCTGCCAATTAGGGGTAGCTATGTTCAGATAGATGTTGAAAAAGCTTCCAATCTTCTGGATTATGCTTTAGATCAGGGAATAAACTATATGGACACTGCTTACCCTTACCATGGTATCAGCACTTCCCATGGAGGAAACAGTGAAATCTTTCTTGGAGAATACCTTACTGAAAGCAGCCGGCGTGATGAGGTCTATCTTGCCACCAAACTACCTACGTGGCGACTGGAAAATGAGGAAGACATGGAAAACTTCCTCACACAACAGCTCAAACGCTTGCAAACGGATTATATTGATTTTTATCTTCTCCACTCTTTAAAAGAGAAGCAATGGTTCCACCTGGAGGATCTGGGTGTTCTGGACTTTTTAGATGATGCAGTAGCTGATGGGAGGATTAAATATGCGGGATTCTCATCTCATGATGAAACAGATTTCATTAAGGAAGTGCTGGATTCTTACCAGTGGGATATGTGCCAGATACAGTACAACTACTTGGATGAGAATATTCAAGCCGGTAAAGAGGGCCTAGACTACGCAGCAGAGAAAGGTTTAGGGGTGGTGATCATGGAACCACTCAAAGGCGGTGTTCTGGCAGATTATGTCCCACCGGAAGTTCAGAAAATATGGGATGATTCTCCTTTGAAGAGAACACCTGCTGAATGGGCCTTCCGTTATCTTTGGGACATCTCAAAGATCAGTGTGGTTCTAAGTGGTATGAATACTCTGGAACAGCTGCAGGAAAACCTGCAAACTGCTGAAAATGGTCTGCCTCACTCACTCACATCTCTGGAAAGGAATTTGATGGAAGAGGTTAAAGAGGTTTATCAGGGTAAAATCAGTGTGGAATGCAGTAAATGTGGATACTGCATGCCCTGCCCCAGTGGGATAAACATCCCCCAATGTCTTAGTTATCTGAACCAGGCAGGGATGTTTGAAGATTATTCTGAAGTTAAAAATCAGTACTACTTCATGCTAAAGGACACTGAAAGGGCCGGTAATTGTCTGGAGTGCGGATTGTGTGAAGAATTATGTTCCCAGCACCTTGCCATCCGGGAGGAACTGAAAAAGGTGGTATGTAAGATGGGAAATTAAATATGGGGCAAATGTAGTATATATAAAATAATTAAGGGGAATTAATAGAAATATTTTTATTTTTTTTAAAGAAACTAAGAAATGTGTTTTTCCAATTCACTGGCTGTTTTATCAATTAGTTCAGTGAGTTTAACCCCTTCTTCACGCCCTAAAACCTCAGAGTAACGTTGGTGTAAACTTCCCCAGCATTTATCAATCTCCTTTTGGAGATCAATCCCTTTTTTAGTGGGATAGAGGTAGGATAATTTTCCCTTTATCTTTCTTTCAACCAGCCCCCTACCCTCCAGTTTGTCTATGAAGCGGGTGGTGGTGGATGGTTTTATATTCATGATCTGGGAGAGTTCTTTCTGGGAAAGGCCAGCCTGGTAGTTAATGTTCATCAGGGTCAGGGCGTGTGAGGGTGAAAGACCGGTTTTCAGAAATTCCTCCTCCGCCATTTTGTTAAGGATTCGGTTAAGTTTATTACTGGTGAAGTACAGGCAACTGCACATGGTGGGGCACTGTTTTTTTTCATTCATGAAGGAAGGCACCTCAAGTTCAAATATGTTCTTTCCTTTCTATTAAGATTTTTTAGGTAATCTTTATATATTATTGCTTGTACATACAACTATAGTTTGGTGTTAATTGAAAAATCCCAAGCAAAAAAGATCAAATAGGGGAAAAATGTGACCATGAAAGATTTAAACACCGATATATGTATAAAATGTGGTTCTTGTGTCCGGGAATGCCCAATGAACCTGATACAAATGAATGATTTGCCAGAAATCCCTGAAACAGCAGAAGCCTTCTGTTGCCAGTGTGGGCACTGCCGGGCAATATGTCCAGAGGGAGCAATAGGCGGATTCCGTGAATCTAAAATAGAGGGGAACGAGAAATTCACCATAACTCCTGAAGAAATGGGATCCCACATGAAATTGCGAAGATCAATCCGCCATTACAGTGACCAACCTGTAACCAGGGAAACAATGGAGGAGATCTTTGAAATTGTTAGATACGCACCATCTGCTGCCAATGGCCAGCCAGTGGAATGGACGGTGATCAACGATCCAGATAAAGTGAACCAGATAAGCTCCCGAACCATGGAATGGATGAACGAGGTTTCAAAGGGAGATTCTCCCATTAAAGATATAATGCCATTGGATTCCATGATTGAAAGCTGGGAAAATGGGATGGATCCCATCCTCAGAAAAGCACCATGCCTGGTGGTGGCCCATGCCCATTCTGAAAATAACATGGCCTTCACCGATGGCATAATCGCCCTAACTCACCTTGACCTGGCCTTACCCTCCTTTGGAATGGGTGGCTGCTGGGCTGGTATATTGAATATTGCCTGTAATCAGCACCCTCCACTTAAGGATGTACTGGGAGTTCCAGAAAGAAATACAGTGATATACCCATTCATGGTGGGGTATCCTAAATATCAGCACCAGAGAATACCGGAAAGAAACCAGCCGAAAATACGGTGGGAATAAAAAAATCGATGAATAAATTATTTCAAAAAACACTTAGTAATTATTCTGCACTCAATTTTTTAAAGGTAAATTGAAGTGGAAGAAAATAGATAATAATAAATAGAAAAATTTTATGGAGAACTGGGAATTAAAAATATTTTCAGTAAGAAGTGTACAAAGATTTAGGGGTTGTATAGATGGAATTCGAGGATTTGATTAAGGAACGACACAGTGTACGCAGTTACCAGTCCAGGCCAGTGGAAGATGAAAAACTGGAAAAAGTACTGGATGCTGCACGACTGGCACCAACTGCGGCCAATAAACAGCCTTTCCGGTTGATAGTGGTTAAAACTGAAGGTCGAAAGGATGAGTTGAAACGTGTTTACCATGCGGACTGGTTTAGCCTGGCACCTCTGGTTATCTGTGCCTGTGCTGTTAAATCAGAGTCATGGACCCGTCGAGATGGCCGTAACTACGTGGATGTGGACACCGCCATTGCCATGGACCATCTAATACTGGCAGCCACTAACCTGGGACTAGGAACCTGCTGGATAGCAGCTTTCGATGCTGAAGCAGCTAGAGAAGTTCTTAAAATACCGGATGAAGTGGAACCTCTCTTATTCACTCCACTGGGATATCCTGCCGATGAAACAGGGACTAAAACCCGGAAGGACCTGGATGAACTGGTGCGTTACCAGCAATGGTGATGAATCAACAATGATGGAATCATTAATGGGCCATTTATTGGATTACACGGAAATAAGAATCATTAAAAAATGTTGGAGTTTTTAATATGAAAAAATCATTGGGAGCCAAAACCATAACCTATCCCACCCCGGTTTTTGTGGTGGGGACTTATGATTCGAAAGGAAAACCTAACGCTATGACTGCAGCATGGGGTGGAATCTGCTGTTCTGTTCCACCTTGCATAGCCATCTCATTAAGGAAGGCCACCTATACTTATCACAGTATCATGGATAGTAAGGCCTTCACCATAAGCATCCCATCTGAGGATCAGGTGAAGGAAGCAGATTACTTTGGAATAGCCTCTGGAAAAGATGTGGATAAATTCCAGGCCACAGGACTCACCCCAGTTAAAAGTAAAGTGGTGAATGCACCCTACGTAGGTGAGTTTCCCTTCATCCTGGAATGTGAATTACAACAATCAGTGAAGATAGGACTGCACACCCAGTTCATAGGGGAAATAAAAGATATAAAAGTGGATGAATCATTGATATCCGATGATGAGTCTTTAATTAAAAAAATAAAACCATTAATTTACAGTCCTGATAATCAGTCCTATTATGGTGTGGGTGAACTGGTAGGAAAGGCATTTTCTGCGGGAAGACAGTTTAAATTATAGGGTAATTGTGAATAAAGGCAGTAAATAGGGGGGCAGTAAATAGGGGATTTAAAACGATTTTTTAGTTTCCCTGCACTTCCCTCATGAACCGTTCTTTGATTTCCGGGGGTTCCAAGGGGATCACTGGTACACTTGCGTTGCCTGCTTTCACTTTCACATGAACGAAAACAGGTCCTTCCATTTCTAGAACGGGAGCAAAATCAATTTCAACTTCCGGGGACTCTTGGTAAAAAACGGTGTTCTTAAAACCCACTCCTTCTGCCACCTTTTTAAGGTTGGTGGTGGAGGAGTAGGTGCATTGATTACCGGTGCTACCGTAACATTCATTGTCCAGAACCACCAGCACCAGGTTCTCAGGGGATTGGTTGTAGATGGTCACCAGGCTGCCCAGGTTCATTAAAAGTGATCCGTCTCCATCGAAAACAATCACCTTCCTATCCTGAGCTATGGCCAGTCCCAGGCCAATGGATGAAGCCATACCCATTGATCCCATCATATAAAAATGCTTAGAAGAGTCTTTAACATGATAAAGCTCTCTTGAAGGGAATCCGATATTGCAGATAACCAGTTCGTCTTTCAGCTGTTTGGTGATCTGTTCCAGAGCCTTTATTCTTTCCATCTTCCTAATTCTCCCTTTATTAAATCATATCTCTTTTTTAGAGCACATTATATTCAATTATATTCAATGGAAACCGTTTCTACCAGAAGCTAATCTCCAGGAGTATGCCCAGTGGCGATCCACCTAATTCTGCCAGTAACCATGATTCGGGTATGAGTTTAAGTGCTTCTTCCGGTTTTTTAGGATTGATGTAGGCGATTTCCAGGGTGTCCAGTATTCCAGTGGTGGCTTCTCCCATGGGGATCTGGGCTCCCATGAATTCTCCCTCAGTACCTCGGTGGCTGATGATCATTAGTATGGGGAACTGGTAAAGTTTAAAAAGAGAAGCCAAGACATTCACTGAGTTTCCCAATCCAGAGTTCTGCATTAGGATGGCTGGTTTCTTACCACCCATATAGGCTCCGGCTGCAATCCCGAATCCTTCTTCTTCCCGGGTTACAGGAACATGGGTGATATCCGGGTCGCAGTCCACCATTTCCATGACTTTCCCCAGGTTGACACAAGGCACACTCACCACGAAATTGATTCCTGCTTTTTTCAGTCCTTCAAACACTGCCTGGCTGCTGTCCATGGATTTTATCTCCTTTTTTACCAATCATGGTTTATAGGGTGCTTCCTTTAATCTTTCCAGTTTAATCCACTGGGAAATCATTCTCCCAGTATGCTCACCACATTTACATCTACCTTGCTAGCTATTTCCCGGAGTTGCTGGAGGAGGGTTTCATCCAGTGGTATGCCTTCGGCCTGGTGGCGTTTCACATTCATAACTTCAAAGTCACCGGGTATCATAACGTTGGGTGTGGCTTTTATTTCAGCTATCAAATCATCAACATCACCTTTAAAGTCCTCCACATCCACAAATTTAGAGGGGTCAATGGCGGTGATGAGATCTCCCTTGGTACAGGGAACTTCCGGGTTGGCGGTTCCAGTGACTGCTTTACCAAAAGAGGCATTAACCAGTGGTCCGGCCATTATCTCGATCATGAATGAAAGGGCGTATCCTTTATGAGCTCCGAAAGGTAGTATTGACCCTTTAAGTGCTTCAGCAGGGTCGGTGGTTGGGTTTCCATCTGCATCCAGGGCCACGTTCTCGGGTATGGATTCTCCCCTGCGTTTGGCTTCCAATAGTTTTCCCCGGGCTGAGGCTGATGTGGCCATGTCCACGGAGACGTAATGGCTGCCAGAGGGTATTCCGATAGCCAGGGGGTTGGTTCCCAGTATGGGTTCTTTCCCACCAACAGGGGCCACTGCGGGTTCGGTGTTGGCAGTAATGATCCCGATGAGGTCCTCCATCAGGGCCATGTCCGAGTAGTAACCAGCCACCCCAAAGTGGTTGGAGTTGTGAATACCCACCATTCCAATCCCGGTTTCTTTAGCCTTCTGGATGGCCAGTTCCATACACCGGTAGGTTACCACATGTCCAAATCCATGATTACCATTTACCATTGCAGTGGCCGCACTTTCCTTTTCAACGGTTATCTTGGTTTGGGGTTTGATGGTGCCAAATTCCAGTCCTTTAATGTACTGGGGGAATCTGCCAATTCCGTGTGATGAGAAACCCTTAAGATCCGCGTCCAGGGTCACTTCGGCGACTATAGATGCTTCTTCTGCTGGTACGTCTAGCTGGGTTAAAATCTCAATGATCAAAGATAATTCCTGTTCTGGAGTAATGTTCATGTATTCACCTTCCTATAAGTTTAATCAAATATCCCTTAATTCTACAAAATATCCATTAATACTAATTAAATTATATAAAAAAATTGTATTATTAATTAAATGGAATAAATTTGAGTTTATTTACAGTTCTATCCATCCTCCCTGGAAGGTTTTAACTTCAACCTTCTCTTCAGGGTCTTCGGAAACTTTTCCAATGATCTGAACTGGGAAATGGTTCCCTATGATCTCCATGGCCTCAGTGGCATTTTTCCGTGGTAAAATGACTGCAAATCCAATGCCCATATTGAAAACTCGGTACATCTCCTCAACTTCCACTCCCTGGGATGCAATGAACTGGAATAATGGATGGGGTGTTGGCAAGTCATCAATAAGGTAACTGATTCCTTTTTTAAGCCGTTTAAGGTTTGTGAAACCGCCTCCGGTTATATGGGCCAGGCCGTGAACTTCCACTTTTTCCAGTAACTGGTTGATGGCCTGCACATAGATACGGGTGGGTTCCAGTAATGCTTCCCCCACTGTAACCTTTTCATTGGTGGGGAGGAAATCATCCACCTTAAGACCTGCTTCTTCAAAGCAAACCCTACGGGCCAGACTTAAACCGTTGCTATGAATTCCACTGCTCTGGATACCTAGAATAACATCATCTTCGGCTATTTTATCCCCAGCGACTATTCCATCCAGGTCCACCAGCCCAATACCAGTGGCTGCCAAGTCAAAATTCTTCACAATTCCAGGTAGAGATGCGGTTTCTCCTCCGATCATAGCCACATTGGCCTGGCGACATCCTTCGGCCAGTCCTTCTCCTATCTGGCTGGCTGCTTCCGGGTCTGGTTTTTCCACAGCCAAGTAGTCTACCATGGCCAGGGGACGGGCTCCCACGCAGATAAGGTCGTTGACCACCATGGCCACACAATCAATACCCACAGTATCGTACTGGTCCATCATCTCCGCCACCAGGATCTTGCTTCCCACACCGTCGGTGCTCATGGCCAGGGCCTGGTTTCCCAGGCGAACTAGAGCTGCGAAGTGACCGCTTTCGGTTATAACATCCTGAAATTGGAGGGTTTTCTTTAGTTTTTTAGTTAGGGCGCTGACAGTGACCTCTTCCAGGTCGATGTCTACCCCTGATTCTGAATAGGTTACCATGAAAAATCACCTAGATAAGACTAACAATAAAAGTCAATTTAATATATGGTTTGGTCGTGGACCTAATAAAAGTTTATAGACAATATGGTTAAAAAAAAATATGAAAATGTGGGTCAATTAACCCACTATCCCTTCCAATAAAAGATATTGGAAATTTATTTTTCACTGGATTCGAACGGTTTCCAGGTTCATGGGAGTTTTGGTTTCGATCTTGTAACTCCGGTAGATACTGCTGGCCAGATCCAGGGTTTTATAGTTATCTCCGTGACAGATCAGGATCTTCTCGGGTTTGGGACTTATGCGACGCACGTAGTCCATGAGCTGCCTGCGGTCAGAGTGTCCACTGAATCCTTCAATGGTTTTAATACCCATCTTAACATTGTAAACGTTGGTTTTACCCTCTTCTTTGATGGGTATTTCTTTCCAGCCTTTCTGCAGTCTGCGTCCCAGTGATCCTTCAGCCTGGTATCCTACAAAGACCAGTGAATTCCTTTCATCTCCACATAACCATTTGAAGTATTCCACTGAATTTCCACCGGTTAACATACCTGAGGTAGAGAGTATGATGGATGGATCGCCTTCCACAATATCTTTCCGTTCATCAATACCGTTAACCTTATGGAAAACATCAGAAATGAATGGGTTACGTCCCATATGGAATATCTGGTCCCGGAGGTCTTTGCTGAGGTATTCTGGTCGGGCAGTGTGGATGGCGGTGGCCTCCCAGATCATACCATCAATGTAAACCGGAACCTCATCAATGATTCCGTGGCGGATGTATTCATCCAAAACAATCATCATCTCTTGAGCTCTTCCCACGGCAAAAACAGGGATTAAAACTTTACCTTTACGTTCCAAGGTTTTGTAGATAGTTTTGACAATATCTTTCTCGGCATCGTTCCGGGTGGGCTGCACATCCTCGTGCCCACCGTAGGTGCTCTCCATTACCATTGACTCTATACGGGGGAATTTAGCTACAGCAGGTTCCAGGAGTCTGCTACGTTCGTACTTGAAATCTCCGGTATAAACAAAGTTATGTTGACCGTCACCAATGTGCATATGGGTAATGGCTGAACCCAAGATGTGTCCGGCGTTGTGTAGTGTGAGTCGGATGTCCGGTGCGATATCAGTAACTTCCCCGTAGTCTAAGGTTATGGTGTGTTTGATGCTCTTTTTAACGTGTTTCACGTTGAAAGGTAAGGGGTTGTCTTCCCTGTGGGCGATATCAATATGATCCATCTGTAAAAGGGTCATGAGATCTCGGGTGGGAGTTGTACAGTACACTGGTCCTTCATAACCATAATGGTAAAGGTATGGTAAGAATCCGGAGTGATCCAAGTGTGCGTGGGATATTATAACTGCGTCAAGATCGTCTAAGACGAATTCAGGGACGTTAAGATAAGGGTATGAACTTTTATCATCTTTACCTGCCACGTTAACCCCACAATCCAGCAATATCTTGCTGTTTGATGTCTGCATGAATAAGCATGAGCGTCCTACTTCACGGAAACCACCCAAGGCGGTGATTCGTACCCATTCATTTTCCATGGATACTGGTCGGTGGATATGATTCCCCAACTCTTGCAGGATCTTTTTACGCTCTTTACTGTTCTTCCTAAGTGTCCGTCTGATCCTTTGGATAATCTCAGAAGAAATAGGTGGTGTACGTAATATTTTAGGAGCCCATCCGATTTGTTTAACAATTTCACGGGATGTAGCTCCGTATTTTCCGATTACAAGTCCCGGTTTCCTTGCTTCGATTATGACTTCACAGGTCACATCGTCAAAGGAGATGTTGGTGATCTTGGCCTCGTCAGGGACTATGCTGTGGATACGGTTAATGGACTCCTCGGGCTCGGTGAGCACTGATTTGTGAGAACGGATAATAATACGTTTTCGAATGTCCTTGGCTAGGTCACGGATGAGATCACCATTTTCGGTGATTATTTCCGGATTTTTGGTGTAAATCACCACTTCCGGACCTTCAAATTCCACTTTTGCCACTTGAACTCGGCTGGGTAATCTTTGTACTATTGTGTTTTTAATTTCTTGAATCTCTGAACCCATAACATCACTTCTAGAAAAATAGAAAATAGTTCGAGCCCATGGGGGCTCTGGTTAAATTTAATTTGTTAATAAAAAATTAGTTAAAGTTCTTTTATTTTTCGGTTTACCTCTTCCTCGGATAATTTTTTAAATCCTTCTTCCTCAGTAATGGTGGCTACCAGGATTGAATTGCCAGAGTAAGCATCCCTTTCCATGGCAGATTTAATGGCTCGAATGGCCACATCTACACCTTCTTCCACGTACAGGTCTTCACTGTAACGATCTTCCAGGACACCATAGGCTACTGGTGAACCAGAGCCAGTGGAAATCATAAGATCCTTAATTACTCCTCCAGTGGGATCCAGGGAGTAAAGGGCAGGGCCTTTATCATCCACTCCTCCCAGGAGTGTCTGTACATAGAAGGGATAACCCCTTGATGAGTGTAAGATGTTGGAGGTGAGGGTGGCTGCGGCTTCTACGTTGATTCTTTTACCATTTCGGAGTCTGAAGAGTGCCACTTCTGCTCTGATGTATTTCATCAGGCTCTGGGCATCGGAAACTGCACCGGCAATGGTGGTTCCAATGTGATCATCTATTTTGAAGATCTTGTCGGCTACTTTGTGGGCTATGAGGTTGCCCATGGTAGCTCTTGTTTCGGTAGCAAAAACAACTCCGTCTTTACAGGTTAAACCAACAGTTGTAGTGCCTTTAAGTCGATTTTCATCATTCATAGAATACACCTCAAAAAAACATAAGATTAAAAATAGCTTTCTAGTTGCTACTTTAAGATTCATGGTATATAAATATTGCTTAATCTTGCTGGTTAAATTCAATCTAATTACCAGTTTTCTGTCCTTCTTTTATATGCCCGGCCTATATAAGTGTTTTCCCTTATTTTTTATAGTTTATAAGCTGTCACTGGAAAATTCTCTTTTTATCATCAATCAGGGGAAGTATTCCTCCTGAATGGTTTATAAGGGCGAACCTTGGGTACTGAAACGTGGATCGAAGATCGGTACATTTCAACAAATTCTATGTTACTGCAATGCTCTGGGACACTTTCATAAATTAACCAAATTAATCTTACCACCACTTTTGGGACCCTCATCATCATCCAATTTATTTTATTACTATACTACTTGGTGGGGTAGTTTCCCATTAATTTTATACCTCCTTGGAGTTCCAATATATAACCATGAAAGGTAAGGTCATTGGTGACATTCTGGTTTTAAAGAATCATGTGGATAGGCCCCAGGAACTCCTGAATATTCCTGGAGTTAAACGGGCAGTGCGTCTGGGCAGAATAAATGGACCTAAGAGAGAACCGGAAGTGGAGATAATTTTAGGTGAGGGTACTGAAACCGTTCACCGGGAAAATCATTGCCAATATAAACTGGATGTGGCCCGGATAATGTGGTCCAAGGGAAACACCACGGAAAGGAAGAGAATGGGGCAACTGGTAAGGCCTGGGGAGACTGTAGTGGATATGTTTGCAGGTATTGGTTATTTCACCATGCCAATGGCTGTGCATGGAAATCCTGAAAAAATATATGCTGTGGAGATAAACCCGGTGGCCCATGGTTACCTTTTGGAAAACATAAAACTCAACCAGGTTTTGGATGTGGTTGAGCCTATTCTGGGCAACTGTCGGGATGTGGCACCACGTAATATGGCTGACCGGGTTTTAATGGGATATATTGGGAATACTGATGAGTACCTTGATGTGGCCATGGATATAATCAAGGATGAAGGGATCATCCATTACCATGAATCTGTTCCGGATAAATTGAAGTATATAAGGCCGTCAGATAGAATTAGGGAAGCAGCCAAGGATTTTAACGTGGATATATTAAACCAGAGGGTTATAAAGAAGTATTCTCCTGGGGTTTACCACATGGTGGTGGATGCCCAGATATTTAAAAATTGAGATTTGTAGGACATGGGTTGCAGGGGATGGTGATATGGAAGTTTTTGAGGCCATAAGTCAGAGAAGAAGCATTAGGCGGTTTAAAACAGAAGATGTGGATGAATCCTTAATTGAGAAGATCATCAAATCCGGGGTTTGGGCACCTTCTGCAGGTAACCTGCAGAGCTGGGAGTTGATTCTGGTTAAAAATGCCCAAACCCGGGAAAAACTCTCTGAAGCAGCCTACCTGCGTGAATTCATAGCTAAAGCACCGATGGTCATGATTCCATGTGTTAACTTGCGTGTTTCTGGTGGGGTTTACGGTAAGCGGGGGGCAGAGCTTTACTCCTTACAGGATGTTTCATGTGCAGTAGAGAACATGCTGCTCATGGCCCATGCAATGGGTTTGGGTGCATGTTGGGTTGGGGCTTTTAATGAACAACAAGTCATTGAGTTATTGGAGATACCAGATCATATAAGGCCGGTGGCACTTATTCCCATGGGTTATCCTGACGAAAAACCTTATCCTCCTCCAAGGCGTGATTTGGAGGATTTATTACATTTTGAACGATATTAATGTGGGTTTCTCTCCGATTTAATTACTAAATATTTTCTTGGGAAACCAAGGAATCTAGCATACTTTATGTTTAATACTGGAGATTATCTGGGATTCAATATTCATATCTTAAATTATAAATAAGATGAATGAACATAATGTATTGATAATGTCAAACAATATTGTCATCAATATTGTATTTTTATTTTTTAAGGAGGGTGGGGGTTATGTCAGCAGCAAAGATTTTAGTGGTGGAGGATGATGGGCTCACTGCAATGGAGCTCCAGAGAAAACTAAAAACATGGGGGTATGAAGTTCCATCATTTGCTTTTTCACGTAAGGATGCGGTTAAAAAGGCTAAAGAAATAAAACCGGATCTAATTTTGATGGATATAATGCTTAAGGGTCAGGGTGATGGGATAGATGCTGCCAATGAGATTAAAAACATTCGAGATATTCCAATCATTTATTTAACTGCCTACGGGGATGTAAAAACCCGGAAAAGGGCTGAATTCACCAACCCCACTGCTTACATAATCAAACCATTTGAAGAAAATGAATTACAGGATAAAATTGAAAATGCATTATATGATCATAAAATTGAAAAAAAGTTTTATGAGATTGGGCAACGTCTGGATAACAAATTAAAAGACTCCGGAGTTATAGTTATAGATTCGAATGGTGTTATAAAATATATAAACTCGTTTGCTTCTAATTTAACTGGTTTTGGTCAAGAAGAGATTGTATTTAAAGAACTGGCCGAGGTCTTCTCCCTGGAAGAAATTAAAGACCAGGAGGATATCCAGAAATATTTAGATGAATTTATTGGGGATGGGAGTCCTAAAACATCTAAATCAATTTTAAAACATAAATCTGGGAATAAAATTCATATAGAGTACACTATTACTTCTATTGGTGGAGAAAATCAGGGATCTATAGGGGCCAGCATCATATTCCAGAATATAAGTCAGCAGGTGAAGGATGAAAAATCACTCCTGGAACGGGAACAAAAATTCAGAAAAATTTATTCCCAGGCCCTAGCAATGGAAATATTTGATGCGAATGGAAACTTATTAGATGCCAACCCAGCCTGCTTCAGTCTTTTTGGTGCCTCATCCTTTGATCATCTTGAAAGGTTCAACCTATTTACAGATTTCAAACTTAAATCTGAAGAAATAGATAGACTAAAAAAAGGTAAAAAGGTTATTTTTGACTCCAAATTCGATTGGAAAAAGTTAAATGAACTTGGATTTAATAAAACAATCAAATCAGAATTTTTATATCTTAATATCCATATAAGTCCACTTAAACTGGATGAAATTCCTGATGGATATCTTATTCAATTCCAGGACATCACTGAGCACCGAAAAATGGAAGAATATCTTAAAGACACCAGTGAAAGATATCTAAAAATTTTAGAAACAGTAGATGGGGCCTTAATGGTGTATAACGCTGACCTAAAATGTATATACTCCAATAACCGTATTGGGGAACTTTTAGGTTTTGAGGAAGATGTGCTTGGCAAATCCCTTCCAGATTCTGTTAAATCACTGTGGGATGAAGAACTGGAGTTAATGTGCCTGAAAACACTGGAAACAAGAAACCACCATAATGTCATTAAAAGCTTCCAAAAGAATGAAATCTACTCATTTGTTGAAATAAGATCATACAAATTATTTAATGGCATAATTCTAATTTTGAATGATGTTACTGATATTAAAAAAAGAGAAGAGGATTTAAAAAGAAACCAGGAACTGTATCGTTCGGTGGTTGATGATCAAAGTGAAATTGTATGCAGATTCAACCATGATCTCCAACTCACTTTCGCCAATGAATCATACTATAATTATTTCGGTTTAAAAGATGAAGTCAATCCCGTGTTTTCATTATCCTCTGAAGATAAGGATAAACTGAAAATTCAACTGAAATCCTTAAATGAGGAAAACCCCATCAAAATCATGGAAGGGCCCTTAAAAATTGGCAGTGGGGAATTAAGATGGTGGCAATGGGTTACCCAGGCCAAGTATGATAATGATGGTAACATCGAAGAATATCAGTCAGTGGGACGTGATGTAACTTCCCATCATCAGGAGATTGAAGGGCTTCAGAACAATCTGAATAATCTACGCCTTTCAATCAATGAAAAAAACAAGGAATTAAATGAAATTAAAAAATCATTCCAGTCTAGATTAGAGGATAAAGATCAAACCATAGGCGCTCTTGAAAAATTAAATGAGGATATGGATAAGGAATTCAAAGAAACATTCCAGAAACTCAAAGAAACCATCCAAAGTCAAAAAGATGAACTTAATAATTCCCAGAACCGGGAGTTTGCACTGGAAAGAGACATGAAACTTCTGGAAGATGAAATACAGAGAATAAAAGCAGATTATAAGGAATCATCCAGAGCTCTGGCTGCAGAAAGAAGTATCCGAAAAAAAACTGAAGAAAATCTAGAGAAAAAATCTCTTGACCTGGAAATGCAGGTTAATAAAACAGAGAAAGCCCTATCTCTCATCAGTGAACTGGAGAAAGAGATTGAAGACTTTATAATCCTGAAAAATTCATTGGAAAAATCACGGAAACAGCTGGAAAATGAATTGGAAGTTAAGGAGAAACAGCTTGAAAAAATCACCCATGATCTGAATCTTGAAATAACCGAGCGAATCAAGGCTGAAAAAACCATTCAAGAAATCAGGGATGACCTTGAAGAAAAAAGAAAAACCATCACCCAACTTGAAAATGATTTCCAGTCCCAGTTATCAGAACTCAAAAAAGCAGAACAACTCACCAGACAATCCCTCGATGCACGGGAAAAAACCATTAAAAACGTCTATAACGGGGTTAAAAATAATATGCAAATGATATCCAGTCTTAACCGGCTGCATTCTGAGTATGTTATTGAAGAGATGGTGGACAAACTAAAAGATGGCCGCAGTTACCTTCGATCCTTTGGAATGGTCCATGAAAAGTTATACCAATCCACGGATCTCGAAAACGTTGATATAGGGGAATACCTGGAAAGCATCCTGAATGATATTTCACGCTCACACGGAGCCAAAAATGTAAACATAATCACCAAAACCGATGATGTTCATTTGAATATGGATATGGCAGTATTATCCGGGTTAATGATAAGTGAATTGGTAATAAACTCCATAAAACACGGATTCCCCAATGAAAAACAGGGAGAAATTGTGGTGGAAGTGATGAATGAGGATGAAGATATGGTAATTAAGGTTTCGGATAATGGTGTTGGAATCCCATCCCACATATCCATTGAAACTGTTGATTCATTTGGTTTACAACTGGTTAAAACCTTTGTAGAGCAATCTGAAGGTTCTATTAAATTGGAAGAGGATGATGGGGCCAACTTCATCATTAAAATTCCAAAAACATAATATTGGTTAAACATAATAGTGGTTAATAACATAAAAAAATAGTTGTCTTGATTAATTTAATAACTGTCCCGGAGTCATTTAATGTCACAGCGGCCCAAGATTTTAGTAGTGGAGGATGAAGCCCTCACTGGAATGGAACTCCAGAAAAAACTAATTCAATGGGGTTACGATGTGGTAGATATAGTTTCCTCTGGGGAAGATGCTGTTAAAAAAGCAATGGAGCTTGAACCGGACCTGATCTTAATGGATATCCTGCTGAAAGGTTGTATGAATGGGATAGATGCTGCGAAGATTATCCGGAAAAATAAAGAAATTCCCATTATATATCTGACTGCTTACAGTAATTCTGAAACTTTTCAAGGAGCCAAGATCACCCAACCCCAGGCCTACCTTATCAAACCCTTCGATGAAAACGAGCTTAAATTCGCAATTGAAATGGCTTTTTTTGGTTACGAATCCAATTTAAAGCTGAAAAAAAGCGAAGAACACTATAGAATTCTTGCAGAGAATGCTCAAGATATGATCTTCATCATAAACAAAGATTTAATGGTGGATTATGCCAATCAATCTTCACTGAAATATCTGAAACTCAACAAAGAAGAAATTATAGGTAAACCAGTGCAGGATATTTTCACAAATCAGGCTTTTGATGGACAAATAAGATCACTCCAGAATGTTTTTAACACTGGAAATTCAATGCGCGTTAAAAGCCCTTTCATTTTTCCCGACTGTAAAGTGTGGCTGGACACCAGATTAAAACCCTTAATGAATAATGAAGGCAAAATATACGCAGTTATGGGAATTTCCAGGGAAATCACTGAAAATAATTACCAATGAAAAAGAAGAAGATAAAAAGCTATATGGGCCAATATTGTCCTGGGGAACGTTTAAATTCCAATATCATGTTTTCTAAAATATTAATTGACGACGATTTACAACCACACGGGTTGAACTTGTAACCGTAGGGGATATAATGATTTATGGTTTCCGTGTGTTTGCAAACTCTATATTTATATAAATTTCAATGTTTTCATAGTCTACCTTGGATCATCATGAGTAGTGGAGGGTTATTATTTTATGAATTTGGAAGAATTGGAAATTCTCCTGGTGGAAGATAATCCCACTGATGCTGAGCTAACCATGAGAGCTTTGAAAAGGAAAAACTTGGCAAACAGGTTAGTTTGGGTTAAGGATGGTGAAGAAGCACTTGATTTTATCTATGCTCGGGGAAAGTTTGCAGATAGGAATTCAGAAGACTTACCTCGATTGATACTCCTGGATTTACGTATGCCTAAAGTGGATGGCCTGGAGGTTCTAAAGGAAATTAAGGCCAATGAAATGACTCGAAAAATTCCAGTAGTGGTTCTGACCTCTTCACAGGAGGATCAGGATGTGGTGGAAAGCTACAAGTTAGGGGTGAATAGTTATGTAAGTAAACCAGTGGAATTCGATGATTTCCTGGAAGCCGTCTCTACCATGGGATTATACTGGATGTTAATAAACAAGCCCCCATAGGGTGTTAAAATTGGGGAGGGGAGTAAGTGTGGGAGAAATCAGGGTGATAAAGTGGGGAGTAATATTCGTATTCTAATTTTGGAAGATGTTCCATTGGATTTGGAGCTAATGGAGGCTGAACTTAGACGGGATGGTATTAATTTTCAATCACATTGTGTAGAGGAGGAAGAAGAATACCGGAAATCCATAACAGAGTTTCAACCAGATATCATACTGGCGGACCACTCCCTTCCCCACTTTGACGGTATATCTGCCATGTACATTGCTCAGGAGATCACACCAGAAACTCCATTTATTTTTGTCAGTGGGCAGATGGGTGAAGAATTCGCAGTGGAGATGCTCAAAAAAGGGGCCACAGATTACGTTCTAAAACACAACCTTTCCAAGTTAGGTCATTCTGTTAAAAGGGCTCTTAAGGAATCGGAAGAACATTTAAACAAGAAAAGGGCTGAAGAAAGGTTGGCACGAAGTGAAAAAAAATACAGGGCACTTTTTGAATTATCCCCGGATTATATGATGGTTTTGGATCCAGATGGCCACGTACTGGATATAAATCACCGGCTGGAAGAAGACAGTGGTATTTCCAGGGAGGATTTTGTTGGTAAAGATGCCAATGAAATTGCCCGGGATTTTGTGGGTGACCAATTTAACAATGGGGAAATCACGGACTATTTACGCAATCATACTGAGCCAATGGAAATAAAAATAGAGGGACATGGGGGTTTTGAATATATTGAAGTCCATCACGCACCTATTGTAAAGGAAGGGAAGATATTCGCCATTCAAATAATTGGAAGAAACATCACTAAACGTAAAACTGCTGAAAACGCTTTAATTGAGAGTAAAAAACGTTTACACGATGTGAATACCTATTTGGAGGCTATAATAAATGCTTCACCTTTTGCAATCGTTGATTTACATCTGGATGGTCGGGTGAAATCCCTCTGGAACCCAGCAGCAGAAAACATTTTCGGCTGGAAGAGAATGGAAGTTCTGGGGAAACCATTACCCTTTTTAAATGATAATAAAGGAACTATGTATGAAAATATCATGCATAACGTTCTTTCTGGTGAATTTAAATCAGATCTTGAATTAGAATGTGCAAGAAACGATGGGGAACAGATTTATACTATGATGGCCACCGCACCGCTTTTAAATGTTGATAATAACATTCAGGGGGTTATGGCCACATTTGCAGATATTAGTGATATGATCATGGCTGAAAAGCAGATTAAGGCTTCTCTGGAGGAAAAAGAAGTATTATTAAGGGAGATTCATCATCGGGTTAAAAATAATCTGCAGATAATCTCCAGTTTAATGAGCCTACAATCTGAATATACTCGGGAACCTGAAACATTGAAGATGTTCCAGGAAAGCAAGAATCGTATCCGATCTATGGCTCTTATCCATGAAAAACTGTACCAATCTGGGGATATGGCCCATATAGACTTTGGAGAATATTTGAAAAGCCTGGTGGAAATGCTTTCAACTTTCCATAAGGAAAAAAAGGATGATGTGAAGGTTCATTTAAACTGCGAAGATGTTTTCCTGGAAATAGACACAGCCATATCAATGGGGCTAATTGTTAATGAACTGGTCTCGAACTGTTTCAAGCATTCTTTTCCCCTGGATAGAAATGGTGAAGTAGAGATTAACCTTTCCAAAATGTCAGGAGGATATTTGCTGGAAGTGGCCGATGATGGGGTGGGTCTTCCTGAAGGTTTTGATCTTGAAAGCACCGGTACCCTGGGACTTCTGATTGTTCAAACCCTAACCATGCAGTTAAGAGGTTCTCTGGAGATAAAAACCGCTGATAAAACATGTTTCAGTCTTTTTTTCAAGGAATGAATTAAAATAAATTAGGATTCCTAGTTTTTACCTGTTTTTAGTGTTCCCCAAATTGAGTATTTTCCCTTAAAAATATTTTAGAATCCTTGAAGTTGTTTTTTTATATTTTTTCCTGAACAAAGGGGCTTAAAAATTCTTTGGTAACATACTGGGGATACACGGGCAATCTCTCCTCCAACTGGAAGCCCAGTTGACTGGTTAAATTCCTGAGTTCATCCAACTCGGGCCAGGGTGCTTCAGGGTTCACGTAATCCCTGGTGAGTGGTGAAACACCACCCCAGTCATCAGCCCCGGCCAGGAGAAACATCTGGGCAGTGTTCCGGTTAAGGTTAGGGGGAACCTGGACACTACAATCCGGGAATAATAACTTGGTAACTGACACCATCCGAATCATTTCCAGAAGTGAAGGTTCACTGTGGGATTCCATTTCAATACCTGGTTTAGATTTGAAATTCTGGATAATGATCTCCTGAATATGACCATATTTATCCTGAATTCTCCTGATCTCCAGGAGAGAATCCACTCTCTCTTCCACAGTCTCCCCAATACCAATTAAAAGTCCGGTTGTGAATGGTATTTTCAGTTTCCCGGCGTTTTCAATGGTTTTAATCCTTAACTGAGGATCTTTACCCGGACTCTTATGGTGGGCGGGGCTTTCCATGAGTCTAGCGCTAACATTTTCCAGCATAAGTCCCATGGAGGCGTTAACCTCCCGTAACATTTTAAGCTCACTTTTTTTAAGTACACCAGGGTTACTATGGGGCAGGAGGCTAGTCTTTTGCAGGGTTTTTTCACATAGATAGTAAAGGTATTCCAGCATATCCTTAAATCCCAGATCATTCAGGGCAGCACTGACTTGTGGTGTTTCATCAGCCTGTTCTCCAAAGGTGAAAAGTGCTTCCCGGCATTCATAACCATCTGCCTCCTGGACAGTCTTTAGAACTTCGGATGGGGGCATGACTAGAATGGCATCAGGATCTCCCGCTTCACGGCGGAAGGTGCAATAACCACAGTCGTTCCGGCAGATATTAGTCAGGGGTAAAAAAACGTTTTTAGAATAGGTTATTTTGTCTGTCTGGCGGAGTGAATTGGCTTGCATCATCAGTTGCAGAACATCAGCACCCTGCACTCTCATCAGGGAAATTAACTCTTCTTTGGATAACATTTTTATCTTTTACTGTTACCAGATTATTTTTATCTCTAAGATAATCATTCCTTTTTTTACAGGATAATCATTTCTAAGGGAAATTTAAATCTCCCATGGATTCTTTTTCATTATTCTTCCAGATAGGAAACCACCAGTTCCACAAATAGGGGCCCCACACCACTTTTATCTTTCCATAAAATAATGAATACTGCAATATCATTTAAAAGGCCCATACCATACTCGGCATGGCAGTTCATGTTTTCAAAGGATTCTTTAAGGCGATATATTCCGTATACATCACTTTCGCCATGTATATCTACCTGGGATCGGATCTGTTCATCTATTAAAGTGAAGATGTCTGCAGTTTCATCAGAAAACATATCCAGTTCTCTGGTTCCTAAATCTTTCAGAATCTGTGAGATGGTGGATTTTAATTCTTCAGGCTGGATCCTCTGGCGTGATCTTCCACGAACAATCAATAAATTGGTGGTGTCCATGGCTGCTTTTGATCCTTCAAAGGCCTCCAACTGGCCCATGATCTGTCCGGCAATTTTTTTTATTTGCATTAATTTCCTCCACCATTTGTTATTTCGGCTTTAAGTTCACCCATAGTAGCTACTTTTTCAGCGAATGCATTATGGCGATGTATACTTTCCTCGTTAACCTGTTGGACTGTTATTAGGGTGTCATCAGGTAGGTGGGAGAATTCTTTCACAATCTTCTGCACCATATTCCGCACGCAGTCTTCCACGAACATGGGACGTTCATGGGCATTAATCACCACCGCATGTTCATCGGGTCTTTTTAAGAGTTCACAGACATAAGAGCTCATGGAGTCTTCAATTATCTTGATAATGTCTTCTCCCCTGATTATCTGCTGGGCGGGTACCTCGATCATGATACTGCCCCTTCCCCGCTGGTTGTGGGATGCAAATGACACCGCTTCCAGGACTTTTGCAGTGGTTTCTTCATCTAAAAATTCCAGGAGTTTCTGTTTGGAGCTTTCTTTCACTGTTTCCTGGGCACAGGGGCATACAGTCATCCCCACTACTTCTGCTCCGATCATCTTCCGGATAACCACTCCTTCATCAGTGCGGTAGCCTATGGCATCGGCCATTATGTTTACCATTTCCTGGGTTTTGTGTTTGGTCACCGGGGACTTCTTCATGATCATGAAGTCACTCTTCATACTGACTTCAGCCCTCTTGGCATAGGTATGTTTTTCAAGGAGCAAATTCACTATCTCAGCGCACAGTGACTCTACTTCCATTGCACTGCCTTCGACAGCTTCTTCCAAGACTTCGCTAATTGCTTCTGGGTTGCGTGACATGTGGATGCCCCTTTGAGTGCTGGGCAAATCCACATAGGCGTCGAAGGTGGGTAAAAGAACTATGGGTCTTTTACTTTCCCTTTCTATCTTTAAGAGTTTTTTGACCCCTTTGACCCCTACTCTGGTGAGGTGCACGGGGATGGTAGGTAACTTTTCCTGGGTATCTGGTAAACACGGTGGTTCCATTTTTTTTCACCCTGAGTTCTATAAATGTATTTTTGTGTAATGAAAAAACATAAAAAACAAGTCTTAATTTTTTTTATCTTTTTCCAAGGATTTTTAATTGAAGTTTTTGAAATGATTTTTTTTATCATGTAGGTGATGGTTTCGTTCTGATATTCCCTACTTTTTTGGGGAATTTTACATAATTTTACACGGTCTTAATTTTGTTATTAATTATGGAACATAAAAAGAGTTATGGTTTGATTTTTTCATTAGATGATTACCTATGATCACCAACCACTGGTTAATGGATAAAGGAAAGGATAAATGAAAATTATGGATTATATTCTTTTTCCAGAGCTTTTCGGAATTCAAGGATGGATGTATTTTTTAAACTATCCCTGATCATCACCCGGGCTCCGTAAAGATTTTCAGCCCGTTTTGCCATGATTTCTCCGGATTTGTCATTTTCAACCACTACTAACATCTCTTGGGTGTCAAACTGATCCATTTTACGAATAATATCATTTTTAACATGTGATATTTTCTTTTTTACAGGTTCAAGGGCTGTTTCCGGAAGTTTAGGGTTAAGAACACGCATGTCTTCAGTTTCTAGGGGAACTCCGGCCACAACTATTCTCTGGGCTTCTACTCCCCAGCGGGTTATAATCTTCTTGAAGTTTCCCTTACTGGTGAGTATGATGAATTTTTCTGAAAGCCTTTTAACTTCTTCTTCAATATTTTTCTTTTCTAAAACACCAAATTCAGCCAGGATATCATCAATTTTGTTCCGGATATCTATTAAATTGCTGCAAAATTCTTTAGCATCTTCCTGGAGGAGTTTATGGGTGGGTCTGCTGGAGTAAACAAATTCTTCAGTTCCTATAACCTGGTTTATAATTTCTGCATAGGCAACTGGATCAAGAGTGCCTTCGCGGGGATTTTTTAATTTCTCAGTACCTTTTTTTGATTTCCCTGATTCTAAAAGAAGTGATTGGGCCTGTTTGAACCTAATTTTATCCATTTTTATTATCTCCTCAAAACTCATAAAGTGCCGTATAAACCTATTTTTAAGTGCCGGTATAAATCTATTTTTCATTCTTCAATTCTTTTTTAAATCTATATTTTGGTTTTTGATAATTAAAATGTGAAAAATGGTGAAAATGTGTTTTGGATTCTTCTAAATATTTTTCTGGTTTCATTTTTCACCACCATCTTCCCTGGTGGTTGCCATTCTTCATGGGTCTCCTTGTCCTTTAATACTTTTATCATTTTCAGGTTTGAGCGGGCCATGGCATCGGTGCTGTAACCACCCTCCAGTATCAGAACCATCTGGCTGGTTAGATTCTTCATGTGATTGGCTATCCATGGATAGAAATCATCATCCAATTGGAGACTGGAAAGGGGATCTTCCTGATGACCATCAAAGCCTACATCCAGGAAATAGAAGTCTGCTTTGAATTTTCTTAAAACTGGTTCTATGATTTTTTCCAGTATGTAAATATAATTGGAAGTAGTTGAACCGGGGGTCATGGGTATGTTGAGATTGAAACCCTCTCCCATTCCACTCCCAGTTTCTTCAACAAATCCTTTTCCAGGGAAAATAGTGCGTGGGTCCTGATGTATGGATATGTAAAGAACGTTAGGGTCCTGGTAATATATTTCTGCAGTCCCATTACCATAGTGGGCGTCAAAATCCACTATCATGAATTTTCTAAGACCATACTCATCTCGCATGTACTCAAGGGCCACTGCCAGATTGTTAATTAAACAGAAACCCATGGCCTTACTTGCAGTGGCATGATGGCCCGGTGGTCGTGCCAGGGAATAGGCAAAATCATAACCATCGAAAACTAACTTAGAAGCAGTAATTGCACCACCTGCTGCTAGTTTAGCAATTTCATAGCTTTTAGGGGAAGCATAAGTGTCAAAATCAATGTAGCCCCCACCACTTCCAATAAAATCCTTTAAACTTTTCAAATAGGTGTTACTGTGCACTTTGAGGATATCCTCATCACAGGCAGGCTTTGGTTGGTGGATATCTAGTTCTTCCATTTCACCTTTTTCTCTAAGGTAGTTAATCATCACTTCCAGCCTTTGTTGATTTTCAGGATGGGATCCAGTTTGATGGTTTGCGTATTCTGGGGAGTTAACCAGGGAAATCACGCTAAGGCCTCCATTAGATGGATTAATTGATTAATCGTCTTTATTTACAACCACTTTCATAGATAACAGTTACTTTCATAGATAACAGTACTTTCATAGATAACAGTTTTATAGATTATTTATATGCTAACCAAAGACATCAATAATGTGATGGTTAATTGGAATCATTTTCCTGCTTTTTTGACCAGATCAAATTCATCACAGCATTTTACTTGAACTTAGGTCTTCTTTTACAATGTTAAGTACGGTTTGGGTGTATGTTCTCTGGACATCAGGTTCTTTGAGCAATCCTTTTATGAACTGGTCCAGTTCGCTGGTGTCTTTGAATCGGGCAACCAATATGGCATCGAATTCTCCAGTAACATCGTACATGCAGAGGACGTTTTTATGGTAGGCAGTGCGATCTTCCCAGTTTTCCAGCACCCCTCCCTTTACTCTTACTCCAATAATGGTGGTGAGGTTGTAACCCAGTTTGCTGTGGTCAATGACTGGTGTGAATTTCTGGATTACACCGTTTTTCGTGAGTTTTTCCATACGATTATGCACTGTACCAATGGAAACATCGAGACGCTTTGCTATTTTCCTATAAGACATTCTACCGTCTTGGTTGAACAAATTAATAATTTCTCGGTCTACATCGTCTATTCCCACGATTTCATTATGTTTTTCATTTTCTTTCATCACATTCACCGCTTAGATAAACATTGTTTATATTCTATGGGTATATGCTATTATTTATTGTACATTTTTCAAATATTGGTGCAAATAATTTAAATACAAGTTTGGACAAGTTATTATTAGGTGATCAAATGCCTTTGTTGAATGAAGAAACAATAAAAATGCGGTATATTGCACTGGTGAAGAAGGGAATAATTGATGATGAGGAATGTCGATCCTATACTCAAAAGATGGATTTTGAGCCGTGTATGATGAAGAAGGTTCAAAAATTTGAGGACTATTTTGTCCCAGGAACTGTTCTTTTAAGTGATAAGGCAAGTTACAAGTTAAGAATTGAATATCCAATGGAATAATAACATCATTTAGTTTTTCTTCGGTTAAGGACATGATAACTCCATAATCATCATAGGTTATTTATCTGACTGAAAATTATATCTTCATCATATTATTTTATTTTTATCTTTTTTCCACTTTAACTAAATCATTGTTCAACATGGTGTATTGATCAGTGATTGAAATTTTATTTAAGGTAGATTGTTCTGCATATCATATATTATTATAATCAATGTAAATACAAGAATTTCAGGCATAATCCGAATATAATAAAAATTAAGACATAATTGTTTAGATTCCTATTTTAATAAATGGGTGGTTTAGGGAGTTTTTGTTTGGAAATATGGTTTTAGGTCATGGCCATTTTCCCGGCATCAGTTATGCTGTACTTTTCCATTGAAGGAGATCTTTTAACCAGTCCCAGGTCTATCAGTCCGTTCAAATGTTTGTAAACCATTGCTCTGGATATCCCAACTTTTTTACCAATCTCAACAGCTGTAAAATCATTCTGGATAAGTGTTTCCATTATTTTAAGACGGGTCTTGGATATTTTCAATTGAAATGGTGGGAGTCTAACTACCTTCTCCGAAAAACAGGTGAAAATTCCGGATACTTCTTCTTTGTTAGCTGCAAAGTTTAAAATAGGGCCAATATCTCCTGAACCAAAGGCTACATAAACATCCCCATGTACTTTAGCCCCTCTTATAATCTCTAAAATCCGATTCAATGCATCATGGGGATCTTCGGTATCAATTCTAATTTCGCCTCCCTTTAGGAAAGAGTCCAATTCTGTTTTTCGATGTTTCCCATAATGTAAGATAATTAGCCCTTCTGGTTGGGTTTTCATAGAGGCATTAAAGAGGCATTGTCCTCTTAAGTTGGTAATCAGGGTTTTCATACAAGTTCACCTATTTTTTTTAGTGACAAAATCAATTTCATCATTATAACTATTGTCTCAATTTATTATATAACAGTATACCTTGAAGGTTACACGAAAGGTAAACTATATAATATAATCTTGATTTAGTACCCTCAATGAGCAATACATGGGGGAATTTGAACGAGTACATTGGAAACCATAAAAGCAGAAAACTACACAACCCGACAGTTGAACATTGAAATTAAAAAAGCACTATCTGAAGAAAAAAATAATTTAACCCTGGAAAATCCGGGTAAACTGGATTCAATTGCAGTAGGACTGGGTCCTGGAGCAGAAATCACCCTAAATGGCGATGTGGGAGATTTCGTGGCGGCACTGAATAACGGGGCCTCCATAGAAATACAGGGAAATGTTGGTCGCTACGTGGGTGACAACATGACCTCCGGGGAGATCATTATAAAGGGTTCCGCTGAGGAAGGAGTTGGATTCGGAACCTACAACGGCACCATAGTTGTTTACGGAGATGCTGGGGATGCAGTGGGTCAGCTAAACAAAGGAGGAATCCTGATAATAGATGGTAATATGGGCAAGCTCGCTGGACTCTACATGCTCAGTGGAGATATAATAGTCACAGGAGATGCAGGAGAGGATACTGGTGACTGGATGATCGGAGGAAACATATACGTTGCTGGAAACTACGAGACTGGTACCAATGCTGCAGTGAGAGAACTGGATAACCAGGACCAGGATAAACTATCATCACTACTCCAAAAATACAACATTGATGCCCCGGTAAAAGATTTCATTAAGATTGGGCCTCAGGAGTTAAGGCCATTTTATGGTAAAGAGGAGGCATCCAAATGAAACAAATCCTTCTAACTGATCCTGACAAATGTGACGGATGTAAAGAATGTATCGAAGCCTGTGCCAAGGTAAACGGGGAAAGTGGTATTTTCCTACATAAAATGACTGAAGGTTACCAGACCATTGTCTGCCAGCAGTGCATAAACCCTTCATGTCTCAAGGGCTGCTTTAGAGATGCAATCTACCGTGAAGATGGTGTAGTGAAGATTGACCAGGATCTCTGTGTAGGCTGCCGCCTCTGCATGTTAATGTGCCCCATAGGAAGCATCACACACACTGAAGATAAGATGCTCAAATGTGAGCAGCAGTGCATGGCATCTGGAGAAGAACAGCCTGCCTGTGTTAAGGCCTGTGAACAGAATTGCCTGGGTGTGGTGGATATTAAAGATTTCGCCACCGGTCTGCAGCAGAACTTTGAAATGGATAACTCCCTAGGATCATCATCAATCCGTCCATTATCTCCATCTGGAGAACTGGCCATGTCAACCGAAGGCCTTTGTGTTTTCTGTGGGACCTGTGAAATTGTCTGCCCTACTAATGCCATTAAAATTGTGGACAGCCATGCAGAAATTGATAAAAGCAAGTGTATAATGTGCGGGTCATGTACAGCCGCGTGTCCGGTGCTTATACCAACTGGGGCCGGGAGTATATGGGATCCCCGAACAATTGCTGACATACGTTACACTTCTAAAGCAGGTAAGTATGTTCTTAGAGGTTTCGGTACAGAAAGAAGACTTCCTAGCCTGGATGATATCATAATACTCCCTGGACAAGCTTCTGTGTCTCCAGTGGACAAATACAGGGAGGCCTGTAACACCAAGGTTGTCCTGGGATCCAGGTACGCTGAGAACCCTCTGGAACTGGAAACACCAGTACTCATTGCAGGAATGTCTTTCGGAGCACTCTCTGAGGAATGTAAAGTAGCTATGGCCAAGGGATCCGCACTGGTTGGCTCCTGTGCCAACACCGGTGAAGGAGGAATGCTCCCCCGAGAAAGAGAATGCGCAGATAAACTCATGGTCCAATACTCCTCTGGTCGCTTCGGAGTTTCAGCAGACTACCTCAATGTGGGAGATGCCATAGAAGTTAAAATTGGTCAGGGGGCCAAACCAGGTATGGGGGGACACTTATTAGCCGAGAAGGTAAGTCCTAAGGTTGCTGAGATTAGGGGAATCCCTCTGGGAACTGATGCACTCAGCCCGGCCCGATTCCTGGATGCCACCAGGCCGGGAGATTTGGGTAAACACATCGAACTCATCCGTGAAGTCACTGACTGGCAGGTGCCTATTGTGGTTAAATTAGGTCCTGGACGGGTGAAAGATGATGTACAACTGGTTGCCGAAGCAGGTGCTGATGTGATATCTGTGGATGGGATGGAAGGAGGAACCGGCGCCGCACCGGAAGTGGTTATTGAACACACTGGAATCCCCACCCTCGCCGCACTGATGGAAGCAGTTCGCGGACTGGAAGAAATCGGTATGAAAGACACCGTGGACCTCATCATCACTGGCGGAATCAGAAGTGGAGCAGATGTGGCCAAATCAATGGCCCTAGGTGCAGATGCAGTGTACATTGGAACTGGGGCTATGATCGCCATGGGATGCCGGGCCTGCCGTATGTGTTACACTGGTAAGTGTCCGGTTGGAGTCGCCACCCAGGATCCGATACTCTGCGAACGTTTGGATGTGGATCTAGCTGCCATGCGCGTGGCCAACTACATTAAGTCCATGACTGAAGAAACCAAAATGCTGGCCCAGCTTGCTGGTCACAATGATATCCGCAAGTTCTCACCAGATGACCTGCGAGCCCTCAACAGTGACACTGCCAAGATAACTGGTCTTAGGCTGACTGGATTATAACAAGGACCAATAAACGAATTCCCTCAGGAAACAAGTATTTTAGAGGGAATTATTATTTTATTTTTTTCAAATGCTTTTTTTATCTTAAAATAAATCATTAAAACTTTAAATATACTTAAATGTAATTTTAACCTATTTCAGTAATGAAATTAGAGGTATATCATTAATTTGGATAGTAATGGTGGAAATAGGGATGTATTTTAGTTTATTGGATTAGGGATTGAAAAATTCAGAATTAGTAGTTCCAGAGTTAAATTAATATTAAAAAAATCATCATAAACTAATCTTTAAAAAATAAAAAAAGGGAAATGGGGTTTGTTTATTCAACAGATTCCATTTCTACACTTGATCCGAAGAGCAAAGCCAGGGATCTTGCGGAGAACATGTACAAGTATGGGTAGATCACTAGAATGGCGATTACAGTTCCTATGATTGGGATTATGTTCAGGAGACCTGCAATTATTCCACCGATCATGGCGACGATTATCATCACAATATACCATACAATGTATTTGCCCCATCCGATCATGGATATTTGCTCAAGGATTTCACTGAATCGGAATGCTGCTCCAAATTCACCGTTATTCAGGGCCATGTTGGCAATGGCAATGGATGCGATTAATCCTAGGATTATGGCTAGGATAATTCCAATAATTGCGGTTCCGCCCATGAGCCCCATGAATAAGGCAGGGTTGGCCATATTACCTGCGTCAGTCACAGATAAGCTGGCGAGTGAAGCCCACATTCCAATAAAGATTACTATCGCTGGGATCAAAAAGTATACAAACTGTACTACAAATATTTTCAAACCGTCTATTAACATATCTCCCCATTCATCAAAGTCAGGGAGTTCGTCAAAACCGGCAATGGAACCTTTTAAAATTCTGAAAAAGTATCCCATTACTAGGAAGACTGGAATTATTAAAAAGCTTATAAGGAACAGAATTCCATATATTAATACTTTTTTCCAGTCCTGAGACGGGTAACTAAGGGAATTAGAAATAATTTCTCCAATATCCATGTTTATACCTCCATTTTTGGGTATCTATTATTATGTTTCTTTTCTTATAAAAAGATAATGCGCTCTATTCACCATGTGGGTAATAAAAATCTCAAATAGTGAATAATTGTGGTGGTAAAAATAAATTTTTAGGAAAAAAATAAATTACAGGGCTTCTAACCCTGAAACAAACAGAAGCCCAACAGCACGAGCGTATAATAGATACAAATAGGGGTAAATGACTAATATGATTACAAGCCACCCCAAAATGGGCATCAGTCCAATAAAAGTGGCTATGAATCCAGCAGCCATGGCCACCAGAATCATCATCACGTACCAGATGATAAAGTCCACCCAGCCAATGGCTTTAATGATATCTATTATTTCCCGGAAACGGAAGGCAGCCCCTAGTTCACCATTGTAATAAGCCATATTGGCCACACCGATGATGAAGAACACACCGAATATAATGGCCACCACCATTCCCAGAATTATCAATCCACTCATTACACTGAAGGCACTGTAAACTGCAGCCGGAGCCAGAGTACTCTCAGAATTACTCAGGGAGATAAATGAACCAATGGAGGCCCAGATACCCAGGAACATGATCAGGGAGGGAACAAGGAAGTAGACCAGTTCCACCACAAAAATTTTAAGGCCATCAATGAACAGTTCTCCCCATTCATCAAAGTCCGGAAGCTCCTCTACCCCAGCAATCGACCATTTAATAACTCTGAAAACATATCCCATTACCATAAAAGCAGGAAAAATTAAGAAACTGATCATTATCAATAATCCCAATATTATAATCTTTTTAAAATCCTTCGATGGATATTTCATAGCATCCGAAGTTAAATATCCGATATCCATATATATTTCCTCCTTCATCCATTCGGGAACATAAGATGTATCGATAATCAAGTTTTTCTTCACAAAGTTTCCTTCAAAATTTCTCTCTACAATTTAATTCCTTTACCGAGTGATATAAACTTTACAGGGAGGGGTAATCTTAACATGGATGAGGAAACACAAATCTTAAAGGTAAGCTGGGTCAATGATTAGAAAATGGGGAAGTCCTAAGTTACCTCAGATCCCCAAGTCTTAACCTTCAATCACCAAGCCTATCTTCAGTCTCCTAGTTTACACTTCATACCTGATTAATAAAAAAATCCAAGAAGCCTTATATCTTTGAAAATATAGATAAATTGGAAATCACATACAAATGATAAGATTTCATCTCTCTGAATCCCTACAAACGATAAATATGGTGAAGCAATGAAATGGCAAGTTATTCTCTTAATTGTTCTGGCGTTATTCGGAGGTTATCTTGTTATTTCCACTGCGACTGGTCTTGTTGAGCCAGTGGGGAGATTAGGACTTGTGAAACTGGCCAACCCTGATATGTACCCCGGTCATCCACATTCTCAGCTTTTAGCAGAATATGCTACGGAAAGAGGCTCTAAATGTGCTCTTGTGGTGCATTTTGCCGGTGATTCCAATTATCGCAGTTACATGGAAGGTGATGTGTACATAATAGAAATGGCCTTTATTGACACCAGTGGAACCGGTGCTGAAGGTCCTACTGATTATATGGATTCACTTAAACTGGCCTTTTTCGGAGTTCCAGATGGCCGATACAAATTCAAGGCTGATGGGCAGACCTTTAACAATTGGAATGATGCCCGTAAACATATCAAGAAACTGGCTGCCAAGAATGGGCAACAAGGGCCCATCCCCATGGTATGGCACGGAACTGCAAGATCCGGTAATCCTATAATTGTTCAGGGCTGCGGATTTCCACTCTACTTTTACATAACTTGGCAGGAGTACGGTCCGGTGGCTGCTTACTATTACACCATAAAGGGAATTTTAACACCGTATCTGAATTTACCCTTCCGAAACTATGAACTCCAGCACGCATCTGAACTACAGTACTACTACACCCACCACATGCTGGACTATCAGTAAAAAAAAACAATCATCTATTTAAAGCTTAAAGTTTATCCAATCATTTTTTTATTAGTAGCGGGCCTTTTAAAGCATCCCCTCTTTTTTCAACCATCTCTGGGGGGTTTTAATTATCACTTCTTCTATTATTCAAACATCAATATTTATTTATTCTAGGAATTACTCCAAGGAAAATATTTTCTTTATCTAGGGCTTGTTTTATTACTCTATTATTTATTTAAATGGGTATTATCTGCTAAAAACTTATTTAAAACTACCAATGACATCTTCAATGAAAGATAAGGGGGCATCTGTTTTCAAACCATTTGGGTTAAAATGAGTTCTGGTAACCATGTAACCCCTATCTTTAATTAGATTCATGACTCCCTCCATGGGAGGGGCGCTTATCTTCAATTTTCTACAAATTGCATGGATATCATAAAATGTGGGAGGTGCACCTGACTCGGCCAGACATTTTTCCAGGAGTTTAATAACCTCATTCTTCTGGTTAATCTCCATTTCCGGTACCATATCAAGCATACCATTTAAAAACTCAGCATTCTGAATTTTCCCACACCAAAGGGGTCCGCTAACATTCCAAACCTCACCACATTCAGGGCAATCCATGGATATCCTGGGAGCCATACCCTTAAAAACTTGTCTATTAAGACATTTGGGGCAGTATGCTATGTAACCAATGTTTTCAAGGGATTCATCTGTTTTTTTAGCTCCTTTACCAACCAGTGCATAGAGGCGCATGTAATGTTCAGTGCTGTGTGAGAACTGGAAATCCAGGCATTTCTTATACTTGGAAAAGGTACGGGAAAGAAATCCAGCCAGTATCCTGAGGCCAGTTTCATGACAATATTCATTTCGAAGAGGCTTAGCACCGTACTTTCTTATACATGGTTTTCTGTAGGTGCCGCACAGGGCAGAAGTGTCGGTGGCAGTGACACAGACAAGCCCTCCTGCTTTAAGGCTGGCAGCCGCTGATTCAACATATGGTGCAGGTGTTCCGAAGGGGTCTATGTCCACCACATCAAATTTACCTTTACATTTGCGAAGAATTAGATTAGCATCCTCCCGACAGGCCTTCACATTGGTCAAACCATTTTCCAGGATGTTTTCATTGGCCAGTTCAACTGCCAGGGGATTCAAATCATTTACCACAGCCAGAGAAACACCTTCAATCTCCTTAGCATAGCGTATTCCTCTGATCCCACTACCTCCAAAGGCATCACAGATAACCATATCATCATCCTTCAAGTGCTGGTACATGGTCAGGGCAACCACTGATAAGTCGCGGTTAAGTTCCATAACTGGATTGAAAAAAACCGGAGCTCTCGATGTTACTTTCTCGAATTGGGGAATCTTAACCCTAACTTGACCTTCTTCCACGTATAAGAAATCTATTTCTTTTAATTCAACCATCTAATTTGCCTCAAATATTCCTAATAATCTCTCAATTTCATTATATTCATTTGGAGATCTATAATTATTAAACTATTTTAACCTTAAATCAGAATTTCTACAATTCCTATCCCAATACAATTCATAACTCAATTTATTATATCCCTCTATAATCATTTTATCTCCTAAAAATCAACCTATTAATAATATTATATTTTATAATTATTAGAAAGAGAATATTTGGGATGTGGAGTTAAAAACAATGTCATCGCTCGATTCATCAATATCATTTTTAGAAAATGCTTCGGAAGGTAAAAACAACTGGTGGAGATACCTTTTAACGGTTATTGTATCTCTGGTTGGAGGCAGCCTGATAGCTGGAATTATAGTGGGAGTTTTATTGTTAGTGTTATCAGTTTTCTTCTCTGGAGAAATATCCAACATATACTCCTTCATTCAATCTGCTGTTTCCAGTCCTCTTTTCCTGGTGGTGTTAGTTGGTATCAGTTACACCATCTCTGTTTTCCTTTTTTATATCTGTCTAAGATTTGTGCACCATAAAAAGTTTTCAAGGGTAATCAACACAGTATCTGGCCTTAGATGGAAACTTTTATTTAAAGGACTGGTCTTATGGGCTTTGATCCTGTTTATACTTTCCTTACCAGATCTAATCTTAAATCCAGGAAGTTATCAGATTACCTATAACTCAGAGAGCTTCCTGATCCTTCTAATTATATGTCTTTTAGCCTTCCCTATACAGGCCTCATTTGAGGAGATCCTATTCCGAGGATACCTCATGCAAGGGTTCAGTTTGGTTTCCAGAAAACCATGGGTCCCGCTAGTACTAACCTCTCTAATATTCGGGAGTGTCCATGTTTTTAATGGAACTAACCTCTATATGGATCTGTCCATTGTGGCCTCTACCTTTGTCATTGGGATAATGCTGGGAATCATAACCCTGGGGGATAATGGTATAGAAACTGCCATGGGCGTGCACATAGCCAACAACCTTTATGTGGCATTATTTTTCAATTCCACAGATTCCGGGCTTCCCGGACTCCCTTCCATGGTCACGACCCAGGCATCGGAGCCATTCAGTGGCCTACCCTTCCTGATCCTGGCAGCGGTTATAATGATCGCAATCCTGTTTTGGGGACGTAAAGAAGATATCATAAGGATATTCCGTTAAATAATCTCATATTATTATTTTTAACCCATAATTATCTCTTTATTTCAGAATGTAGGTATATTTTTAAGTATGAAAATCAATGTTAAAATCGTGGATGAAAGGCAAAAGTAATTTGAAATATTATCTTCAAATCATTATTCCCAACCAGCAATGGATTAAACCATTTTAGTGGATTCATGGGCTGAAAAATGATTATAAAGACTTATCTATTTTATCCCAGATTTTTAATGCAGGTGAATTTTATGATACCAGTTGCCAAGCCCCTTATCGGTGAAGAAGAGATTGAAGAAGTGGAAAAAGTTTTAAGATCAGGGTTCATAGCTCAGGGCCCACGAGTGGCAGAGTTTGAAGAAGCATTTGCCAGTTACATTGGAACAGAACACGCAATAGCCACCAGCTCAGGAACCACAGCCCTACACATTTCATTATTGGCCATGGGCATAGGGAAGGGTGATGAGGTTATAACCACTCCCTTCAGCTTTGCAGCCACCGGCAACTGTGCACTCTACGTGGGTGCCAGACCAATTTTTGTGGACATAGACCGTGCCACCTTTAACCTGGATCCCAACCAGATTGAACAGGCAATCACCAAAAAAACCAAGGCCATCGTACCGGTCCACCTCTACGGACAATCTGCAAAAATGGACAGTATTAGAAAAATAGCAGAAGAGAATGATCTTCTGATAGTTGAAGATGCTGCCCAGGCACACGGAGCCATGTTCCAGGATAAAATGGTTGGATCCCTGGGTGATATGGCCTGTTTCAGTTTTTACCCCACCAAAAACATGACTACCAGTGAAGGGGGCATGATAACCACCAACAATGCTGAACTCGCTGATAATGCCCGGGTACTGCGGGCTCATGGGGAAAGGGGAAGATATCAGCATTCTGTTCTGGGATACAATTTCCGGATGACAGATATTGCAGCGGCCATTGGCCTGGTGCAACTTAAAAAACTGGATGGGTTTAATCAGAAGAGAATAGAAAATGCAGAATATTTCACTGAACATTTAAAGGGAATTTGCGGAATTGAGCCTCCATTTGTTTCTCCAGAGGTTAAACACGTATTCCACCAGTACACGGTGAGAGTTGAAGACGGGAAAAGAAATGATCTAATGAACTACCTGAATCAGGAAGATATTGGGACTGGAATCCATTACCCCATCCCTATTTACCGACAGGAGATCTACCAGAAAATGGGATACAATACTACCTGTCCTTTAACCGAAAAAGCAGCCTCTGAAGTTTTATCTCTCCCGGTGCATCCTTCTCTCTCAGTTGAAGAACTGGAAAAAATAGTTATCACTCTGGAAGGAGCTTCAGACAAGTTTTTCTAATTGGAAAATCAACATTCAAATCAAATAAATTTTTTTTATCTTTAAATTATTGCATCTACCTAGGGCTTGAATTTTCAATTTCATTCCTTGAAAATAGTTAATTCATTGAAAAACAGCCCATTTCTTGCTTAGGTAGGTTAATTCCCTCATAATAATAATTATAGAGGAATATTTTCAGAACTAAATCTAACAATAAGTTGGGTGAAAATTGTCCAAATTCACTTTTCTCATGGCAGTTTTTTCTCTACCGAATGTACTTTATCCGCCATGGTCCGTTCACGATCCCTGCGATCATCTATTTTAACACTGGTGACCACACGCTCTGAACCCGCCTTAAAAACGGCTTCATGTGCAATCTCAATGGCTTCAAATAGTTCATCAGGGGTATTGGCTTCTATAAGGGTGCCCATACCACTTAATTCATATTTAATTCCAGTCGAATCCAATGCAGATACAGCAACGGCCACATATTCGCTTAGACTGGTCCCAGGGGTGCCTATTGGGATTATAGTCAGTTCTGCAGATATCATAATAATTTTTATGTCCCGCCACCCATATATTTTTTATGAAACACCTGGACAGCCAGAACTTCAACCAGAAACTTGAAACAAAGGTTAAAAAGGTAATAACCGAATATAACCTGATAGATGATGGTGATAAGGTAGCAGTTGCTCTTTCGGGGGGAAAAGACAGTGTTCTAACCCTTCAGATTCTGGATAAACTTTTAAAGGAAGGTGTTTTTGATTTTAAACTTCTGGCCATTGCTATTGATGAGGGGATCGGTGGTTATCGTGAAGAAGGAATAGAATCTGCTCGTAACAATGCCTATCAACTGGGAGTAGAGTATCATGAAGTATCCATTGAAACTGAGCTTGGATTTTCCCTGGATGAGGCATCCCAATTTTTCCAGACAGCATGTGTCCCCTGTGGAGTTTTCAGACGTCACCTCCTGAACCGCACCGCCTGCCAGTTAGGGTCAGATAAGCTGGCCACTGGCCACAACCTGGATGATGAAGTTCAATCCTTCCTGATGAGTTTCGCCAGAGCTGATGTAAGACGTTTCGCCAAGTTTGGCCCCAAACAGGACAGAATACACCCTAAAATGGTGCCACGCATCAAACCACTGTGGCTGGTGCCAGAAAAAGAAGTGGGAATATGGGCAATTATGAATGAAGTGGATGTACACCTGGCAGAATGTCCCTACGCCCATCAATCCCTACGTTCACGATTGAAAAATTACCTCAACCATCTGGAAGAGAACCACCCTGGCACCAAAATGAACTTGCTAAAATTTTTCCAAAAAAACCTGCAATTAGATAAAAAAAAGGTAAAACTAGCCCAGTGCCAGATATGTGGCGAACCATCATCAGCCTCCACATGTAAAGCCTGTGAGATGCAGGAATTAATAAAGCAGAAGTTATGATAAAATGTGTAGTTAAAAGAAATGGAATTTGGAAGGGTAGAAAATGGAATTAGGCAATGATTTATACCCATCATAAGCCGGATTTGGGGATAACGGGTAAGTGAAGTGATCAGGGTTTAGTTCAGTTAATGGCAACACGGGTTACAGTTCCCACACCCTTACTTTTACCTTCCCGGAATATTAGTTTCTGCCCTTCACAGATGGCATAGGGACGGTATTTGAATCTCATCCGTATCTGGCCAGTGTCCCCAGCAGACAGATATTCCTGTTCAAGTGGTCTAAAACAGGTGGTCTCAGCAATGGTCTCAATATGAGTTATGCACTCGTAACCATCCTTAATGGTAGTGGGGTGTACCAGTATGGCCACATCAGCATCAAACTCCCTAACCGCCTGAGGATTGTAATCCGGATGACAGATGATCATTCCCCTCCTTATTTCATCCATTTCCACTCCGGTGATGGAAATTCCCACCACTTCTCCCACACCAGCACTTTCTTTGCGGTAGTGATGCATTTCAATGGTCTTCACATTCACCGGAAGGAAATCACCAGAACTGGAAGGTCCCAGAATAAGCTTTTCACCCTTTTTAACCTTACCCTGTCTTATGGTGCCGCTGACCACGGTGCCCACACCCATAACTGAGTATATTTTATCAATGTACATCATGAATGGTTTATAAGCATCTTCCTCATGGGATGGAATTTCAAGACCTGAAAAAAGCCGGTCTAGAAGTTCAAGTCCCTCACCAGTAACTGGGGATGCTTTAATAACTGGAACCAAGTGTTGGTTCATGTTTTTTGTAAGGAAATCCGCGTCATTCATGGTTTTCACCATGTAGGGGATTCTTCCCACTAACTTCAGAAGATCAAAAATATCCTGCCTGACCGCTTTAATCCTCTCTGGACTTACCATGTCGATTTTGGTCATTACCACTATAACTGGTAGTTCCATGGCCAGGATGATCCCCAGGTGTTCCCTGGTGATGTGGGTGGGTCCCTGGTCAGCTGCTACCACCAGAAGTCCGTGACTTAGTTTTTGACCCACAATCCCCCGGATGGTGGTGCGCAGCCATGGTTCATGCCCTACAGTGTCCACGAAAGAAATAAGTTTATCACATTTTTCCACCATCAGGGCCTTATCTCTCTTGTTAAGCGGATTTTTTATTCGCACTGGTTCCCCATTTTTAAAACCATAGACGGCAAAGGAGAGATCAGCTGATAATCCCCTTTCTATTTCGTGTTTTTGAACATCCAGAAATATACGGGTGCTCCCTGAACCAGTATCCAGTTTTCCGGTGGTTAGTGTTCCCACAAGGGTGCTTTTCCCATGGTCCACATGCCCGGCCACTCCAATGAGTAAGTGGTCTGGTTTGCTGTTCTGTTCGCGACTGATGAGTACCTTGGCAACTTCTCCTCTTTCGGCAGATTGTTTCTCCACATCCACGATTTTGGCATTTATTTCCCGGGCCAGTTCACCCAGGACATGGAGTGATTCGTCCATCTGTGATTTTTCCAGTCCCAAAAGCAAGCCGTCATCATTAACTCCAACAAAATAAATAGCTTCACCGTGCCCCCTTTCCAGACGGTACTTCATCTGTGATGCCAGTTGCTGTCTGCGGGCAGTTAAAAGATGAGTATCTGAATTAAGATTTTCCTTGAATTCTATGTTTTTCCTCTCACCTTGCCGGGTGAGATTGGAGAAATTATCGGTACTCATAATCAAACCTGATGTTTTATTATTGAGTTTTTTCTATTCTTTAATATTATTATCATGACTAGGATAAAAAAGAGTGTTATTGTGGTGGATATTTAATCATTTTTTAAATATTGAATTCCACTTGATTATACATTTATTTATTAATCAATTTAGCCATTAATAATCAACAGGGTGGGTATGATCATCGTATTGCCCTTTAAAACAAGTTTTGATGGATTAAATATTCAATTTTATCTCAAATAGTTCAGTGAGTGTACATATAGATGATTAACCTACTCAGAGGATAGTTAAATTGGAATATAATTGAATAATATAATTGGGAGTAGTAAAATGCGAAATGCATAAAATAATGCCTAAATTAGAATAATCACCATTAGAATAATATTTTTTCCAATTCCAATTTCATATCTTATCTGCAGTGGTAAAATAGGCCCCACCATACTTTTCTTCCTGAAGTTCCTGGACTTTTTCCGAGGCAGTCTGGGGGTCTTCAGTTCTGGCTATGATCCGCCTTTCTGCAACCTTCAAATTTTTCCCACAGACACATTTCTTTACTTTCACGCTTTCTTTGGCATAAACTGCCCGTCCACAGTTACATCTGAATATCAAGTACATTTTAACCAACTCATTTACAGGGTTTTTAAATGAATTTATAAATTCTAAAGTCCTTTAACTCTTTATTATTTAGTATGGGGTTTTTTTATTCGAAGTCCTTTATCATGTATTTGATTCACTGGGGTATGACTATCCACAAGCATAATTCTTTATTACATGCCCATTAATCTGTTGATCAGGGGGAGGAGGACGTTGGGTATGGATAGGAAGACTCCTATGGTGGTACCGATGTTGGCTCCCACCACTACCAGCAGTATTCGGAAGAGGTTGTTATTCCACATGTCCCGTAAGCTTTCACTCTTGGATAGGCTGGCCAGGTCATCCATGGACACTCCCCGTAATTTGGCTTCAACTATCCCTGCAAACCAGCCCGCTGCCAAAAGAGGATGAATGGCAGTGAATGGGGCTACTATAAAAGCGGTAATGGCGGATGGGATTTTAGATCCGGCTAAAAGAGATCCGGCGAATGCTAATCCTCCGGTGAGTAAGACGAACTGCAGGATCCCTGATTGGATGTTAATCCCCTTCAGGAATGCCAGTGCAAATATTATTATGAACACTGTGGGTATGGCAAATAAAATCAGTTTGGTGATGCTAAATTTTGATTCTTTTAACTCCATCAGCTGGTAGAGTGGAGGTATGTCCTGGGGGTTTTCCATATTCTTCTGGATTCCCTTCTTGTGACCTGCCCCTACCACAGCTACCACATTTCCCTCCATATCCAGGAGTCTTTGAGCCATGAAAGCATCCCTCTCTGCCACCAGGACCTCATAGGCACGGGGGGACATTTCCTGGAAGTATCCCATAACTTCTTCCAGTGCATCGCCCTGTTTTATGCTTTCAATATCATCAATGGCCTCATCTTTACTGAAAAACGATGCAATAATGCTGTAAATGAATTTAGCTTTCTCCCAGAAGCTCATATGATTCAAAGCCCGTTTTAGGGTGATCTGGATATCCCGGTCAATAAGGGCCACCCTGGCCCCAGCCTCTTCAGCAGCCTCAGCCGCGGCTAACATCTCTGAACCGGGTTTGACTCCCACTTCATCTCCAATCTTTTTCTGGAAGTAGCTGAGAAATCCGCTCACCAGGAACATGGTGAAATTGTTCCCCTTCAGGATTTCCCTTATTTTTATCTCTTTCTCCTCTTTAGCTCCGTTTTTTTCATTGAGGAGGTTTTGGTAACGGGCGGCATCAAGTTCCACTGCTACGATGTCTGGTTCACACTCTAGGATAGTATTTCTCACTTCTTCCACACTTTTCTCCGATACATGAGCTGTACCAATGATTGTTAAATTGTCCGGTGCCATTAGATCACTCTAAATTCAAATTTGAAACTTTTTCATCCATTTCTGAAAAGTTTATTTAATAAGTTAATTCTAGTTCTTTCAATTATAATAATGAGCCTAATAATATGATATGGGGTTATAAAAAACTTTCCTTTGTATTAAATGCATATTATAAAATAATTCTTAAAAATCTAATTTACTATAATTATATTCATATTTCAGATTTAGCTATGCTCCCCAAAATTTAAATTATATTTTTATTTAAGCTTAATCTACCTTTTAATTGTTATTCTAAAACTCTGATCAATCCGTCTTTGAATTCAGGTACAAGTTGTGATTTATCTCGCTGGAGACAGAAGTCAACATCTTTTCCAAATCCCAGTTTTCTGAGGTTCTTTGCTGATCGTGAATTTCGAACTGCCAGATCCACCATTTCAGGGTTTTGGATTGCCAGACATGCGGCCTGGGCCATTTCATCCAGTTCCTGATCCTGCAAGTGGGAAATTATTGCACCGGCACCCAGGAAATCTTCAATGGCAAAGTTTCCCCTTACTCCGGCCATAACCACTTCTATATGTTCGGTTGATATTTCTCTGGCTTTTTCTGCCACGGCCTGGGCATTTATAAAGGATCCTATCAGGGCTCGGCCGGTGATACCCTCTAGGATTCGGGTTCCGTTACTGGTGGTGATAATCAGGGTTTCGCCACTTAATTTCTGGATATCCACGGGGGAATTTCCAACATCGAATCCTTCAATGGTTGCTCCCCTTCTTTCACCTGCCAGGAAGGCCTGGTGTTTGGGGGCCAGTGCCAGTGCTTCTTCTATTTCCAGTGTGGGGATGATATTGGGGATTTTTTCCAGGGCCACGGTGATGGTGGTGCTGGCCCTTAGAACATCAACCATGATGGCCACGTCTTTAGAAAGTGATCTCTCAAAACTCAGGGAAACTTGCATAATAAACACCAAAAATAGATAGTAAAGGGGAAAAAATAAAGTTCTTTCTTATCCTTTTTTTTATTCCGAAATCTTTTCGGCAAAGGCGAATCTTCTCCGCACCGATGTTATCCGAACCTTTATTTCTTCACCTACCTTAGTTTCAGGTACAAAGACCACGAAACCTTCAATTCGGGTGATTCCATCGCCTTCTTTACCCACATCTTCAATTTTAACCTCATATTCCTCCCCTTCTTCTATAGGGGCCGTTTTAGGGGTTTTATCTGCTCCAAACAATGTATTCACATCCCGAGACCGTATAGAAAGGTCTTGTTATGTTCTTTTTTTGTTCTATTTATTATTTAAATCTTTGGTGACCTGTTTTTAGTAACTATAATATGTGCTTTAATGGATTTGAGTAGGTTCCAATCTATATTTGCAGTGAATAGTTAATTAGTAAATGAGGGCATCAATATATTGTAATTGCGGATATAATTTTGAGGTGCCCATGAAAATTTATACCACTCCTATGTGCCAGGAAGTAGTTAGGCTGGCCGGTGTTTCAAAGTACACTGTAAAACAGGACCATGATTTTACTGGTGCTGATCTAGCTATTGTTCTTTCGGAGACTGAGACTAACTACCCAAATATTAAAATAAAGTTAAATACTTTTAAACAGATTTATGAAAGTATTGATCTTATTTCTAACACTTTAAAGACGGAAAAACTTGACATGGGGGAATGGGGGGATGATTATTCCCTTCACGTTTCCCGAGAAAGGGTGGTTATGGATGAAAGGAAAAAAATAAAAGTTAAGGTGTACTCTAATTTCATTAGAGAAATAGTGGATGACATGGGATTTTCAGTTGTCAAGGAAAAACCGGACTTTATTGTTTTTCCAGACTACATGAAAGATGGCCAAAATGATGATTTGATGGATGAAATAAAATTTATGGGGAGTAGGGTTGTGGAAATCCCATCTCACAAAAAAGCACCTTTAAATCCCCTGGAAAGAGCACAAATGAGATACAAAATTCTGGAGAGTGAACTATGTACGAAACCTTAACCTATATTGGAGGAGTTCACAAGCATGAAGAGATGACTGAGCTTATCGAAGACCTGGGAGGGTTCGTGCTGCAGCAGAACATCAGTCAGATGGATCTGGTGTTAACCCTGGCAGTTCCAATGGAAGACGTGGAGAAAGTGGATGAAAAAGCCCGGGAACTTTTGGGAGAAATCAAAATTGCCCCAATGGCCGGGACGGAGATTGCCATTGTATCTCCCACATTGGCCCGTCAGCATCTACCTCACTCTGCCTGTGATATTTCAGAGTACCTGCGAAGATTCGGTGCCAAGGATAATATGATCGGCCTTTCCAGAGGAGCGGGAAAGGGAATTGCACGTATCTCAGAGGATGAGAAAAGACTCATCGAAGAACATGATCTGGCAGTTTTCGCCCTGGGAAGCTTCAGAGAGTGTCTCATGAACAAAACACATCTTTTCCAGGATATTGAAATACCAGTGGTAGTTACCGGTGCACCGGAGATGGATTTAGAGGATTTACCTGGAGCAATGGCTTATGTGAATGGTTTAGGTAGAATACCACGCCGTTTAAAGAGGGGGGAAGATATCCGGGCACTCAAAAAACTGGTGGAAGTTGTTGAGGATATTCTTGACACCCGCCGGAAAGAGATGATGGATGATCCGCCCATTGTACCCTCCATACTGGTGAAAACAGAAATTGAAAACCAGGTAGGGGCCGTGAAGGAGATCTATTCACCCGCACCAATTGTCAGTCAACTGGATGGGGTGCGAGTCAAACTGGACTATGATACTTACAAAGACCAGATTGCTGAGGTTATGGTGAATGAGTATCGCCTGGGTGATGTTTCTGAAATCAAAAAATCCAAGATGTATGACTACATTCTGGTGAAACTTTTACCAGAAACCTCCATAATCTAAAAATCAACACAGATGTTTGAAATCAACACATTTACCCGAAACTTGATAGATGCATCCCATAAAAATAACCTTAAATAATCTATTAAGAAATCCCCGCCAAAAGTAAACCTTCACCAATACTTTTTTTGTCCAGTTGTGTTTTTAAATCATTTCCAGAAGAATATGGGCATAAATCGCCTATAATGGTTCAAAGTTTAATGGAATTAAATGTGAGCCATATATAAATCATTTAGGGGCATATAAATTATGAATTTAAAGGGCGGTTAAATGAGAAGAATTATTCAGTATGCAATGTTCATATCACTATTTTTCATGGGTTTCCTGGTCCTCAATTACTATGTTTTATACGGAATGTCATTTTTACTGGGTTTACCAGTGAATAACACATTTTACGCTGCCCTGGTAGTTGCATCCATCTCATATCCCCTGGCCACATTAATAGAAAGGGTAGTATCCAACGATTTCACCCGTATATTTTACACTCTGGCTTCGGCATGGATGGGAATATCCTTTTATCTGCTTTTTATGCTGATAATTTATCTGTTGTTATCTTTCTTCTTCCCGCTCCCCCGTGAAAGTGCGGGTATTATAATAGTAGTGTTAACCACCATCATCAGTGCCTATTCTATATACAACAGTTATTTATTGAAAATAACAGAGATCGAAATACCATTGAAGGGTTTAAAGCAGGATATTAAGGCAGTTCACCTCAGTGACATTCACATTGGTTCCATTAGAAATTCCGGTTACATGGAGAGAATAGTGGATGAAACCAATAAAATGGATCCGGATGTGGTTTTTATAACTGGAGACATGGTGGACGGTAGCGCACGGCTGCACAAACACACATTCAAAGCCATTGATAGTTTCAATGCACCTGCATTTTTTGTAACCGGTAATCACGAGACCTATGAAGGTTTGGAAGAAGTTTTCAGGGTCCTGGGAGGTACCAAACTTAAAATTCTCCAAGAGGAAGTGGCTGAATTTCGAGGAGTGCAGGTGGTTGGTGTGGGATACTCCCACAGGGGTGATCATCTGAAAAACACCCTATCTAGTATTAAAATTCAGGATGAAAAACCATCAATCCTACTTTACCATCTTCCAGTGGGTCGGGAGGAGGTTAGTGCTGCAGGGATTGACCTGCAACTTTCTGGTCATACCCATAATGGTCAGATGATACCCTTCAACTTCCTGGTTAAACTGATGTTCCCCTACATCAGCGGATTCTATGAGTATAATGGAACTCAGCTCTACGTATCTCAGGGTACTGGTACTTGGGGACCTCCTATGAGGTTGGGTTCCAAGTGTGAATTAACTGTAATCCAGTTGAAACCATTATAAATGATTAATTAAAAATTAAGGATTAAAAAAGAAAATATAAAATTATATTGACATCATTTATTGAGTTATGTCTAAACTCTAATTAAAACTAATGAATCATTTAAACTCATCAGTTTCCTTGTTTTTATGCACTATTTTGATTTGGATGGACTTTTCTGAACATCCGGGGCAGTTTTTGCAATCATGTTCGAATATTGGAAGGATAGGTTTAATTAAATCCCTTACTTTCATAAACATCACTCCATTTTCTATTGTTATTGAATTCATTAACTATAGTATAATGTTCAGTATTGTTCCAGTGATCAATGCAATGGATAACATTAAAGCAACAGTCTTAAGCATGTCCTTGATTCCGATCTCTTTAATCAGAACAATGAAGGTGGCGATGCAAGGGAAACTGGCTGCCAGAACTGTACAGGCCACTACTAGTTGGCCTGGGCTGAGATTCAACGGGGCGAGCATGGCTGTTGCTAGGTCTTTCCTTAAAAATCCCATGATCAGGGCGTCAATGGCCTGACTAGGGAGTCCCAGCATCTGGGACATTATGGGGGCCAGTAAGCTGGAAAGAGCACTCATTACTCCCACCAGGTACAGGATGTTAACGGCAAGTATTCCTAGAAACACAAAGGGCAATGCTTCCATCAGGAAACCCCTAACCCTCATCCAGGTCTTTTTAAGCAAGGTTCCCATATGGGGTATTCTGTAGGGTGGGATTTCAAAGAAGATCTCCGGACTTTCTCCCTTCATAATAAGATTCAGGATGGATCCCAGGGTGATGAACAATATAAAAAGGGTTCCGTAAACCATTAAGATATATTGAATACCGTACGGCCCCAATAATCCTATTATAACTGCTGTTTGTGCCATACAGGGGACGGATACAGCTACTAATGTGGCGGCTATGAATTTTTCTCGTTTACCCTCCAAAATTCGGGTGGAAAGCATGGCCGGAACGTTACAGCCAAAACCAAGGACAATGGGTATGGTTGCATAACCATGGAGTCCTAATTTATGCATTATACTGTCCAGCAGTACTGCCAGGCGGGGGAGGTAACCAAAATCCTCTAAAAAGCCTAGAACAAGATAGAATGATAGGATATAGGGTAAAACCACGGCAAATATCACATAAATTCCGGTGGTTAACAAGCCAAAGGAGGTTTCATATTCGTATCCACTCCCGATCAAGATGTCATGGAAAAAACCAGTGGGGATAAAGTTCTCCACCAGTTTGGTGATGAATGGTCCATAATACTGATAATATATTGGATCTAGAATATAATTGATTAACAATTCTCCCAGTCCAATTACCACTTGCATGGTGATGAACACTACTATTAATGCTATAATAACTCCTGAAACAGGTCTTACTGATGCATCTTCCAATCGTTCCAGAATAGATGGGTGGCGGTGTTCTATTTTCTGAACTTCAGATAGTAATTGGCCAATAAACGCCCATTTTTCATTATCATCCATTTCAGGGATTTTGGAAATGTGTTCAGCTGGTTTTAGAGTTATTTCATTTATAACATTAGCCAGATCTTTTATTCCTTCACCAGTAACCGCCACTGCGGGCACCACTTTTATTCCCAGTTTTTCCTGGAGTTTTTCCAGGTTCAGGTGAACTCCTTTTCGTTTAGCGGCATCCCACATGTTGAGAACCATCACTGTGGGAAGGCCCTGCTCCAGGATCTGAAGGCTTAGATACAGGTTTCTCTCCAGGTTGGTGGCATCCACCACATTGATTATTAACTCCGGGTTTTCATCCAGAAACATGTCCCTGGCCACTTCTTCTGCTTTACAGGCTGGGGATAATGAATAGGTTCCAGGTACATCAATTAGATCCATCTCCTGCTGGTCTATTTTCAAGTGTCCCTGGGTGTAACCTACGGTGGTCCCGGGATAATTGGACTGAATAACGTTTACTCCGGTTAATCTGGAGAAAACAACACTTTTGCCCACATTGGGATTACCCATCAGTAATATTTTCTTCAAATCTCTTCCACCCAAACTTTTTTGGCCATTCCTCGGCCAATTGCCATTTTACAGCCATCTATCTCTATGACCACTGGACCTCGTAGAGGGGCGGTGCATGTTTTTTTAACCTTTTTTCCTTCCCTAATGTTCATCACTTCTAAACGATTTTTTAACCCTGAACCCCCTCCAATTTCTTTGATTATTGCTGTTTGTCCGTTTTCAAGTTCTACTAATGTGATCATAATCCACCTCAATGTTAGACTAACCTAACTTTAGTTTCAACATTAATAAGTTTAATCTATATGGCAAAATCAACGGATTTAGTTTTATTTGTTAGTTTATAGTTGGTATGTATCTAATTATTGTATTAAAGTTCCTAAATTAATTTAATAGTACATAATCGGTTTATAATGGTTAGTGTAATTAATATTTAGATTTTAAGGGCTTAATAGAATATTTGTTCGGTGTTTGATCGGCAGGGATAATTTTTTCATGATTTGATGGGGGGTTGGTATTAAGGTTTAGTATGAAAACTGGAAAGATTTATATACTGTTTTGAATATATATTCATAACATGCCTAGGCCCAGAAGATCTTGCAGAATACTCCGAGAACCATTAGTGCAATGTTTTATTCCGGACAGGGAAGGTGGGGAAAGCTTTGAAGCTCTCCGAATTACACTGGAAGAGTTTGAAGCACTGAGACTCAGGGATTATCAGGAAATACAGCAGAAAAATGCAGCAGAGATTATGGATATTTCCCAGCCCACCTTTCACAGGACCATTAACTCAGCCCGGAGGAAAATTTCCAGGGCCTTAGTTGAAGGCAGAATAATTCAGATAAAAGGAGGAGATTACGTTATGGATAATAAAAGATACCAATGTAAAAATTGTGGTTTTGAATGGCACAGTCCAGCGAAAGAATATGAAAAATGTCCAGACTGTGATTCCGAAAACATAGGATTAGTTACCGTTGAAGAAGATTTCCCTAAATCCACAGCACAACCAGGATTAGGAAGAAGAAGGGGAGGACAAGGTGCCAGAGGGATGGGGGGAGGACCTCCAAGGGTTTGTAAATGCCCTCAATGTGGGTATGAAGCTCCAAAAACCCCAGGAGTACCCTGTCGTGACGCTAAATGTCCTAAATGTGGCATTCCACTCTGTGGTTCAGACTAAATTTCAATGGAGGATACAAGAAAATGGTAGTAGTATGCGTTCCCTGTCTTGATCAGGGTGGTTTAAAGGGAGATATATCCCAACACTTTGGAAAAACTCCCTACTTTGTTTTGATTAAGTGGGAAGATGATCAAATCAAGAATTATGAGATTATGGACAGCAAAGCAAAGCATGTGGGGGGCAACATGACTCCTGGTGAATTCATTGCTGGTTCCGGAGCTAACACACTTTTATGTGGAAATCTCGGCCCCAAAGCGGTTCAAATGCTTCAAAGGGCTGGAATTGAGGTTTACGTTGGTGCATCGGGAACTGTGATCGAAGCACTGCAAAGCTGGGCAGAAGGTAAATTAAAACTGGCTAATGCGGATAATGCATGTTCTGATGGTCATGATTAGACATTAAACATGCCTTTGAAATCGCAAAAAATAAAACTCCACATATAGGGGTATTAATCATTTATTATCAATTAGAGAGGGATGGTTATTTGAAAACAGATACTGAAATGAAGATTAATTCAGAAGAAGAACAGAAAAAACTCTTAATGCAACAAGAAATCACCATAGTAAAGCGTATGAGTGATATTGGTCATAAAATAGCAGTTATGAGTGGTAAAGGGGGTGTGGGTAAATCAACCATATCCGTTAACCTAGCGGTAGCATTTGCCCTTAAAAATTACCAGACTGGAATAATGGATGTGGATCTGCACGGCCCTGATGTTCCACACATGTTGGGGATAGAAAATGCAATCCTACAATCATCACCGCATGGTATCATACCAGTTAAAGCCAGAGAAAACCTGGAAGTATTATCCATTGAATTCATGTTACCCACCAAGGGCGCCCCTATCATATGGAGAGGGCCCAAAAAGACGGGAGCCATAAAACAGTTCCTATCCGATGTTTCATGGGGAAATCTAGATGTACTGGTAGTTGACAACCCGCCAGGAACTGGAGATGAACCTTTAACTATCCTGCAATCCATCAGTCCCCTGGATGGGGTGGTCATGGTCACCACTCCCCAGGCAGTTGCAGGGGAAGATGTACGTAAATGTGTTAACATGGTTAAAGGATTGAACATCCCCATCCTAGGTATCATAGAGAACATGTCTGGTTTCACCTGCCCCCATTGCCATGAGGAAATCAATATTTTTGGTAAAGGTGAAGGAAAACAACTGGCAGAAGAACTGGAAGTACCCTACCTGGGAAGCTTACCCGTGGAAACTGGGGTGGGGGAAAACTCAGACCAGGGAAAACCATTCATTCGGGAGGACCCTGATTCGGAAATATCCAAAAAATTCATGAAAATAGTTTCAAAAATTGAAGATAAGGTATTTAATGGAAAAAAATAATTGGAGAGGTGATTAGATGAAAGTAGCAATAGCATCAACTGGAGAGGGATTGGATTCACAGGCCAGCCCGGTTTTTGGAAGATGTTCCCATTTGGTAGTGGTGGATGTGGTTGACGGAGATTTCAAAAACGTTAAAGCCATACCCAACCCTTCCGTAAATGCATCAGGTGGTGCAGGGATACAAACTGCAAGAATTGTGGGGGATGAAAAGGCAGAAGCAGTTATATCCGGATCAGTAGGTCCCAACGCCTTTGAGGTTCTAAATCAGTTAGGAATAAAGGCCTACAAGATGGTCCCAGGAACAGTGGAAGAAAACCTAAACCTATTAACCCAGGGTAAACTGGAAGGGTTAACTTTAGCTGCCAGAGGACGTGGGATGGGAAGAGGAGGAGGTCAAAGGGGTAGAAGATAACTACCTTTGACCCCTTTTTTATTCTGAAGGGATAATTAAGGTTACTAATGAAGGGCATACTGCCCAACGGATCTAAAAAACCTTTCAACTTTGATATTATGAATGAAAATAGAAAAACTATGAAAATAGCCATAACTGGTGGAAAAGGAGGAACTGGGAAATCAACCATATCCACTTCCCTCGCCTTTGAACTTTCTAACTCTAATAGGGTTATGCTGGTGGATGCTGATGTTGAATGTCCGGATGATCACATAATTCTATCAACCACCCAGGAAAAGGTTGAAGATGTAGAGGCATTACTTCCAACCTTTGATCAGGAAAAATGTACCCAGTGCGGCAGTTGCTCGGAAGTGTGCAAAGAGAATGCAGTTGTATTTGTCAAAGACAGATACCCTTTCATAGTCTCTGGACAATGCAATGGTTGTGGGGCTTGTTTATATGCCTGTCCATCTGGAGCTCTCCAGGAGGGAAAACAGGTTGTTGGAACCATATATCAGGGTAAATGTCAACGAGCTAATGCATCAGATAACCTCCTTCTGGTGTGGGGTAAAATCGAAGTGGGCTGTGAAAACACATCCCTAGTGGTCAAAGCCACCCGAGATTATGCTCTGAATCTATCCAGTAAAACACTCCCTGATTCAGATTCAAAGGATGATTCAATTAAATCTTCAGAAAATACTTTACCAATGGATTCAGAATTTGATTATGTATTGATAGATACTGCCGCTGGAACTCATTGTAATGTTATCAACGCCATGATCAATGTGGATCTAGCTCTGGCCGTGACTGAACCCACACCCCTAGGAAAACATGACCTGGAATTAATCCTCAGTTTACTGGAAATAATGGAAACCCCCGCCCAGATCATTGTTAATAAATCGGATATTGGTGATCTGAACCTTATCCGTAATGTTTCGGAGAACTTCAATATTCCTCTAATCCAGGAGATCCCTTATGAAAAGGATATAATGAAAAAACACTCCAGAAGTCAGCCGGTAACACATGAAAGTTTCAAAGAATTAGCAGATTCAATATCTGACCTTCATAAAACCATAATTGAAGAGGGGAGGATGTGCCAATGAAAACAGTTACTATATTGTCTGGAAAGGGTGGTGCTGGTAAAAGCACCCTAACAGCTTCACTAGCAGTAATGCTTGCCGAAAAAAATGAAATTGTGGCTGTGGACTGTGATGCTGATGCACCGAATTTGGCTCTGGTACTAGGCCTGGAAGAGGAAGAATTTGACAGTTGGGAATCATTGAAAACTGGTGAAAAGGCTTATATATCCTCAGAAAAATGTCAATCTCGCAAATTCTGCCCTAAATGTCATGCCACAAAGCACTGTCTGGATAGCTGTAATTACTCGGCAATTACCTGGAATCAGGATGAAGGATTACCCGAGATCAATGAGCTCCTTTGCACTGGTTGTGGTGCTTGTCTGTTAGCCTGCCCTACCCAAGCAATTGAACTAAAAAAGGTTGACAATGCAAGAATTGGTGTAGGAAAAACTCAATATGGGTTCCCTATAGTTTCAGGACAGTTAAAAGTAGGTGAATCTGGTTCTGGGAAGGTGGTCAATGCTTTAAGAAACAGGGCCTCAGAAATCGCTGATAAAATCAATGCAGATCACATGATTTTGGATGCAGCAGCAGGAATAGGCTGTCCTGTTATTGCCTCTGTAAGGGGGAGTGATTATGTCGTGCTGGTTACTGAACCCACTCCAGTGGCATTTTCAGATCTTAAACGTGCTATTGAGTTAGTTGATCATTTCAATATTCCCTGTGGTGCAGTCATCAATAAATGGGGAATTAACAAAGACTTCACCTACCATCTACAGGACTATTTCCAGAAAAACCAGATACCACTATTGGGAATGATACCCTATGATATCAGGTTCGTTAAGGCTTTGATTAATCTAAAACCAGCGGCTGTTTATGAACCAAATTTCAGGGATATTTTCAGCCAAATAATGGAAAATTACCTTTCAGAGATAAATATAAACCAGTTATAATGGATTTAAGGTATTTAATTTGTATAAAGGTAGTGTAATGGATAAAACGATCACAAACCGGTTAAAAAAGGATAGATTGAAAAGGGGAGAACGAGCAGCAAAATACTCCACCCTTACTAACCTGGCTCTCAGTATCATTAAAGGAGTTTTTGGAGTTTTATCAGGGAGTGTAGCCCTCATAGCTGATTCAATCCATTCTTTTTCCGATATATTTGCTTCTTTAGCGGTTTATATTGGGCTGAAACTATCCCAGAGAAAACCTGATGAAAAATTTCCCTATGGTTATTATAAGGCAGAAACAATGTCTTCTCTCATAATAGCCGTAATCATTCTTTTCAGTGGTTTGGAAATAGCATCAGAGTCTGTCCAGGGAATAATTAATCCCCAACCATTGAAATTACCCATCATTGCCATTTTAGTCGCTGTTCTTTCAGTCGCTGTTTCCCTCCTCCTGGCCCGTTACAAACAAAGGGTTGGTAATGAAATAGAATCTCCTGCACTCATTGGTGATGCTAAACATAGTCTTATTGATGTTTTTTCATCAGTACTGGTTTTTTTCGGAATAATATCATCATATATGGGTTATTTAAGCCTTCAAGGTGTAGTGGGATTGTTGGTGGCTTTGCTGATAATATGGATGGGTTTGAAGATTGGTAAAAATGCAGTGCTGGTACTCCTGGATGCATCCATTGATGCTGAAACAGTGCAAAGAATAAAAGATATAGCTTTGGGTGTGGATGGAGTTGAAGGGATTCATGAAGTTCGGGTGAGAAGTTCAGGACCTTATATGTTTGCTGAACTTCATCTGGAAACCAAAAAAAATTTATCGGTAGAAAAAGCACATGGAATATCTGATGAAGTTGAAAAACAAATCAGAGGGGAAGTTGGAAAGCTTGAAACACTTTTGGTTCAAGTGGAACCAGTTAAAAAAGATGTGATCCGGTTTGCACTACCAGTTGAAACCAGTGATGGTTTGCAATCAATTCCCTCAAATCATTTTGGTAAGGTTCCCTATTTTCTCATCTGGGATGTTCACCAGGGAGAAATAGAAAATTACCAGATCAAAGATAACCCTGCCCAGGACCTGGAAAAAAAGAGAGGTATAAAAACTGCTGAATTCCTGGTAAATGAAAAGATAGATGTGATTTTAGGGGATGAATTGGGTGAAGGTCCCAGATATGTCCTTTCTGAAAATGTTGTCCACTTTGCAAGTCCAGACGGTGACACTGTAAAAGAAATAATGGAAAATACTCGAAATATGGTTCTATAATGTTTTAGGATAAAAATTTGAGTTAAGATGCTGCTTCGGGGATTATTCCATCTGGTTGGAATTGAACTTTTGAAATAATAATCTTTATATTTAAAATTAGTATTTTTAAAATTAGCATTAATTGAAATTATTTTTGAGAATTTTTTTAGTATTGAGGTGTAATTTTTAGCTGTAATTCTATTTATTAATCTATTCCTTAATTAATCCTTTAATTGAAATTAATCCTTTAATTTAACCTTAATTTTGACATTCTTAGGATGTGGGATATTTTTTAATTAGATGGGTAACACTTTTTATATGATCTCCCTGGGATTTCACTTCATCCAAAAGGTTTTTCAGGAGATTTTGGGACATGGGAACTGGAAAACTTCTAAATATGTAGGATTCAACCATCAAGTCCAGGGCACGTTCTTCAGCAATGCTAAGGCCATGTCTTTTATACTTTAAACTATCCTGGAATAGAATGTTATCTTCCAGGGATAATTGGGACACTTCATCTCCCAGATCGGTTCCAGGGATTGGTTCGGCAATACTAACGAAGTAATCATCCAGCATCAGTTCATCGGCAAGATCCATGGTATCCTGGAACTCTTCCTCTTCTTCTCCAGGGTAGGCAACTATAAAAGAACCCGCAGTTTTCACTCCATGCTCACGGGCCATAGCCACTGCTTCACGGACCTGATCCACAGTGACTCCCTTTTTCATATGACGGAGAACCCGGTCACTACCGGATTCAATTCCAAAAAAAACCCATCCATTACTGTATTGATGGATAGCTTCTAAGATCTGGTCGCTAATTAAATCCACCCTTATATCTGGTATGGTTAGATTTTTAGGCCCAGTGAGGTTTGATATTTCACGTAAAAGCTCAATGAAGGCTTCTTCATCAACATTTTTGAACTTATTACTGCCATAAAGAGAACCAGTACCACCACTTATGGCGATTTTACGGACTCCTTTACTTAAAAGATATTTAACCTCATTTAGTATGTCTTCCAGGGAGCGGCTTCTCACTTCCCTGCCGAATAAGCAGGGAACACCACAGAAACCACAGTTACCAGGACAGCCACGATGAGTTTCCAAGTAAACATTAGCTCCTCTGATGTTTTCAGAAGAGATATCGGAAGGTACTAGTGGCAATGGTCTTTCAAGGGAGTGGGCAGTGCCTTTACCTGTGATAATAGTCTGCTCATCCTTTTTAAATGCCACTCCAGATACGTCCTTAAAGTCAGATACATTGGGTATTGGATTATTTTCAAAAACTTTTAATATATCATATAGGGTATTTTCACCCTCCCCTACCACCACCAGATCCACAGCTAAACAATCTAAAATCAATTGGGGGGAAAGTGTTACTGGACCTCCCACTATTTTAAAGGTATCCATTGATGATATTTCTTTTTGATATTTTAATAGATGGATGGTGGATTGTAGGCTGATAAAAACAATATCTGCATCAATAACCTCCCCAAATCCTTTTTGCAGTTTTACAGGGTAACCCTGTTCTTGAAGTATCCCTGCTATTAACAGAGCACCGTAACTGTAGAATTCAGGAGTTAAAACAGTTATTTTTAGATTTTTACTCATTATATCACATTATATCAACTGATTATAAACTAAACCCTACTAAGGTTAGGTATAAAAATTATTAAAATTATGGGGACTAAAAAATTATGGGGAATAAAAATGCATTGGTTCTTAAGGGAATTTTTAGTTTTTCCGCACACCGAAGAAGTTTATGGCTTCTATAAGGTCTTGGAAGGCTATTAACTCTGTTTTAAGCACATCTTCGCGGCTGAGGGTGCCGCTCATTTCTCCATCCACCGAAAGTTTGTCTGGGCCACGGGCTACTAACCGTTCCACCCCATCTCTGCTGAAAATCTCTTCGGCTTTCTTATCATAAACAAAAGCCCTACCGGGAATGATTACAGTCTCTTTAACGTCGGTAAGGTCCAGTTCTTCCAGGTCCTGTTGGGTGATTAGACATCCAATATCCTGATCTGCAGCCACCACATTCACCAGTGAAGAAGCTTCAACATGGTCAAAAATCCTTTCAATAAATGGTGCCGCCACTTTACTGCTTACTATGGTTGCTTCTGAAGTTACCTTGGATAATATGTCCAAGTACTCTCTATTTTTATCAAGTGAGATAGCAAAGGGGGCATCAGTTTCAGGGTCACAAAGTGGAGTGCCGGTAATCCGGAGGCCGAATTCCTTGTTAATGCTATGCACCATTTCCTCAAATTCTTTAAGGCTATGGGGTTCAACACCCTTAATTATAGGTTCGTTTCCAAGGATAAGGCCCTGATTGCGGAAGTTTGCAAATCTCATGAGAATGAGGGCTTTGGCTCCCCATTCTTCCAGTTTTGCACAGGTTTCAAACAGTTTATCCCCGTCGTTGACACCGGGAACTATTACTGAGGCTGCGTGCACATCACAGCTTTCGCAGAATATTTTAAGGGCGTCCAGGGATGCCTGAGGGCTGGGATCTCCCATCCACTTTTCCCTCATCTGTGAATCGGTGGAGAAAACTGTGTAAGTTACCTCGTCTACTCCATGGGAAAGGAGGTCATTGGCAGTTTTAGGGTTATCAATACCTTTTCCACTGGTATAACCCAAATGAATGGGAATATCCCACTGTGAAAATGCGGATGTTATTTCTAAAAGGTGAGGATAACAGCTTACATCTCCCCCACCGCTGATATTGACTTTTAAGTCCTGATCTCGATTATTTCCCATCATTAAAGAAGTTTGAACGGAACTTATAACTATAAATGGCTGAATAAAATCGTTTTTAGTCTCACGAACACCGTCAGTGCAATGATCACAACCAATGTGTCCTGGAAGGCAATGTTTACAACCTAAAGGATCTCCGTCTTTGACTTTTCTAAAATAACAGTATTTACAGAATCCCCTACAATCTTTACCGGGTATTCCACCCACATCTGCGATTATTTGCATGTTATCAACGCTTTATACGTCATTATGTAATAAAATAAGATATTATTGAATTTTCTCTGTGTTAGAGAACTAGTATTATACACCGAGATAAATTTACGAAATGGTCACTTATAAGTCTTTCTATTTGATTCAAGAAGAAAGTTTAATACATACCAAACAGTAAACGGAGACTCGTATATCAAATTGTACCATGGAGACTTTGAACTCCAACTGAACAGAATTATTTTCTGTTAAAACTTGAATTGGTGCAAATAATTGGTATGCAAGAATCTGTAGGAGGGAAAAAATGGCAAAGTTTGAAGATAAGGTCGACTTATACGACGACAGGGGTAATCTTGTCGAAGCAGAAGTCCCTATAGAAGCCTTGAGTCCATTGAGGAACCCTGCAATCAAAGCGATTGTACAAGGTATCAAAAGGACTGTAGCAGTGAACCTCGAAGGTACAGAAAATGCTTTGAAAACCGCAAAAGTCGGTGGACCAGCATGTAAGATACTGGGCCGAGAACTGGATCTAGACATAGTGGGGAACGCTGAAGCTATTGCAGCTAAAGCAAAAGAAATGATCCAGGTTGAGGAAGGCGACAACACCAAAGTAGAATTATTAGGTGGCGGGAAAAGGGCATTAGTCCAACTTCCAACCGCTCGGTTTGAAGCAGCAGCTGAATATTCAGCTACACCTCTGGTAACTGCCAATGCATTCATCCAGGCTATAATTGATGTGTGCGACGTCAACATGTATGACGCCAACATGGTTAAAGCAGCCATACTGGGAAGATACCCACAGTCAGTTGAGTATATGGGTGGAAACTTAGCAACCATGTTAGACATACCACAGAAACTGGAAGGCCCAGGTTACGCCCTGCGTAACATCATGGTTAACCACGTGGTAGCAGCAACTCTGAAAAACACCATGCAAACATCTGCTCTATCCGCTATTCTGGAACAATCAGCTATGTTTGAAATGGGTGACGCAGTAGGGGCATTTGAAAGAATGCACTTATTAGGGTTAGCATATCAGGGAATGAACGCTGACAACATGGTCTTTGACCTAGTTAAAGACAACGGTGCTGATGGTACTGTTGGATCCGTTATTTCATCTACGGTTGAAAGGGCCCAAGCCGACAAAGTCATCGGTATTGAAAAAGACCTGAATGGATTCAGTGTCTACGGAACTGACGACCTAGCAAAATGGAACGCATACGCCGCTGCAGGATTAATCGCAGCCACCATGGTAAACCAAGGTGCTGCACGTGCTGCTCAGGGTGTATCATCAACCATTCTATACTACAACGACATTCTAGAATTCGAAACTGGACTACCTAGCGTGGACTTCGGTCGAGCTGAAGGTGTAGCCGTTGGATTCTCGTTCTTCAGCCACTCTATATATGGTGGTGGAGGTCCTGGTATCTTTAACGGTAACCACATCGTAACTCGACACAGTAAAGGTTTCGCCATACCTTGTGTGGCAGCAGCCATGGCTTTAGACGCCGGTACACAGATGTTCTCACCTGAATCTACCTCCGGACTAATCAAAGAAGTGTTCAGTAAAGTGGACGAGTTCCGAGAACCACTGAAATACGTGAACGAAGCAGCAGCGGAGATTAAAAACCAAGTCTAAGAACAAATCCAAATTTGGGGGTAAATAACTAAATGGACATCGAAATTTTTCCGCACCGATTGTTAAGCGCTGATACTACTGAAAAGTTGTTAAACGACTTGGAAGAGTTAGATGGCGTAAAAAGAATGGTAATTCAAGGACAAAGACTTCCTCAAGATGAAGACAATCCTGACCAGCGAATCATCACCATTATGGGTGAAAAAGTTGACTTGCAGGTGAAAACAGGCCGTGTTTTAATGGAAATTGAGGGAGAAGAAACCATTGATGACGTGAAAGACATATGTGAAGATATTTTGCCCTTTGGTTACAATATACATGTTGGAACCTTCATAAGAAAGCAGAAGACCGTCACAGACGACATAAAGTATGGAGAATACGTTAAAGACCTACCGGATGAAATGGTGGGGTTGACCGATCAAAATGCGCAACTCAGTGAAAGAGCTACCATCATTAAAAAGAAGGATTAAAAATGATAGGCAAATGTACCCACGTAGTCGATTGTAGAGAAACAATGGGAATGGGCGAAGGAGGCGGAATCGCTCAGCGAGGGACATTTGCAGAGTGTGGAAATGAAGTACTGGCCATTGCAATGTCTCCGGGAAGGAGGCATATCACAAAACCAGTATGCGAAATAACCTTTGCACTGCGGGAAGCAAACATTTTGACCAGTACACTGGTCTTAAACGCAGGTGCAGGAGTACCTCAGGACGCACCCACTGCCGGTTCAGGCAGCCTGTTTGGACTGACTCCTAAGGAGAAAGAACAAATAGGAAGGTTTAAACTTGTGGTAGTGCATCTGGGAGGGGTTCGACATCACATTGTATACAAGGCTCGCCTTATTTTACGACATGTAAATCGGCCCTGTATTATTATATGCGAATACCCCGTGGACTTTGAGGATTTTGCAAAAATCGGTGTTAAAACCAAAGCAGTTATGCCCGAAGAACCTAAAACCAAAGGTGAAATTGTGGACATAATCAGCGGAGTTATAAGAGGAGAAACCTGTCCCCAAGAGAAATTGGATGAGATTATTAGAAAGGTGAGATTAGCATTAGGAGGTGCATGAATATGGCACAATACTACCCAGGAACCAGTAAGGTAGCAGAAAACCGAAGAAGATTCTGCGACCCAAATGTAGAATTAGAAAAATTAAGGGAGATCTCCGACGAAGATGTAGTAAAGATTTTAGGTCACAGAGCCCCTGGTGAAGAGTACCCCAGCGTACACCCACCTCTAGAAGAGATGGATGAACCAGATGATGCCATCCGTGAAATGGTTGAACCATTGGATGGTGCCAAAGCCGGTGACCGAGTAAGATACATACAGTTCGCAGACTCCATGTACTTTGCTCCAGCCCACCCCTTCTTAAGGTCTAGGGCTTACCTATGTAGATTTAGAGGAGCCGATGCAGGTACCCTGTCCGGACGACAAATTATCGAAACCCGTGAAAGAGATTTGGAAAAATACTCCAAAGAATTACTCGAAACGGATTTCTTCGACCCCGCCCGTACAGGTATCAGAGGAAAAACTGTGCACGGACACTCTCTGAGACTTGACGAAGACGGTATGATGTTTGATATGCTGCGAAGACAAGTCTTCAATAAATCCACTGGAAAAGTTGAATCAGTTAAGAACCAGATTGGTGATGAACTGGACGAACCAGTGATATTAGGAGAACCACTAGACGAAGCAACTCTCAAAGCAAAAACCACCATCTACCGTAAAGATGGTGAAGCTTACCGAGACGACGCTGACGCAGTAGAAGTACTGCACAGGATACACGTACTAAGATCCCAAGGTGGGTTCTGTCCTGAATAAGGAGGTGGAAAAATGGCTGACAAAATGTTTATAAGAGCATTAAAAGAAAAGTTCGAAGAAGCCCCTGACGAAAAAACAACCACCTTTTACAAGTATGGAGGATGGAAACAATCTGAAAGGAAGAGAGAATTCGTGGAAGCTGGTAAAGAAGTAGCAGCTAAACGTGGAATTCCTCAATACGACCCCGATGTGGGTACTCCTTTAGGACAGAGGGTTTTAATGCCCTACCAGATTTCCACAACCGACACCTTTGTAGAAGGTGACGACCTTCACTTCGTCAACAACGCTGCCATGCAACAGTTCTGGGATGATATCCGAAGAACTGTTATTGTGGGCTTAAACACAGCACACAATGTTATAGAAAAAAGATTAGGTAAAGAAGTTACCCCAGAAACCATTACCCACTACCTGGAAACTGTAAACCACGCTATGCCTGGTGCTGCAGTTGTTCAGGAGCACATGGTGGAAACCCACCCTCTACTAACTGCCGACAGTTACGTAAAAGTGTTCACTGGAAATGATGAAATCGCTGATGAAATTGACCAGAGATACGTCCTTAACATCAACGAAGAGTTCCCAGAAGAACAAGCTAACGTCTTGAAAGCAGAAGTAGGGGATGGAATGTGGACTGTGGTACGCATACCAACCATTGTATCCCGAACCTGTGACGGTGGTACCACCTCACGATGGTCTGCAATGCAAGTGGGTATGTCAATGATTTCTGCCTACAAACAGGCTGCTGGTGAAGCCGCTACCGGTGACTTCGCATACGCAGCTAAACACGCAGAAGTTATCCACATGGGTACTTACTTACCTGTAAGAAGAGCTAGAGGGGAAAACGAACCTGGAGGAATAGCCTTCGGTTTCCTGGCTGATATCTGTCAGTCCTCTCGAAAGTACTGGGAAGACCCTGTCCGGGTAACTCTGGACGTTGTGGCTTCAGGGGCCATGTTATACGACCAGATCTGGCTAGGTTCATACATGTCTGGTGGTGTTGGATTCACCCAATACGCAACCGCAGCATACACTGACAACATCCTTGACGACTTCACCTACTATGGTAAAGAATACGTTGAGGACAAATACGGTGGAGTATGCGAAGCACCAAACACTATGGAAACAGTGCTGGACGTAGCATCAGAAGTTACCTTCTACGGTCTTGAACAGTACGAAGAATTCCCAGCACTCTTAGAAGATCAGTTCGGTGGTTCACAGCGAGCTGCTGTAGTTGCTGCAGCATCTGGTTGTTCCACAGGATTCGCAACTGGAAACGGTCAAACTGGTTTAAGCGCATGGTACTTATCTATGTACTTGCACAAAGAACAGCACAGTCGACTTGGTTTCTATGGTTACGACCTGCAGGACCAGTGTGGTGCATCCAACGTATTCTCCATCCGTGGAGACGAAGGATTACCACTGGAACTACGTGGAGCTAACTACCCTAACTACGCTATGAACGTGGGTCACCAGGGTGAATACGCAGGTATTTCCCAGTCAGCTCACGCTGCCCGTGGAGATGCCTTTGTGCTTAACCCACTGGTCAAGATTGCCTTTGCAGACCCCAACCTGACCTTCGACTTTAGTGAAGTAAGGGCTGAATTTGCTAAAGGTGCACTAAGAGAATTCGAACCAGCCGGAGAAAGAGCTCTAATTTCCCCAGCCAAATAAATAGGTGTTTAAACACCTATTTTTTATTTATTTAAAAAAAAGGAGGATAAAATATGGACCCTACGAGTATGATCGCAGGATTAGGTGTTGTTGCTCTAATGGGTGCTGCCGCAACCATAGCTGGTGCCGCAGAGGACTTAGAGTCCGATGTAGGTTCACAGAGTAACCCCAACTCTCAGGTACAACTGGCACCCCAGATGGGCAACCTTCACAGAATGATAAACAAGGCTGTTTCAGGTGAACCTGTAGCCTTTGGTACATGGGCAGGTATTGCCGGTTCTGTAGCCTTTGTTCTTATGGGATCACTACAACTACCAGTTATAATGTCAATAGCTGGAGGAGCAGCTATAGCAGCTTTGGTTCACACCGTTTATGCCACAACATCTCATTTAGGAAGGATAGTAAGTCAATCACAATTTAATCAACCATTATTCCTGGATGTTGTAACCAGTCACCTGGGACCAATAGCTGGTCATGGATTTATCGTATCTTTCTGTATAGTAGGATTATCATACCTGATGACTTTAAGCTTACCAGGCTTTGCCCACCCCTTTGCACTGCCCTTCCTGGCAGTACTGTGGGGAATAACCATCGGTGCCATTGGTTCATCAACAGGAGACGTTCACTATGGTGCTGAAAGAGAATACCAACAGTACCCATTCGGTGGAGGTATCCCAGTAGCAATTCACGGTGACATAACCAGAAATGCAGAACTAGGTGCTCGAAACTCTATAGATGTAGTTTACTTCTGTGCCAAGTTTGGTGGACCTGTAACAGGATTTGCCTTTGGACTCATAGTATTCCTAAGCTTCTGGACCACAATAGTCTTTGGAGCTGCTGGAGGAGTAGTTGCAGGTTTAGTGATAGTCTTACTCTTAATATACATCAACAACCGAATCGAAGTATTTGCCAGAAACAAATACGGACCATATAGGGAATAAGGAGGTTTAATGATGGACCCATTAATAATGATAGGGGCTGTAACCGTTGCCGGAGCTCTTATTGGTGGAGGTGTACACTTCTTACCAGTAGGTGGTGCTCCAGCAGCTATAGCAACAGCTACAGGTGTGGGAACAGGTACAGCCATGTTAGCAGCTGGATCAGCTATGACTGGACTTATTACCGCAGCCGCCATGACCGGATCTCCATTATGGCTGATCCTGGCAGGAGGAGCCGTTGGTTCCATGCTGATGATCGGTGTCACCATGATGGTGGGTAACTGGGTATACGTATGGGGTGTAGGAACCGTACCCGCATCAGCAAAAGTGACAACAGATCCCATAACTAAATTTAATCAAGAAAAATATGTAACTCCAGGTACAGAAGGACACGGTATACCAACCGTATGTTTTGTAAGTGGAATAATCGGAGGACTTTTAGGAGGAATTGGTGGTGGACTAGCTTACTGGGCAGTTTACGAATCCCTGGTGACTTTACCAGCTTACGCTCCATTGGTCTCTGGACAAACATCCATAGCCGCAGCAATGGTTGCTGGAGTATTTGCTTTAGGATTGTTCTTTGTCAACTCAGTTATTGCTTCTTACAACATCGGAGGAACCATAGAAGGATTCCACGACCCTAAGTTCAAAAGACTTCCCAAGGGAGTTGTGGCTTGTCTAATCGCATCCATAGTCACTGGACTAATAGGAGTATTACTACTTAAAGGAGGTGTCTTCTAATGTCAGTAGCAGGAGGAGGAGGCGGTGAATCCGCAATCGACCCCAAAATGACCGCTGGTATTGGAATTATAGGCGGACTTATAGGTATATATGCTACTCCAATTAACCCTGTACTTGGCCCACTTCTAGCAGCATTAGGTGCTGTGTGTGCCATAGTTTGGGGTGCTGACGCCATAGCCAGAGTAGCCAGCTACGGATTAGGTACTGGTGTACCTTCCATTGGATACATGTCACTGGCAGTAGGTGTTATTGGTACCCTTGCCGGTCTTGCCGGCGGTATCATGATGGGCTCAGCCTACACCATGATAGCTCCATTACTGGGAGTAGTTCTATCAGTTATTCTCGGTGGAGTAATAGCCTTAATAGCTAAGAAGATAATAGGAATGAAAATACCAGTACTGGTAACCGGTACCATGGAACTAACTGCAGCAGCTGCACTATCCATTCTTGGATTCTCAGCAGCAATTGCCGGAAGTTACGCAATGGCACCAATATTAAAATCAGTGGTTGCCACCGGTTTCATTGGATTGCTCTTCATCATGAACACCATGGCTATTCAACACCCATTCAACGCCTGTTTAGGACCTCAAGAAGACAGAACACGAACCCTTAAACTGGCAGCATCCACAGGTTTCATATCCATGGCCATAGTAGGTCTATTGGGAATGGGATCTTCCAAAGCATGGTGGGTTATTGCCATCATAGGTGCTTTAGCCTGGTTCATATCCCTAAGGATGTTCTTACAAGCATCCAAAGATGATGCAGCATCTGTGGCATGGTCTGGTATGTGGCCTAAAGAGGAGGAACACTAGGAGGAATAAAAATGGAAATGTTACCATTAGTCAAAGTAGTTCCTGAAATGAACCTAACCCTTGACCCCACCACAGGTATGATCGGTGCGGCTTTAGGCAGAGATGTCGTCATCGTATCCATGGATGGAGTAAACGAACAATTAAATGAATTAGAGGTTGCAGTAGAAGACTTATACACAGCCCTAGATCCAACTACCGTGTCTGAAGGTTCCTATCCTGGAAGGGAAGGAACATACATGATGGCCGGTACATTAACCAACATGGTTTATGGATTTATATTAGGACTTGTGCTACTGCTGGCCCTATTGTTATAGGAGGTGTTAAAGTTGGCTGAAAAGAAATCACCAGCAGAAGGATGGCCTGTAATAAACGGGGACTACGTAGTAGGCGACCCAGAAAGTCCTGTTGCAGCCACAACACTAGCTTCCCATATTGAACAGATTGCAGTAGATGCCGGAGCAGCAATATCCGGACCCTGCAAAACTGAAAACTTAGGGATCGAGAAGATGCTTGCAAACCTCATCTCAAACCCTAATATACGCTTTTTGATCCTAACTGGATCAGAAGTGCAGGGACACATCACTGGTCAGAGTATTGAAGCTCTCCACGAAAATGGTGTTGACCCTGAAAAGAGGAAGATAGTCGGTGCAACCGGGGCCATTCCCTTTATAGAAAATATACCCGATGAAGGAATCGAACGATTCCAACAGCAAATGGAAATTGTAAGCATAATTGACGTAGAGGACGCTGCTACCATACAGTCCAAAGTCAAAGAGTGCATTGACAAAGATCCAGGAGCTTTCGAAGAAGAAGCAATGGTTATTGAAGTGGAAGAAGATGGAGAAGAAGAAGAAGGTGAAGAAATACCACCAGTTGCTCCTGAAACCGCTTTAATCGAAGCACGAATGCGTAACATCCAGACCCAGGTTAAATCCATAGGTGGTCTGCAGAGGATGAACGCAGGTATGTACTCCGGAAAAGTTCAGGGAATAATGATAGGCCTAGTCTTCATCCTGACCATTGGAACCATACTGCTCTTGAAATAATGGGGGTTTTAGATGTTAATATCAAACAAACCTAATATTCGAGGCATAAGAAAAGTAGCAGCAGATGTAAAATACCGAACCCAACTTATTGGAAGGGATCAGAGACTGTTTTCAGGAATCATGGCCACCAGGATTTATGGTATGGCACTGGGATTCATCCTGGCAGCTCTTCTGGTAGGTCTTCCAGTTGTATGGGTATTAATGACCAGTCAGGGGGCCTAATAAAATGGCTGACGAAGAAAAAACCGTTATACCTCGCGTTATCGTCCCTGCAGAAGAATACAACAATGCTAATGAAAGATTAGACGAGATGGATGAAAAGGTTGAATTCACCTGGGGTGAAATGAACCAGAGAATCGGTCAACAAGTTGGCAGGGATATTGGTATTTTATACGGAATAATAATAGGACTAATAATCCTGTTCGTGGCATTCAAAGTAGTGAAAGTAGGAGCAATCCTATCCACCTTTGGAGGAGTCTAATTCAAGGAGGTTTACTTATGATAAGGTTTGACAAAGAACAAGTGGTTATAGATGTAGCTGGTGTCAAAGTAGGTGGACAGCCAGGCGAATACCCCACCGTTTTAGCTGGAACCATATTTTATGGTGGACATAATATAATAGAAGATGATAAAGCAGGAGTTTTTGACAAAGACAAAGCAGAAGCCCTGATAAACACCATGGTAGAAATGCAAGACGTGACTGGAAATCCATGTATCGTCCAGACCTTCGGTCAAACACCCGAAGCAATAGTTAAATATCTGGAATTCGTGGGTGAAGTATGTGAAGCGCCATTCATGATTGATTCAACTTCCGCAGAAGCTAAAGTTGCCGGTGCAAAATACGCTGATGAAGCAGGACTAGCTGAAAGAGCTATATACAACTCCATCAACATGGCTTCCGAAGCTGATGAACTGCAAGCTGTTGCAGACACTGACATCTCTTCATCTATCGTTCTAGGATTTAACCCCATGGAACCAGGTGTAGAAGGTAAAATCAACATCTGGGAAAACGGTGGAAGTGTTCTAGATACCGGACTTATGGAAATGGCTGAAGGATGTGGAATCACCAAACCATTCATGGACGTTGCTATAACTCCATTAGGACAAGGTGCAGGACCTGCCCTCAGAACTTCATATGCTGTCAAAAGTAAATGGGGATTACCTGTGGGAAGTGGTATCCACAACGTGCCATCTGCATGGGACTGGCTACGAGGATACAAAAAACCAGTGGAAAAAGGTGGACAAGGGCATGCTGAAGCTTGGCCTGTTTGTGACGTAGGATCCAACCTCATCCAGCAAGCTGTTGGAGGGGACTTCGTACTATTCGGTCCTATCGAAAACGCTACAATGGCATTCCCAGCTTGTGGTATGGCTGATATCTTCATGGCTGAAGCAGCTAAAGATATCGGAACCGAACCTGTGGAAGAACACCCATTCTTCAAACTGTTATAGGCGTAATACGCCTATATCAAATATTTTTTTTTATTATTTGTATGATTTATCAATCTTTGATCAATTACTAAAAATTTATTTATCTTTGTTAAGAACCAAACTGGGGCATATTCTTCCTTTTTATCTCTGGAACTAAATTTTCAATCATCAGATTATTAAAAAGCAACAAATAAAAAGTTTATATGCAATGGGCTATCAATTATATTGTATTTCATTGATTAATATTACTAGATGTAATCTGGATGAATAATTATTGAAAGTGATGGAAATACAAAGTTATATATGTTGGAAAACGGAAACCCTATTCCGGTGATAATGTGTTGGAAGTAGTCATACTAATCGTAGCATTAATTGTATCCCTGATCATTGTAATTAAATCAGCTGATGTCTTCGTTGATAACATCGTGGAAATAGGATTGGCATTGGGTATATCAGAAATCATATTAGGGGTCACCGCTTCGGCAATAGGGACTTCTCTGCCGGAATTCGGATCTGCTATGATTGCCATTCTCACCGGAACACCGGACATGGGTGTGGGTGTTGCTATTGGGGCTAATATCTGGAATATAGGTGGAATATTGGGAATATCCGCAATTTTTGCAGGGTTAATCACCACTCAAGGTGAAGAGCTGCGCAGAGATGGAGTGATGGCTTTTTTAACCGCGCTTGTATTAGTTGTTTCTTTATTCTTAATTGGAAATATTTCCTTTGTTTTAGGGATTATCCTAATTTTCATGTATGTAGTGTATTTATGGATTTTAATCAGAGCCCAGAAAAACAATAAAAATAAAGAAATTGAATGTTGTGACATAAGCGAAGAAACGTCTCAAGAAGGCAAATCTCAAGACAGTAAAAAATCTCTAAATACTAAAACTATTATATTTGCTGTTCTTGGATTGGTAGGTTTAGCCATCGGTTGCCGAGCAATAGTTTACTGTACAGTTGAACTTTCAACAATGGCCAACATTTCTGAAGGATTAGCCGGGATATTACTAGCATTTGGAACCACAACCCCTGAATTTTTCACAGTTTTGTCCTCGGCCAAGAAGGGCTTGAACAGTCTGGCCATAGGAACGGTGTTTGGAAGTAACATTTTCAACATCCTTATAGGACTGGGAATACCTGCATTATTTGTTAACATTCCAGTTGAACCAATTACTACCTATTTTGATGCTCCGGTGATGGTTCTAATAACACTACTCCTCTTACTTCTAATAAAACGGGGAATGAAGCTTAGTCGGGTTGAAGGAGTAATTCTGGTTCTGGCGTATGTAATATATATGTTCACCCGACTGTTCTTTATTATGTGAATGCCCATTTGTACTAGATAAAGTTGATATGAGGGATTAAAAATGTACGAAAAAATAATGGTTGCCACCATGGGCGAATACATGGACGAAATCATAGAACATACCTTGGATATTATTCAGGAAAGAGAGACAGAGGTCATAGGTATTTATGTAGTGGAGACATCAGTACCTTTTTTAACACCTAAAAAAGTTAAACAGATGATGGCTACTGAACTTAGAAGCAGAGGCACGGAAATCCTGGATAGTTTGAGACAAGAGTTCCAGTCACCCCAGCATTACATGGTAAACTTTAAAGGAGTAATGTGTGAGGGTAATCCTGCAGATGAGATTGTAAAGGTGGCTGAAGAGGAAAATGTTGACTTGATAGTACTGGGAACCGGTAAAAACATCGTGGATAAACGTTTACTGGGAAGTGTTTCCGAAAAAGTAGTACATTCAGCTCCATGTACCATTCTCCTGGTTCGAACCAGTTAAAAAGGAAGTAAAGTATAATTATCAGGTTATTTTTCCTGAACTTTTTTCTTCCAAATTTACAGTTTTTTTTCATTAAATCATCCTTTTTTTATGAAATCATTAAACTTCACCTTCAGGAGTGAATAATCTAGTTACATATAAAGTTTATTTTCATAATCAATTCACAATGTTTATATTCATTTTCGATAAACTTATTTTGTATTAAGATTATGAATTGGGGGATCAAGTTGTCATTTATCAAAAAACTATTAGGATTAGGCCCAAAACCCGTTATTGCAAAAAGCAGATACATTACCATTGAAGAAGCTAAAATGGCGCCTTTTACCAAGAAATCTGTTGGCCGAGGTTATGGTGCTATTATGCGTCCTGATGAATATTACATTGTGGGATCAGTGGAGTTGGGAAATACCACCACCAAGTGCATCCTTACTGCAACTAACCTCAATACCAGCCGAACATATTTACTGGATAAGACAGTGAAAATGACCCGGGACATCAGACCACCTAAAAAGGGTGAAAAAGTTTTTGGAGAGACAGTATGGCATGTGGAGCTTACCAATGAATCAGTCTCTGATCTGGTCAAAGATACTATTCTCGAATCTGTGGAGCGTTCCCAGATAAACATAGAAGATGATTTGGATTTCGTGGTCCGTTCAACTGGGGTCACTGCTGGTTTTGCCTCGCCCAAAGAAGTGGGAGAACTCATCATTGCCCTGGCCAATGGTTGCCTGGAGGCAGGGATACCACCCAGGAAGATGTCTCCGTCAATTTCCAAGGACAGTTTGCCAAAAAATTTACAGGATTTCACCCTCCTAGATAAAGTCATGTTCGACGGTGCGGTGGTAAGTGTAGTTCCACCAACAGGTAGAGCAGTGGTAGCAAATGAAATGGAAGGAGAACTGGTAACTGCAGGTATAAAAGCAGGTGCCAAATGGACTGATCTAGATTATCGTAATCCCTGTATTTCCATGGATTTTGGAACCACACTGGCTGGTAGGATAGTTAACAATGATGAACCCTACGCTAGGACTGTGGGAAACTTCTGTGGGCTGGCTGGGGCCATATCCGATGCCATCATTAGGGGAACCGAAAAAGTGGATAGGCGGGGTGGTGCAGCTTTAGACCTTTACAAGAAGGACATACTGAAAAAAGCAGATTGGAAAGCAGCTGAAGAGTTTGCTATGCGTGCCCACGAACATGTGGACATACGGAAAGTTCCAGAAGGAAGGGAAAGATTTGGAACTGTCCCGGTGGATCCTCAAGCGGCATATGATGCTGGAACCACCCTTATTGGCTGTGATGTGGGTAAAGATGGTGATGCAATCCCAGAACTCACCAAACTGGGCCATGAAATAATAGAATCAACTGACATTCACACCCTCTTTGCCACACTAGATCATGTCAGTGCCAACGTGGTTAAAAGACTGATAGTGGAGGCAGCTGATGAAGGAGTTATCATGGAAGGATCACTCCTGGGAGTCACTGGTAGGGCCGGTATCACTGGCCGCAAACCAGAATTGATCTTAGAATTTGCAAAGGACTATTTCGAAAATGTTATATTTGTCTCAGATGCCCTTGCATTGGGATCAGCAGTGATGGCCAGATGTATGAATTCCATGGGAACACCACACATACCACTGGGCGGTAGGCAGGGAGGACCCTGCATACTGGGACAGAGGAGAAAATTACAGAAAAAATAGAACAGGATATGAAATGTAGTTATCGACAACTAAATGATTTTAAATACATAGGTTAAAAATCTTGATTTATTTAGGGTTAGGGGATGATTACTGAACCAATATTTATTGGAACTAATAGTAGTTCCTAACTCAAGATACATAATTCAAATATTAGGAGTTTCAAGATTCCTATCCCTATTTTTATTTTTATAAACTAGAACCGCATACAGCCTTAAAATTTTGTTAAGATTCTATTTTGACAATTAAACATGGATTAATTAAGGAACTAAACTATTTTAAGAACTAAGATCATATTTGATTCATCCAAGGTTATCTTTAAGATTTGTGATTGTCATGAAAAGAATTTTATGGTATTTGATTGCTGGTAGTAAGGGGGGAGTTAACAGGGCCAGAATAATCAAAACCCTTCATGATAGGCCATACAATGTCAATCAACTTTCTAAAGAACTTGATCTTGATTATAAAACCATTAAACATCATATAAAAGTCTTAGAAGATCATGATATCATTTTTAACTCCACTGGGGAGAAGAAATATGGGGCAATGTATTTTTTATCAAATCGTATGGAAGAAAATTACCCCATCTTCCTGGATATTCTAAGTAAAATGAATCACAGTGGGTAAATAAATAAAATCATTATTGGAAAAATAAAATATTCAATAAAATATTTAATATTATACTTTAAATCAGTATAGAGGTGATGTAATGCAAGCAGGAGGACTTGGAGAGCCTGGAGGGTCTGGGTATCATGGAGGAAATGGAACCGGAATGGGTGGGGGAAATGGAACTGGAGTAGGGCCGATCAACGTCGACAACTCCCAATTAATTACCATTGATGTTGTACTGGGAATTGCCAACATCTGCCTTTTATTGATTCTACTGTACATGTACATAGGCAGTTACCGAAAATTCAAATCTCAATTCACCTTTGGACTAGTTGCATTTGCAATGTTACTCCTCCTGCAAAATGCACTATTCACAGGTTTTTTATTACTTCACGAAGGTTTTAAAGGTCCTGGAATGGGCAGTCCCATATTCTTTTTAAACACAATAGAATTCTTTGCCCTATCTGTACTAATTGGAGTTACCAGGGAATAAGTCAGGGGATAGGTCTGGAAGTAATAGTCATTCTAGAAATTACCCAACCCATCATTCTTTTTAACTCCAATCTTTCCAGCGTCTAATAACCTTTTTTCATTTAAAAATACATTTTTTTCAATGAATAGTTGATTACTAAAAGATCATAAAGGAAAATAAAGGAACGGAAATTTTTTAAATAATAAACTCGGGATAATGGTAAGATGGTAATAGCTCTTTTAATGGCTGGTGGGAAGGGTACCCGGATGAATTCGACCCTGGAAAAGCCCATGACAATGGTTAATGGAAAAACCCTCATTGGACATGTACTCAGTGCATTGCAGGGTTCATCCCTAGTTGATGAAATAATAGTAGCCACCAGTCATCATTCTCCTGAAACCACACTTCATATTAAAAATCTTGGTTTCAGAATTTTAGAAACTCCAGGGAAAGGGTATGTGGAAGATCTTTCATTTATACTCTCCCATGATGATTTTCAGGATGAAATAATACTTACCATAACTGCTGATTTACCACTCATCACCTGTGAGATCATAGACCTGGTTCTGGAAGAGTACCAAAAATCATCCCCACCAGCCATGTCGGTGATGGTGCCGGTGGAAATATTCCGTGAACATGATCTCCAGGCCAGTTTGGTGCTGGAGAATCTGGTTCCCTCTGGATTAAATATATTAAGGGGGAAGGATACAGAACAAGATGAGGAAGTTCTAGTCCTCGATAAAATTGAACTGGCATTAAATATTAATAGCCCCGAGGACATAATATGCCTAGAGAAACTAAGGGGAAACTCTAGAAGGTGAGGTCATGGTTGAGAAAGAAGAAAGGAAACTCATAAAAGGGGAAGAAAAAGTTTGGAGTGAAATAAAGGGCTATCAGGTGGCTACTAATAATGCCCGTATCCTGGGAGAGCTCGAAGAACTTATTATCAATGACAGAACTGGTAAAATAACTGATGTGGTCATTAAAGTAGATAAAGGAAGGAACGTTACAGTTAAAGGTTCTAAACAGAAAGGAGACACTTTACTGGTACCATTCGGTAAAGTGGAAAAAGTGGGTGAATTCATTATCATTTCTGAATAAATCCCCTTTTATACCCCTTATATTTTATCAATTTAAGTTTTAAATCCAATTATTTTGAATTATCATTTCAGTACATATTATATAATTCTCATTTGAGGCGCCCATTTTGATTAAAATATTAACAAATCTTAAATCTTATAACTTCATTTCATGTAAAATAATTAAATATTAGTAAGTTTTCCCTATATCCCTCTTATCACTACAGAATATTAATAATATGGTCATTATGAGTTACCTAATATTTTTAATATTTTTTAATAAAGTTGAAGTTAAAACAGAAAAAATGGATTTATAAGAATAAAATAAAGAAGGAAAATAAATTCGTCAATAAAAAATAAGGGAGGAATCCCTTAATTTAAAGCATTCATTTTACAATCTCTTTATTACATTCCTTTTAAACTCTGGTCCATCATTCTTTTGGTTTCGGCTGCCAGTTCAGGTGGAAGGCCAGCTATATCAATGCTCAGGAATCCTCTGACAATCATGGATGCTGCTTCTTCTTCACTTAAACCTCGGGACATGAGGTAAAGCACTTCTGCCTCGTCAATTTTGCCTACTGCAGCCTCGTGGGATAATTCCAGTTCCGTGGAGGAACCTTCCAGTTCAGGTACAGCGTATATCATTGAATCATCTGATAAAACCAGCCCGTGGCATTCCAGGTGCCCTTTAACATTCTTGGCCCTTCCTGCCAAGTGGCCTCTGGCATAAATCTGGGACTGGTCTTTGGAAACAGACCGGGAGATCATTTCAGTGCTACAACCCTCACCTTCTAAGATAACCCGTGAACCCATATCCAGGACTGATTCCTTTTGACCGCCAAGTATGGACTGGAAAACAACCTTGGAATTATTACCAGTACAATATGCGGTAGGATAAGACTGAATACTTCTAACAGGGCTGGTGAGGATGTAATTACTGATGTAGGTAGAATCATCTCCCACAATTACTCCGGTACGGGGTCGTACATCAACCTGTTCTGCCCAGTTATGCACCATGGTAAAGGTGATCTTGGCTCCTCTTTTAAGGTAAAATTCAGAAACCCCCACGTGTAAAGCCGAGGTAACATCTTCTCCTGTTGCACATCCGGTTATAATATGTAGTTCAGAATTTTCTTCAGCAATGATTACATTATGTGCAGTTTGCATAACCTTTTCATCCCCAATGAACATGCAGGCCTGAAGGGGGAAAACTTCTTTAGAACCAGGGAGGGATCGTATGAAATAACCTCCAAAACCCCCTGCTTCTGATTCTCTGAGTGCAGTCTGCGCTGTGTATTTATCAGTATCCGGCGCCACAGCCTTCCACATATAATCCTTTAACCAGCCGTATTTATCCAGAGCAACATTCATACCCATTATTTCCACAGATTCGGAAGTACAGGTACTACACACTCCACTTTGATCTACCTGAACGAAGGTACCTGATCTTTCTTCTTCATTGGGGTCTACTCCCACTTTCAGGAGTGTTTCCTGCACTTTTTTGGGAACCTCATTTGCTCTGGAAACCTGCTCATGTTCACCTGCTTCTTCTATGATGAATTTTTCCAGGTCAATATCTTCACCGTAGAGTGCTTTCTTTTCTTTAGCTTTCTCGGCGCGCTTTAGTGTATTTTGCAACATTCCACACACCCCTTAAATCCTTCTTTTCTTATATCTTCAATTATCTCAGCGGGGTTTCCTGAACAGGCAATTTTACCGTCCATAAGCACATGGGCTGTGTCTGCAGCCACAAAATTAAGGATGTAACCTAAATGGGTTATTAAAAGCCCGGATTTTTCCCTTAAACCTGGTTTTTTGTTCTTATCCAGTAGAACATTTATTTCTTCTGCCAGGAGCTCCACATTTTCAATATCCACACCAGAATCTGGTTCGTCAAACATTATGAAGTCCGGTTCCTGGGCTAAAAGTTGTAATATCTCTGATCGCTTGACTTCTCCCCCGGAAAAACCAAGGTTAACATCCCTAGCCAAAAATCTTTCATCGAACTTGAGTTTATGAACCAGATCCATCATCTCAGGGCTGAGGTCTTTTTCAGCATCCCTTTCTCCGTGTTCGAGTTTTAAAAGATCACCCAGTCTCACTCCCCGGATGGAGGGGGGATTTTGGAAACTAACCCCAAATCCTTTCCTTACCCTTTCAGTGGTTGAAAGGTTGGTTATATCTTCCCCTTTGAAGATAATCTCTCCACGGGTTACTTTGTACTTGGGAAAACCCAAAAGGGCCATAAAAAGAGTACTTTTACCAGCTCCATTGGGTCCTAAGAGTACGTGTGTTTCTCCTTTGCCTATATACAGGTCTACATCGGTGAGAATTTCTTTTCCGCTTACTTCCACTGCCAGATCAGTTATTTCCAGTAGCAGTTTAACCACCACCATTTTTTAGTTTTTTTATTGTATTAACGATAGAATATAGTAGATGTGATATAACACACCTTATATTTTATATGGACTTATTTCCTTATAATAGTATGAGAAAATTCACTTGAATCAAATGATATCAATTAAGGGATACCATTCAACATAAAAGCTCTATTCACTATTCAAATATAGTATTAAAGTCTTTTAAAGATTTAAATTATTAGTAAGTAAACAAATCATCCATTCAAATTTAGATCAGTTTTTCCGGAATATCTGTAAAAATAAAAAGCTTGATTATATGTTATTGTATAATATAACCGGATTTAATTTGCCATGGTACCGATCAAAGCATTGTAACCAATATTAAAAAATCTAATTTTGTTGTTCCCATATATAAGTTTTTCGAATTTGTTTTTGAAGTAACCTTTATAATAACTATTCCTAAATGCATATAATGTACAATAATATGGTACACCGACAAAGCTAGGAGGAAAGCCAATGGCTGAGGATGATGTTAAGATCGTAATGTTTTGTTGTAACTGGTGCTCCTACGGTGGAGCAGACACCGCAGGAACCGCAAGGATGCAGTATCCTCCAAATGTGCGGGTCATCAGAGTAATGTGCTCTGGAAGAATTGAACCCCAGTTCGTGTTAAAAGCCTTCCGAGAAGGCGCCGACGGGGTCATTGTGGCCGGCTGTCACCATGGAGACTGCCACTACGACGCAGGAAACTACAAATTAGACCGTAGAATGAGATTAATCTACAATTTAGCAGATGGAATGGGAATCGGAAGAGAAAGGATTCACCATGACTGGATATCTGCATCAGAAGGGGAAAAATTCGCAGAAACCGTCAAAATGATGGTTGAACGTATAACTGCTCTGGGCCCATCCCCTCTAAAGGCACAATTAGAAGCTCCAGAAGAATCAGAGATGGAGGCCTAAAATGGCAGAAAAAGTTAAACTAGGAAACGTTTGGCTCAGCGTATGTTCTGGATGTGAATTATCCATTGCAGATATACACGAAGCCATAGTGGATGTTCTGGGATTAGCAGATTTCGAATTCATGCCTGTTCTCATGGACACTAAATACGATGAATGGACCGACGTAGACGTGGCCATAGTTACCGGAGGTATCAGAAACGATGAAAACCGGGAACTGGCACTTAAAGTAAGGGAAAAAGCAAAGGTAGTCATTGGATATGGTACATGTGCTGCTTACGGAGGAATCTTTGGACTGGGAAACCTACACACAGTTGATGATTTAACTCAAGAGGCTTACATCAATTCAGAGAGTACCTACAACGATGAGGAAATAATACCCAGTGAAGGAGTACCTCATCTGGAAAGCAGAGTAAGACCACTAACTGATGTTATTGATGTGGATTTACTCCTACCTGGCTGCCCACCACGATCTGATCTGGTTGCCCAGATTATAATGGCTCTCTTGAAAGGAGAAGAATTACCTGAACTACCACAAACCAACCTTTGTGAAGTTTGTCCCAGGGAAAAACCACCAGAAGGAATGGCAATGGATAGAATTATCCGCCAGTTCGAACTGGGAGAACCAGAACCAGAAATGTGCCTAGTACCCCAGGGATTGGTGTGCATGGGACCGGCTACAATTTCCATCTGTGGAGCAGAATGTCCCTCAATTGGAATTCAGTGCCGTGGATGCTACGGACCTACCTTCAATGTAGTGGATCAGGGTGCTAAAATGATCAGTGCCATAGGCTCTGACTTTGGTGTGGAACAGGATAAAACTGTGGACCCTGAAGAAGTAGCCAATGAACTGGATGATATTGTCGGAACTTTCTATACCTACACACTCCCAGCGGCTTTAGTACCCGCAAAGGTGAAAAAGGAGGGTAAATAAATGGTTACACTGAAAATGGAACCCGTGACCAGGATTGAAGGTCACGCCAAAATCACAGTGGACCTGGATGATGCAGGAAACGTCCAGGACACCAAACTCCACGTTATGGAATTCCGTGGATTTGAAAAATTCCTGCAGGGAAGAAACATCGAAGAGGTACCTCGAATCGTACCTCGAATCTGTGGTATCTGTGATGTACAGCACCACCTGGCCGCAGCAAAAGCTGTTGATGCCTGCTTCGGATTCCAACCTGATGATATTCTCCCAACTGCCTACCAAATGAGGGAACTCATGAGCTGGGGTTCTGTAATGCACTCCCACGCTCTGCACTTCTATTTCCTGGCAGCACCGGACTTCATAGCTGGTAAAGACAGAAAAACCAGGAACGTTTTCCAAATAGTTAAAGACGCTCCTGAAGCAGCTTTACAGGCAATCGAACTCCGAAAAAACGCTTTAGATATTATAAAAGCCACAGGTGGACGACCTATACACCCAACATCCTCCACTCCAGGTGGTATTTCCACCAGTCTGGATGACGAAACCCAGAAAGACCTTCTGAAGAAGGCTCAGAGGAATGTTGAATTATCTGTAGCCACCCTTGACCTGGCTAAACCAATATTTGAAGAAAACCTAGATCTGGTAAAAACCTTAGGTTACGTGGAAACTTACCACACTGGACTGGTTAAAAACGGCGTATGGGATATGTACGACGGAAACGTCCGTATGAATGATAAAGAAGGAAACAAATACGTTGAATTTGCACCTTCCGATTACTTGGACTACATTGCTGAAAAAGTTAAACCTTATTCCTGGTTGAAATTCCCATACATCAAAGACCTGGGATACCCAGACGGGGTATACCGTGTTGCTCCTCTTTCAAGACTTAACGTGGCCGACAAAATGCCTGACGCCGCACCATTAGCACAGGAAGCATTAAATGAATTCAGAGGCCTCTTCGGATACGCCCATGAACCATTACTCTTCCACTGGGCACGGTTAATTGAATTATTAGCCGCAGCAGAATGTGCAGCTGACGCTCTGGAAGGAGACTTATCTGGACAGAAATTCCCAGATGCTCTGGAAAGAACTGCTGGTGAAGGTGTAGGTATCGTGGAAGCATCCCGTGGAACACTAACACACCACTACGCCTGTGACGAGAACGGACTGGTTACCAAAGCCAACATTGTTGTGGCAACCATCCAGAACAACCCTGCTATGGAAATGGGTATCCAGAAAGTAGCTCAAGACTATATAAAACCAGGAGTAGAAGTAGACGACAAGATCTTCAATTTAATGGAGATGGTTATCCGGGCATACGACCCATGTCTATCCTGTGCAACCCACACCATCGACAGTCAAATGAGACTGGCCACTCTTGAAGTGTACGATAGCGAGGGACACCTCGTTAAAAGGATTTAAATACTTTTGAGAGGGTGAAAAAGATGATAGTGGTTAACAAGGAAGACTGTATTCGATGTGGGGCCTGTCAGGGGACCTGTCCGACTGCAGCTATAACTGTATCTCCAGATGACATCATATACTGTGATGTTTGTGGAGGAGAACCTAAATGTGTGGACATCTGCCCCACAGGTGCTCTTAAAACTGATGAGCTGACTGTGGATGAATCTGGCACTACCCAGACCAGAGTCACCTTCAACCCTAAACTCTGTAATGAGTGCGGGGACTGTGTTGCTGTCTGTCCACCCCAAATCCTCAAACTGGAGCAAGGAAAAGTTCAGACCATACCTCTACAGGGTTACTGTGTCATGTGCCAGCAGTGTGCAGACATCTGTCCCGTAGAAGTCATTGGAGTTGAAGGAGTCAAAGAACCTAAAACGACTGAACTGAATATTACCGGCCCTATCTATATTGTAGATTGTGTGGGCTGTGGAATGTGTGTGGATGAATGTCCAGTGGATGCCATAACTCTCCCTGAAGTGGGAGAAAGCATCACCATCGATGAGGACACCTGTATCAAATGTGGAGTCTGTTCCCAGACTTGCCCATGGAATGCAGTGTTTATTTCCGGTAAAAAACCAGAAAAACGAACTAAAGAACTCAATAAGTTCGAATTAGATGAAGAAACTTGTATTGGTTGTAATGTTTGTGTGGAAGCCTGCCCTGGTGACTTCATAAAAGCCAAAGCATCTAAACTAACTGTGGAACTACCGGAAATCTGTACCTACTGTGGACTATGTGAGAACCTTTGCCCAGTTGACGCCATTGACCTGGATGTTGAACTAGGACCTGCCAAACCAGCATCTGAAGAAGGATTAGTATGGGATGAATCCAAATGTGAATACGTTGGAGCCTGTGCCCGTGAATGTCCTAACGATGCTATTCGGGTGGTTACCAAAACCGGATTCGAAGTTCCAGGTGACACTGAAGTTGGTGGCGAAGCCGCATTTGCCATGTGTACCCGTTGTGGAGCATGCACCATTGCCTGCCCTAACGATGCATTAACACTGGTAGAAATGGACAAAGTTGTGGATGGTGAAGTTGTTAAACGGAACCGTGTACAATACAGTCCTGATAAGTGTGCTGAGTGTGGTGACTGTGTGGAAGTATGTCCATACGACATGCTGAAACTCACCGAAGACAAAGTACCACTCAAAGGATTCTGCATACTCTGTGACCAGTGCATACCTGCCTGTCCACACGAAGCATTGTCCCTTAAATAGGTTCAAAACTAAAAAAACGGAAAATTTTTTGGTGGAAACAAATATCCACCCCCTTTTTATTATTTTTTTAGTTATTAATTTATATCTGGATATCTCCTGAAAATAAGAAAACCAGTACTTGAATTTTAGAAAATATAAAATAATTATTTAAAAAATAATTTCACATTAATTTATGTTGATTCTTGTTAACTAATCTATTTAACTAACCCCTTTTCATCAACTTCCACGAAAATACTATGTTTTTCCAGATCCAGTTCTACGATCTGACCCTCTACAGTCATCCCCTGATTCAGAATATCCACCATTTCTATTCTATCACCATAAATTTTCATGTGAATCACATCATCCATGAGTTTGATCCCTTTGGTATCGTAAACAGTTGATTCGCACATGTTTTCCCTCCTTTTTAATTTGATACACATATAATTTCAGCTATGTTTCTTTCGATCTTTGTTATACATCCAATTTGTGTATATATTTTTCCTGATGGAATTTTGTTGATTATCGAAGTTATTATGAAAATTTAATTGTAATCTCAAATATAATATATTCATTTATTTAAGTAATCACTAACATAATTTTATTAAATGGTGTATTAATTGAACATTTTGTAATGCTAAATTTTATATTTTTTACATTCATTTTCAAAATTTTTATTATATTCTTTGTATTATTTATTGAAAGGTCGTGTTAAAAAGTTTTTTTCCTCATTTGTCTTTATTTTGAGTTTTTTTCAACACATAACTTTTTTTTCTCATAGTACTACTAAAAAATACGAACAGTTCGTAGATATAGATTTATATTAGTAAATCCAATTATAGTAGTAACAAATCAATATTGTAATTACAAACAATATTTGTGGCAATAGTATAAATGAATATTTTTCAATTATTGGTGGTGGAATAATTATTATGGGGAATAAAAAAAATAAAGTTGGACTATCTTTTATAATTATTTTGGCAATTTTTTTAACATGTGGTATAGTTTCAGCCGCAGAAAACGTTGACGAGGTTTCAAATAACAATTCAACAACCCTTAATAATTTAACAAATTCAACTAATTTAACTTTAGAGACAATATCAAATTACACCAGTAACTCAAGTGTCCCTGATCAAGTTTCAAATTCTTCCATTTCTCTTAATTCTAATATAATCAGTGGTAATGTGATTACTTGTACCAATGGGAGTCCCTTCCCTGGAGTTACTATTACTATAACTTCTACTGATGGTTCCACTATTACCCAGACCACCACCGACACCACTGGACATTATGAACTCAACTTCACGAGTATTGAAGGAAAATTTTATGTCACCGCCAGTTACCCCGGACACATGAGCATCCAAAAACTGGTGACAACTGAACTCAGCTCCAACCCATCTGATCTGAATTTATATGGATGGATGAACTTCCAACTGGGTCCTGAACCCACTTTATCCATTGATGCCCCTGGAGAACAATTCTTAAACGAAAGTTTTAACTTCACACTCACTTTCAATAACAATGGGAATGAAACTGGTTTTGGTCCCATAGTACAGTTGATCTTACCTCCGGAGATAGAGTTCAACAGCGCCAACTTCCTGGGGGCACCGGTGAGTGTTACATCTGTAGGAACATTCACCCTGAGTGGAACATTAATCGATCCACTATCTGGACTAACCGTGACTGGAACTCCTGGATACAGTCTTTACATAATTGAGTATCCACTGGGCAGTTTCACTAGTGGCCAGCCCAGTGCAGTCCTGCAAATCAATGCATTTTTAAGAGGAAACTCCACTCTGGGATTACCTCTAAATATCACGGCATATCCAGTATTCAGGTTTGGTGCTAATGAAACAGGAGGAACACCTATTCGAGGGAATCAAACCACTGCACAGGTAACTCCTACTGTGATCAAAATTATTAAAAATACAGTTGCACCCCATGAAGATGAAACTGCCACAGGTTCAAATTATCCCTGGGATTATACCCTCACTGTTGATGTGGCCAATGGCCAGACAGTCACTGATGTTAACGTGAAAGACTTACTTCCTGGAAACCTGCAGTTCGTGCAAGTGGTTGATGCTGATGGTGGCAGTATAGTGCAGCAACCATCCACCAGCACCCCTGGTGGTTTACTGTGGATACACTTTAGCAATATCACAGGAGTACTCGGTTCTGATAAAACTATCATCTATCGAGTTTATGCTCCAAAATTCGATAACAACTCCCAGTATGTGTTGGATCCAAATACAGGAGCCTGGGTTAATGCCACTAACACTGCCAGTGTTACTGGAAATTACACCAATATTAATGTTTCATCTACTGATAATTACACCCTTATCCTGAAACCACTGGCCATACAGAAAAGTGCCAATGATGAGAGCACGGACCCAATACAACCCCGACCCACAGATATACTGCGATACACACTCAGCTTCCAGGTTTCAGATTATTTTTCAATAAACAACCTGGTACTCTATGATGTACTGGGTGATGGTCAGAGTTTCCTGAATTCTTTAATATACAACCCCCGACTCAATTTACACCTTCCCGGTATTGATATCAGTAATCTTTTTGTCAATTTAACCAACCCTAACCAGTTCTATTATTACCATAACTCCACCACAGGAATCACCTATTTAGTATTCAACGTCACCAGAATACTTATTGATAATGGGTACAGTGGTATTGTTGAAGGTGGAAATTATACTGGAACAAATTACGGGGCAACCACTGGAAACTTAACTTTCTGGGCCCGCATCAATGAATACTATGAAGGAGTGACACCACCAACTCCACATCCAATAGTTTCCAATGACCCCATAAATAATGCAGTGGTTGCTGATGGGGTGTTAACTCAGAATGGCAGTCAAATAGAGGATAGCAGTGGAAGTCAGGTTGTAATTGTGGCGCCCATACCATCAAAAGACATAATTAAAATTAATGGAAATGATCCGGTTGCTCCTTATTTGGTAAAACCTGGAGACTCTGTGACTTTCTCCTTACTGATAGATGTTCCCACCAGCAATCTGCACGACTTTAATCTAATTGATTACCTGCCCATACCTTTGCTGAGGGCCTCCCAATTTACCACAGGCCAGGCACAGAACACTAGCCAGGTAATACCTGCTGCTGGGCAATGGAGGCTAGGTGAAGATGATACCTTAAGTAGTTTAACTGGTGTGATACCTACACTGATTGTGGATGTCACCCAGAACACCATCACCTTCCAATATGGTAATGTCTACAATGCCACCCAGCCCAATGCAACTGTTCACATATTATTCACCCTCACCGCCACTGGAGATCCAATGGCCGATGGTCTCTGGCTAACCAACCTACTGAACATCAACTATGAAAACAGTCCAGGGGAAATATTCTGCGATAATCGTATAGTCTCATTGAAAACTGGAGAGCCACAACTCACCATAAACAAGACCGCCACACCCACCACTGAACTACAGGCAGGTGACATGGTCACCTACACCCTAACCATTAATAACACTGGTAATGCTCCTGCTTACAACGTAATGGTCACTGACGATCTTCTCTCATCCAATCCAGGATACATATCATCAATCAGTGGTATTACTGCTAATTACCTTAATGGGGCAACAATCACTGGTTTAAACCTTATGGACCTTTTCACAAGTACTGGTTTGAATTTCGGTTCATTATATCCTATCTATGGAGTTAATGGAACCAACAGCACCATAATAATAACCTACAATGCCACCTTAAACAGCACAGTATACCCCAGACAGATAATCAACAACACAGTCAACATCACCAAATTTACATCGTTAACCCCGCCTGAAAGTCCCAACTATGTTGGAAATCCAGGAGTTGATCAATCCCACTTTTCAGACAATGCATCAGTTCAGGTTCGTGATGTTGATTTCAAGAAAACCTATGTAAAATCACTTGATAGTTCCGGACCTAATTTGACAATAGGAGAAACAGGATTATTCCAACTGGCTGTCACCCTTCCTGCAGGACAAATAAATGATCTGGTAATAAATGATGTTTTACCCTCAGGTCTCACCTTTGTTTCTTATGTTTTGGATCAAAGTAACTTCAACGGAATACTGGCACCATTAACCTTTACTCAGATAAACAACAATCTAAAGTTCCTGTTCACAGGGCTTACCAACACCACCAGCAACAGCACATTTTACATTAACATCATTGTAAGGGCTAATAACAACACAGCTTATCCTGGATCAACCAATGTAACTGCACGAAACAGTGCCACCATGGACTGGAACAACCCAGGACATACACCAATCACTAAACAGGCAACAGTTTACATAGTACAGCCAGTATTAAATGTTACCAAATCATTCAACCCCAGCACCATCCAGGGTGGAGAGACAACAACGGTTACTATAGCCGTAACCAACAATGGAAGATCAACGGCTTATAATGTAATTATAACTGATCCACTATCATATTCAAGTAACATATTTGACTTAAGCAGTAGTAGTGTGGTTGCAAGCAGCCCCCAAAATGGTTTTGTGTTCAATTACAACTCAACTTCACAAGTTGTCAGTTTCACCGGGGGAAATATACCCCGGGGTCAAACATTGTATTTTACATTCAACATAACTGCCCTCCAAACACCTTACATTGGACCCACCTACAACAACACAGTCAATGCATTTTATTGGTCCCTTCCATGGGTTAGTGGAGTACCTGATCCTGATAGTAGAAATTACACATCTTCTGCTTGGGCCGTAGTTAGAACTGGTGATCCAAAAATCACCAAAATTGTGGAAAATTCTACCATACACGGAAACAGTGGAAACCTCACTATAGGAGAAACAGTAACCTATAAAATAACGGTCACATTACCGCAAGGTCTTAAAACCAACCTCACCATTATCGATACATTACCAGCAGGTTTTAGCTACAACCTCGGAGAGTACATCCTGAATACCACAGGCTTTAGTGGTACTTTAGGAACATTATTAGTTTCCGTGAATGGTCAGAATGTAACATTCACTTTCAGCGAACTCACCAACAGCACAAAAACCAACAACACATTCTACATACTCCTGAATGCCACAGTACTCAACAGTACCAACAACACCAATGGAACCATAAAAACTAACAATGCATCCCTTAACTGGACAGAAAACACCAAACCTCCATTCACAGCATCGGTGAATACTACCATTGTAGAACCTAACTTGGCAGTTACTAAAAATGTAACACCTACTACAGTGGACGGAGGGGACCTGATAACTGTTAACTTAACAGTCACCAATAACGGTACTTCACCAGCTTATCAAATAGAATTACGTGATGTTTTAGATCCAGTACTCTTCAACTCATCCACGATCACGCAAGTATCTATACCTTCTGGCTTCAGTTTCACAGTATCTGGAAACACTGTAATAATCAAATCCCTTCTTGACACCAACATCACTGCTGGAAATGCTTTAAACTTTATCTTCACGGTTCTGGTAAATGACAACGTTCCAACAGGGTCCATTTTCCAGAATCAGGCTAATATTTCATTCTCATCCATGTCCGTAGGATATGATAATGCCCGAAATTACACCAACAAATCCAACGTGGTGAATATCAACACCGTTACACCTGGAATTAATAAAACTGTAATTAACACTTCTGAACCGGATTCTGCCACACCAAATGTGATGGTGGGAGAAGTGGTAACATATCAGTTTGTGTTAACAGTCCCAGAAGGTGAAACATTCAACGTATCCTTAATTGATAATTTATTATCTAATTTAGGATATAATGCCGGAACTGCATTTATTAAAAGAAGCGATACCAACATCATAGCTTCTGGATTTGACTTTGGAAGTTCATTTGATGAATTTTTAACCATCAATTACACTTCACTTTCACCCCTGACTTTCTACCTTGGTAATGTAACTTACCTGGGAGGTCAGGGCCTTAAGAATGGAACTATAACTTTAATATTTAATACCACAGTCCTGAACATAGCTGGGAACCAGGCAGGGACAAAAATACCCAACAATGCCACACTGAGTTTTACCAATGCCACGGGAGGAAATCGCAATGTGACAGGGGTATGCCCAACCACATTGAATGTGATTGTTCCCCAAATATCATCCACCAAAACAGCAAACCAGACCATATTAACTAATTCAGACACAGCAACATTCAATATACAAATCCGAAATAACAACATCACCAACGGTGCTCCGGTTTATGATTTGATCATCATTGATCCAATGAATGGTTTCACCATGGATTACCTCCACATGATCATCACCCCCAGCGACCCATCCATAATTTTCACCAACTACTCCACTGCAAATTTAATCAATATAACAGTAAGCAAACTGAACCCTGGCCAGTACCTGAACATAACCTACAATGCCACAGTCAAATCGGACGTTGTATTCAACACCACACTGAACAACACGGTTAATGCCACTGGAACCAGCCTGCCCGGTCCACATGGTACTAACAATGCCACCCCGGGTGATCCAGGTACCAGTACTGGTGAGCGAACTGGAGACCCCACACAACCCGCAGGCCCAGTTAACAATATAAATACCACAGCAACAGCTCCTGTGACCACCAGAGCACCACGTGTGTCTAAAACAGTTAATGGAACCGAAACTGTGAATTTGACCATAGGAGAAACAGCCACAGAATCAATAAACATAAACTTACCAGTTGGAAGTACAACTGAACTTAAAATAGTTGATGTTATACCTAATGGTCTGGGAATAAATGGAGGAATAAACGGATTTACATATGCCACAACAGCTGGTGTAAATGTTAACCAGTTCCTGGTAACTTATCTCGGTGGAAACACTTACCAGATAAGCTTTGGAAATGTAACCATAACACAGGAAGGGAACATAACCATAAACTACACAGTACTGGTTCAAAATGTCAATGGAAACTACAATGGACAGAACCTGGTTAACAATGCCACATTGTACTACAATAATAAAACCGGACAGGGAGTCAACGGAGGATCAGACATAGCCACAGTACACGTTGTTGAACCCAACCTGCAGATAATCAAGACACCAAGCAAAACCAACCTGAACGTTGGAGAAGAGTTCACCTATACAATTAATGTCACACACACCTCTTCCAGCACATCAGATGCATATAACATTACAATAACCGATGTGATTCCATCCGGACTTCATTATGTTGCAGGTTCAGCTGTTTTACCCTCTGGATGGCTTTTAAATGTTTCAGGAAATACTTTAATCTTTACTTCATCTAGTTTAACCCTGATAAGTCACAGTGCCACTTTACTCTTCAACTGCACAGTGGACAACAACTATCTGTTGGCGGGTGGAAACATCACCAACACCGCCAATTTGAACTACACCTCACTACCTATTGATGGAAGAAATTACACCACCAATAACAGCACCCAGATACATGTTATAGGTGCTGATCTGGAAGTGCGGAAAAATGGAGATGCCCAGGTAAATGCAGGAGAACAGGTTACTTACACCATAACCGTTACTAACAAAGGTCCGGATACAGCAGTAAACGCAGTTTTAACCGATACTATACTGGCACAATGGTTCAACATGCTTATTCACCCACAATATTCTGTGAATTCAGGATCTTGGGTAAATATTTTATCTAACCCATTCACCATATTTTTAGGAAATTTAACTCCTGGAAACATCACCACTATCTTGATAAGGGCAACAGTAAACGCTTCAGCACCTGTAGGGATCTTGAACAACACTGCCAATGTAACTTCAAACACCACAGATCCAAACCCAAATAATAACAACAGCACAGCCACAACCAACGTAACCCAGAGTTCAGAATTAACATTAATCAAATCAAATAATCCAACTGGCACAGTAATAGCTGGAAATAATCTGATTTATACATTAACTTTAACCAACACTGGCCCAAGTGTGGCCAGGAATGTGATTTTAAGGGATGATTCGTTGTCTTCATGGTTAACCAACACTTACTACCAGTACAGTCTCAATGGAATTAGCTGGAGTGGATTGGCTCTATTCACTGGGCCACTGGTTTTAGATGTCACAAATATTATTGGCGGGCCAATGAATGTGAGTCAGGTTTTCTGGGTAATGATAAACGGTACTGTGAATGCATCCACACCCAACGGAACAACCCTCCTCAACAATGCAACTGCCAATAGTTCAACCAGTTCCCACAATGTAACTTCCAACACAGTAAACAACACTGTGGAAACCCTGGCAACATTAAATGTAACCAAAACAGCACCAGAAACAGTCATTGCTGGAGAAAGCAGCCCAATCATCTACACTATCACTCTTACCAATAACGGTCCTAGTGATGCTCTTAATGTAAAAGTCAGTGATACACTTGATCCAAGGTTAACCAGCCCGGAATACAGCCTGGACAATGTGAACTGGTTCTCATGGAATAATCTATTTGAATACATATTCAACAGAATTAACGCATCACAAACAGTACACCTTTACCTGCGTGGATGGGTACCATCCAGTGCCCTGGGTCTTATTAATAATACTGTGGTTGTTTCCAGTAATGCCACTAATTTAACTGGTAACCTGACGGATAACACCACGACAAAAATCAACACCACCAGTGTGTTGAATGTGACTAAGTCTGCTCCGGAGAGTGTGGTTGCGGGTCAGAGTGGGCCAGTTGTGTTTACAATTGTTGTGACGAATTATGGGCCTAGTGATGCATTGAATGTGAAGGTTAGTGATACTCTGGATCCACGCTTGACTAATCAGGAGTATAGTTTGGAGGGTGTTAACTGGAGTGTTTGGTTGGCTCCTTATGAGTATGTGTTCAGTCGTTTGAATGCTACTCAGACTTTGTATCTGTATTTACGTGGTTGGGTGCCTTCCAGTGCTTTGGGATTGATTAATAATACTGTGGTTGTTTCCAGTAATGCCACTAATTTAACTGGTAACCTCACCGATAACACTACGACCAAAATTAACACTACCAGTGTGTTGAATGTGACTAAGTCTGCTCCGGAGAGTGTGGTTGCGGGTCAGAGTGAGCCATTGGTCTTCACAGTTACTGTGACTAATTTTGGTCCTAGTGATGCTTTGAATGTGAAGGTTAGTGACACTTTGGATTCACGTTTAACTGGTCAGGAGTATAGTTTGGATAATGTGTACTGGTTGGCTTGGAATAGTCCGTTTGAATATGTGTTTAGTCGTTTGAATACCACGCAGACAGTGTATTTATACTTGCGTGATTGGGTGCCTTCTAGTGCTTTGGGATTGATTAATAATACTGTGGTTGTTTCCAGTAACGAGACTAATCTTACGGGTAATTTGACTGATAATACTACGACTCAGATTAACACTACGAGTGCTTTGAATGTGACTAAGTCTGCTCCGGAGAGTGTGGTTGCGGGTCAGAGTGAGCCATTGGTCTTCACAGTTACTGTGACTAATTTTGGTCCTAGTGATGCTTTGAATGTGAAGGTTAGTGACACTTTGGATTCACGTTTAACTGGTCAGGAGTATAGTTTGGATAATGTGTCTTGGAGTGTTTGGTTGGCTCCTTATGAGTATGTGTTCAGTCGGGTGAATGCCACCCAGACTGTTTATCTGTATCTAAGAGGATTAGTACCCTCCAATGCCACAGGACTCATTAACAACACCGTGATCGTCTCCAGTAATGCCACTAATCTAACTGGTAACCTAACCGACAACACCACTACAGGGATAAACACCCTAGCCATCCTGAACATTACAAAAACATCCGTAACAGGGGGATCAGATGTAAATAACATAGTAAGAGGTTATCCGATCCATTACACTATATTAATAACCAATGAAGGGCCATCTGATGCCCTGAATGTGAACTTTGATGATTATTACACACCAGACTTGCTGGAGAACACATATTACTCCACATCAACAGGAATACCATGGACTGCATACAGCAATCCCCTGAATATAACTCCAATAATCGACAGGCTGGCACCTGGACAGAATGTAACCATATGGATTAACGGCACTGTAATTTCAAACGCTACACAAGGTTTGAACAACACTGGCGGAACCTCATCAGAAACTGATCCTGAGGGCAGGAAAACAGCATCAGTTTATAATGACATCCAAACATCCCATGTAACCATTGAAAAAACAGTCAGTAATCCACAACCATATCTCCATGAAACAATCTACTTCACCCTCATAGTGCAAAACTGGGGACCAGATACTGCTATAGATGTTTACGTTCTTGATAAACTCCCTGCGGGACTCATATACATTGGATCCATAGCTAATTACGGGTCATACAACTCTGAAACAGGTATATGGACCATTGGAAACCTACCGGCAAACACAATAGCTCAGCTAATACTAACTGTGGGAGTTGAAAAGTTAGGACCAATCGAAAACCACGCCCATGTATACACTGCATCCTATGATCCAGTACTGGATCAAAGGAATGCAACTGCAGCTATTTACGTCAGAGAACAACCACAACCGGAAAACAATACCATAGGGATGCAAAATACGGGTATGCCTATATCTGCACTGATAATGGCACTAATAATTCTCGTGACAAGTCTATCTGCAGTTACTTTGAGAAAAAAATAATGGGATTTTTTTCCCATTTTTTAATTTATTTCTTTTTAAATATCAATTCAACTCAGTAAAATGCTTCTATGTAAAAATAAATAAATTTTCTTAAGCATAAACACATTTTCCCTGGTTATCAAGAATATAACCTTTTTCCATAACTTTCTGTCCACGTACCATGGTCATAACCGGCACTCCCTGAACATGAAAACCTTCAAATGGTGAATATTTGGCTTTAGACTGGAAAATAGCAGGATCAATAACACTTTCTTTCTTTAAATCCACCACAACCAGATCAGCATCCATTCCCTCTCTTATGAAACCTTTATGGGGGATATTGAATATTTTTGCAGGGGTTTCACACAACAATCGTTTAATATCTCCAATGGCTATTTTTCCCTGGTTTAACTGGGTTAACAGCAGGGGAAGAATGGTTTCTAACCCTGGAACACCGGGAGGAGCATTCCAAACATCCTTTTTCTTTTCATCGAGGGTGTGAGGAGCATGATCAGTACCAATAATGTCAATATAATTTAAATCATTAACCTGCAACCGGTTTTCATTATCACGCAGGGGAGGATTGGTTTTGGCCTGATTACCATATGTTTTCAGGTAACTCGAATCCAAAAATAAATGATGGGGAGTAATTTCAGATGTTATTTTTGATCCAGCCTTTTTGGCTTCAGTGATGAGTTTTAGAGATTTTCTGGTGCTCACATGGCAAAAATGTATTTTTTGGTCGAACTTATTTCCCAATGAAATAGCTGAGACAACTGCTTCAATTTCTGCCTGGGGAGGACGAGCTTCAGCATATAGTTCCGGACTGGATCCCTTCATTTTCATCTCGTGTGTGCACTGATTAACCACTTGTGGATCTTCAGCATGTAATGAGATCAGATGATCTCCGGAAACCACATTTATCTTGCTGAAAGCATCCATTAAAAAGTCATCATCCACTAGATCCATGAAGATCTTAAAAGATGCAGGCCGTAATTTAGCAAGTTCTCCAATATTGGATAGATCACCAACACCCACATGTAGTCCAAAGTCCACCAAACTCTTCTTCCTGGCGATCTCCATTTTTTTCTGGAAAGCATGGGGGGTGTTGGTAGGGGGGATTGTATTGGGCATGTCCATGATCGTGGTAAAACCACCCGCAGCGGCAGCAGCACTCCCTGTGTAAAAATCTTCTTTAATAGTTAGCCCTGGATCTCGGAAATGAACATGGGCATCAATTAGTCCAGGAAGAACCAGTTTACCCTTAACATCAATAATTGAACTAGCATTAGATGGTAATTTTTTAATGGAAACTATTTTACCATCTTCAATCCCCAAACAAACCTCTTTAGAATTTATATCCAGTCTACAGTTTGTGATACATAAATCCATCATAATAAGCCCCTATTATTTAGTAATGGTGAAGATGTCCCGTTTCTATAACCTATTGTGTTATAATTATCCTAAACTTTCAGATAATTAAATTCATAAAATTTCCACACTTATGATCTGTAAGGATAATCATATAACCGTAATGATAACAATAAATTAATGGGTACCATGTCCTCCAGTGAAGATATAGTTAAAGAAATTATTGCCCTGGATCGCAAAAGATTTCTGCAAGATGCGAGGCTACGACCTCAATCGCAGTATAAGCAATCTAAATCAGGCCTATCTGATACTAAGATATTGGCTGATTTCACAGAATACAATCCACTGCATAAAGGTCATTTGCACTGTCTTCTTGAGGCTAAAAAGATGGTTCCCACTGGAATATTCGTTGCAGTGGTTCCAGGACTATTCGAACGCAGTGGTCGGGGAGTACCCTACATCATGACTCGTCAAGCTCGTGCGGAGGCAGCAATAGCTGTTGGTGCTGATATAGTAATTGAAGGGCCGCCTATGGGTATAATGGGCTCTGGACAGTACTCGATCTGTCTGGCGAAAACATTCCAGGCCCTGGATGCTGACAACATACCCCGAGGATATAAGAGAGATCCTGAATTTGAAAGACTACTGGAAAAAATAGGTAAGGGAAGAGGTATTGCTCCTAAACCCTACCGTATGGTGGACATGGAAAGCGGAGAAGTCCTATTGAAAGGACGGCTAAATGAGGATAACTATGTCATTGTATCCCTATCAAAATCCCTCACCAAAATCGGTTTCAAATTTAAGGATAAATTTATATTCGTACCCCGTTTGGAAGGTATAAGTGGTACCATAATCCGTGAGGCAGTTTTATCTGGAGTTTTAGATTCGGCAAAGCAAATGTTGCCTCCTGAAACCATTACTATCTTAAAGAGAGAAATGGAGAATGGAAGAGCACCACTCCATCAGTTCAGGGATGAAGAAACCATACTTTACACTGCCAACCAAGCCACAGTCCCTGATCTCAAATCCCTTAGTCTGCTTGATGATCGCACTATTGAAAATATTATCAATAAAAGACCATTCAATTCGGTGGAAGAAATTAGAAGGTGTATTGCGCGTGGATTCAGCAGACACCACACTCAAAGGGTTTTATCATCATTGGAGGCGCGGATTGACCGGGACACCATGCACCGATATATTGAGAATTACCCATCAACCATACGCATATTAAACTATAAAAATAAAGAAGTGCTAAGAGAATTTAAAAAGAGAATATCACATAGGAGGCTAGAGATATGCCAGTGAATAATGGAGACTTTATAAAGCTTGAATACACCGGAAAGATTATTGAAACCGGTGAAATCTTTGACACCACCATTGAAGAAGTAGCAGAGGAAAATGAAATACATTCAGATAAGAAAACCTACGGACCCATATCTATAATTGTGGGTGGAGGTCATGTACTCAAGGGCATGGAAGATGCCCTGGTGGAAATGGAAGAAAGTGGAGAAAAAACCATCGAATTACCTCCTGAAGAAGCCTTCGGTGAACGTGACCCTAACCTAATCCAGTTAGTTCCCATGTCTGAGTTCAAAAAACAGGGCATAAAACCCCAGGTGGGAATGGCCATAACCTCAGAAGGAAACACCGGTATTATAAGGAGTGTTAGTGGAGGCCGTGTAAGGCTGGACTTCAACCATGAACTAGCTGGTAAAAATCTGGAATACCAGGTTAAAGTAGTGGAAATCATTGAAGATGACACCGAAAAGGTCAAAAGCATGATCGACCTCCATTATCCTCAACCCAACCTGGATGCTGAAAAACACCAAGTAACAATTGAAGATGATAAAGTGGTCATTGCCATGGATGAAATGGCCAAATTTGACCAGCGCCCTTACATGGATATAACCATGGCCCGTTTCCGTATAGCACGGGACATCCAGGAAAACATGGATATTGCTACGGTAGAATTTGTGGACTCATTCACCCGTAAAGAAGAAGTAGAAGAGTCTACTGAAGAAGAAGTTTCTACTGAAGAAGTTCCTGAAAAACTAACTGAAGAAGAAACCAAAGAAGAATAGAACTTCTTTCTAATCTTCTTTACTTTATTTATTTTTTTCCCACTCCAAAAATAATATTAAGCAATATTTTATCATTTTAAGCTATTTTATGATCTTATTTTAATTATTAATATATAATGAACTTAGATTTTATAAATTAGTGATTTGAATAATTCCAATCTAATTTTAAATAAAAAAATAGGGAAAGATAAAAGAAAAATATTCTACTGATGAATTAATTCTACTGAATTATTTGATATTTCATATCAATATATTCTCCAGTAGAACTCTCACATGAGTTTTTATGGCCAAGTCAAAACTTTAGGTGTTCGAACAGTTCCCACCTTATTTCGAACCATTTCTGGCCAGTTCTCCTTATCAAAACCTTTTTGGGCCAGGAACCCGAAGAGCCATCTGGTTATTCCAATACCAGTACAACCAGTCCATAATGTATGGTTATGGGTTTCTTTAATGGAGAATCCTTCAGTGAAGTGGGTTCCGTGGACATTGGCGGAAACTGCGGCCACTCCCTTATCAGCACCAGGTACTACTACGCGCATTTCGTATTTTGGCACGTCAGGGAATTCTATTCCCCGTTCTTCCACCTTTCTACCTTCCAGGTAGAATGGATCATCACCTATTTCAGTATACCATTCCAGTTCCATTTTATTGGCCAGTTCCTGAGAAATCTCCAGGGTAGCATCACGGATCTCTTCTACCTGTTCCGGTGTTCCTAACCAGACCAGTTCAATCCTTTGGAACTCATGCACACGGTCTAGGCCTTTGGCTCCACCCGCTTCCCAGCGGTAGGTCCAGCCACTCTTATCAAATAGTCTTATGGGAAGTTCCTTCTCATCCAAAACTTCATGACTGAAAAACTCATAAAAAGGTTCGCACTGGGCTGGTGCTAGAACATAGGAGGGATCCTTCAAACCATCCTTCAAACGCTCAATAGGAACTTCTTTTTTTATTAAAAGCTCATTTTTGAACTTTTTAAATACTTCAGGGTCACGTCGAGGTGCACTACAGTAATACATTCCCTCAGGGAGCCCTTCCAGATAACGCATCTTGTTCATCACTGGAATTGGTATCAGTTTCGGCCACATGCACTCAAAGAACTCCAGTTTCTCCACCAGAACCTCCATGAACATGTCTTCAATGGCACGTTGCAAGGCAATGAATTTGGGTCCGTAGAACCACTGTCCCTTACCCGGGAACTTCTTAACCCACCCCTGTTTGGCTGCCTCTTCAGTGGGATCTCCTTCAAAAAATACCGGGAATTTAGGGCTGCGCCCCACAATAGTTCCGGGTTCAATTTTGGTGACCTGGCGGGTTAAAATGTCATCGGCATCTTCATCTATTTCAGTTGCAGAATTCATTCTTTCAGTTTCAGAGAGAACATGCTTAACCACCCGGTCCACCACGTGTTTCCGGAGGTCTCCTTCTTCCAATTTCTGGAATTGGATGATCATTTTCCCATCATGGAATGTGGCTCCCTCCACATAGGGCATCTGGACAACATCAACCATTTCCTGGGAGGGGATGTCAATCTGATATTCTTCAACCGTGATTTTCCGAACACCTATATGATATTTTGGACCTAAAAGTTGGGTGAGTGGGTTTTTCATCCGGAGCAGTGCATCATGAGCTCTTCCTCTTCTACCAGATATTACTTTCAGATGAAGGGTGTTACCCTCTAGTTTCCACTCCACAATCTGGGCTGCATCCTTCTTTTGACCAGATGCAACTCCCTTCTGAAACAGATCATTATTAGCATGCTCTACGAAGCTGGTAATATCTTCCAAAGCTTCATCGGCATCTTTACTGAATAAAACTTCTCCTTTTAATGTGAATTTCATTTTTATAACATCCTTATGGTTAGAATGGCTTTTTTATTTTTTTTTAATTCTTTTTTAATTAAATTTCCAATATTTTTTCAACCAACATCTCCGAAAATATAAGGTCATCTGCAGTGGAGAGAATAGTCTTAAGCGAGCTTCCTTTTAAATTACAGACCAGAGACTCATGATCCTGATATGATTCTAAAAAACCAATGTTATCAGGCAGTAAAGATTGGTAAGCAACCTCTGCCTGTTCATGGTTATGATAATTGAAAGTTATGGTGGCTTTGATCTTCATGATTTAACCTTTGGATAACTGACATTCCTCCTCCAGTCCAACAACTAATAGAATTTCTATACTATCCAAACAACTAATCATGTTAATTAGAGGGAACATAATTAAAAATTTTTTCGGCAATTTTCTCAATGGACTGAAGCGCAACAGAATCCGAGTAATCTACCAGTGGATGCCCCTCCATATCTGCCTGAACAACCAGATCATCCCGGGGGATGCTGCCTAACACACTCACATCCATCTCCTTCAGCTTATCTTCCACAAACTTTTCTTCAGCTTCACTGGAAACCTTATTAATCACGGCAATTACGTTCTGGATACCAATATCTGTGGCTAATTTTTTAATCCGGCTGGCTGTCTCCAGAGATTTAAGCCCTGGTTCGGCAACTATGATCATAATATCCACTGCCTCTGCAGTACGTCTTCCCAAGTGTTCTATCCCTGCTTCCATATCCAGAATTACCATTTCATCTTTTTTAATTATCAAATTTCGTAAAATCGCCTTCAACATCACGGAAGCCGGGCACACACATCCATCTCCACCTTTATCAACAGTACCCATGACCAGGATTTTAAGACGTCCTTCTGGATCGTAATCGGTTGAAAGAGACTCTGGAAGGTCGGATATGGTTGGATTCATTTTGAACACTTCTCCAAATGATGAACCGGGTTCGGCACCAGTTCTTTCCTTTATAAGGTCTTTCATCTTGGATATGGGGGTTATTGAATTATGTATTCCCAGACTCCCTGCCAGGTTCATATCTGGATCAGCATCAATGGCATATACTCGGTATTTTTTGGACAAAATAACCGCCAAAGCACCCGCCAGTGTGGTTTTTCCCACCCCTCCCTTTCCAGTAACTGCGATTTTCATAAATTTCACCAATTCCATTCTTAAAATGAACTACAACTATGAAGATAAAAAATCTATGTTAAGCTATTTATGTTAGTCTGATATTATAAATTCATTGGGGAAAATAAATTCACTGATATTTAATGGAAATAAGAAGATAATTCCCAAAATTTCATTTAAGGCGGTTATAAATATTCATATTGGGTTCTTAGGATAAAAATTTATTAATACCTTTATGAATTATTTCCATGAATATTTTTAATATTCTGAATTTCAAATTATGAAAAACAACAATTTCGAGATTATACTCCTATTATTATAATATGGGTCAATTCCATTGATCATTTTATATATTATAATTCTCCAAACTAATTGTACTATTGATTTCTACCTGGTTGATTGATATCATATTCACCTTTCCAGGCCGAAAAATAACATTTATAGCTTTAATATTCACATTCAAGCTTTAAATAACATTTATACAAGGAGGAATAATAGATGGTAAGAGCATATACTAGAAAAGATTATATACGTAAAATTCCCGGCTCCAGAATTGTTCAATATGACATGGGAAACCTCTCTGGGGAATTCCCTATAACAGTGAGCTTGGCTCTTAAAGAAAAAGCCCAATTATCTCACAATGCTCTGGAAGCTGCCAGGATAGCTACCAACCGATACATGCAGCGAAAATCAGGTAGGATGGGTTACCACTTGAAGATAAGGGTTTACCCACACCACATTGTCAGGGAAAACCCAATGGCTACTGGTGCCGGTGCAGACCGTGTACAGGACGGTATGAGAAAAGCTTTCGGAAAACCAGTAAGCTCAGTAGCTCTGGTGAAAGCAAATCAAAAGGTTTTAACCATACGAACCAATAAAAAGAATTTCATTGATGCTAAAGATGCTCTCAGAAGAGCAGCTATGAAATTCCCAGTGTCCTGTAGGATAATCATTGATGAAGGGGCAGAATTAGTCAAATAAATACTATTAAACCAATAAATGTCAATAAAGTCCTAAGTGGGGTATGAGCATGGAGTATGTCGAATTTTTCGAGGAACTAAAAAAGGAAGATGTGGACATAGCTGGTGGAAAGGGAGCTAACCTGGGAGAACTAACCCAAGCAGGGATACCAGTACCCCCGGGGTTTGTGATAACCTCAGCAACCTACCAGAGGTTCATGGATGAAACTGGAATCACCCAGGAAATAATGGACATTCTTGATGCCCTGGATGTCAACAACAACAAAGAACTTCAGAAATCCGCCCGAGAAATAATCAAAATCATTACCGAGACTCCCATACCTGATGAAATCAGCAGTCTCATTATCGAGGCATACAATGCACTATGCCACCGCATAGGAAAAGAAAACGCTTTCGTTGCTATAAGATCATCGGCAACTGCTGAGGACCTGCCCGAAGCATCCTTCGCAGGTCAGCAGGACACCTACCTCAATGTTAAGGGTCCTGAAGATCTGATAAAATACGTCCGAAAATGCTGGGCATCCCTATTCGGAGCTAGAGCAATATTCTACCGGGAAGAAAACAACTTCGACCACTCCAAAGTATACATAGCAGTAGTGGTTCAGGAAATGGTTGATGCTGAAAAAGCAGGGGTAATGTTCACTGTACACCCCTCCACTGGAGAGGAAAAAATTCTCATTGAAGGAGCATGGGGTCTGGGAGAAGGAGTGGTATCCGGAACTGTAACCCCTGACACCTACTGGCTGGACAAAGCCACCGGACAACTTCTCCAGAAACAGGTCAGTGAGAAGAAAACCATGTTCCAGAAGAAGTCTGAAGACGGTCAGACAGTACAAATACCAGTACCAGATGATCTGAAAAACAAACAGGTTCTGGATGATGCCGAGTTAGCCCAACTGGTTGAACTAGGAAAGAAAATCCAGGAACACTACCAGTTCCCCCAGGATACAGAATGGGCCATTGAAAATGAAAAAATTTACATGCTACAATCCAGACCAGTAACCACCCTGGACATGTCCACCACCTCTGCAGAAGGTATAAGTCAGGGTGAACGGACTGTTATCACCAAAGGATTAGGTGCCAGCCCTGGAATGGCAGCTGGAACAGTTAAAATTATCAAAGACACTGATGAACTGGACAAAGTCCGGGAAGGAGACATCCTGGTTACAGTTATGACCACACCCGACATGGTACCTGCCATGAAACGGGCCAACGGAATCATCACTGACGAAGGTGGTGTAACCTGTCACGCCGCCATAGTATCCCGTGAACTGGGAATACCCTGTGTAGTGGGAACCGGAGATGCCACATCCATCCTCCCTGAAAACAGCCAGGTAACCCTGGATGGAAACAAGGGAATGGTCTGGGAAGGAAAACTGATGGAAACTGAGAAGAAATCAGAAATCAGCGAAGAACCCACTGTGGTATTGCAAGCACCACTCACTGTCACCGAGGTCAAAGTTAACGTAAGCATGGCTGAAGCAGCTAAAAAAGCCGCTGCAACCGGTGCAGATGGAGTAGGACTCCTTAGAACTGAACACATGATGCTCACCACTGGAGTGCATCCTAAAAAGTACATCCAGGAAGGTAACGAAGCAGAACTGATCCGAGTACTGGTGGAAAACATCCTCAAAGTAGCAGACAGTTTCTACCCCAAACCAGTGTGGTACCGAACCCTGGACGCTCCTACCGATGAATTCCAATCATTGGATGGTGGAGAAAACGAACCCTACGAACACAACCCCATGCTGGGATGGAGGGGAATACGCCGGGAACTGGACGAACCAGAGATCCTCTTAGCAGAATTTAAGGCAATTAAAAAACTCCATGAACAGGGATACACCAACATTGGGATCATGTTACCCCTGGTGCAGCACCCTGATGAGTTAAAACAGGCTAAAAAGATCGCCAGGCAGGCTGGACTAAAACCCCAGAAAAACATTGAATTTGGGGTTATGGTGGAAACACCAGCAGCAGCTCTAACCATTGAAGACTTCATAGCTGAGGGTATTGATTTTGTAAGTTTCGGGACCAACGATCTAACCCAGTACACCCTGGCCATTGACCGAAACAATGAAAACGTGGCTGATCTCTACTCAGAAAGCCATCCTGCAGTCTTAAAACTCATAGAACGAGTTATAATAGAGTGTAACAAGGCAGGAGTAAAAACTAGTATCTGCGGACAGGCTGGAAGCATTCCGAAAATAGTGGAAAAACTGGTGGAATTAGGTATAACCTCTGTATCAGCCAACACCGATGCTGTGGCAGCAGTACGTGAAACTGTGGCTAGAGTAGAGCAGAAACTCCTCCTCAAAGCTGCCAGGAAGATGATGCAGGAATAAAAAAATCTTCATTTTTTTTATTTTAAAACCATTACTCATTTTAAAATTATATTATTTTTTTAAGGGATGGAAATGGAAGACAAGGGAATACCCAAAGAGCAAATATACCAAATGCTCAGGAAATACAAAGAAAAAGATCTCACCCATCGTTCAGGCAGAATACTGGGATCAATGTGCACCTGCCCCCACCCAGTTGGAATCAGGGCCTATTCCATGTTCTTAGAATCAAACCTGGGAGATCCAGGACTTTTCCCAGGAACCAAAGCCATGGAAGATGAAGTCATCACCATGCTTGGTGGATTACTGGGAAAAAATAATGTCCATGGTCATATCATCACCGGGGGAACCGAAGCTAACCTCATGGCTATGAGAGCCGCCCGAAACATGAGAAGAATTAAAGATCCGGAGATAATAGTTCCCAGATCTGCACATTTCTCCTTCAAAAAAGCAGCAGACATGTTATGTCTTGATTTGAAGATGGCAGAATTGGATGAGAATTATCGGATGGATTTATCCTCAGTGGAAAAACTGATATCTGATAATACAGTAGCCATTGTGGGGGTGGCTGGAACCACGGAACTTGGAAAAATTGATCCAATCGAAGATATTTCCAAGATTTGCATGGAAAAAGATATCTACCTGCATGTGGACGCTGCCTTTGGAGGTTACAGCATACCTTTCCTCAAAGAAGCCGGATATGACTTACCTGAATTTGATTTCACTCTCCCAGGGGTCTCTTCTATAACTATAGATCCTCATAAAATGGGTCTAGCTCCTATCCCTACCGGTGGTATTCTTTTCAGAGAGCGAAAATACCTGGAGGCAATGGCCATTGAAACGCCATACCTTACCGAGGATCTCCAGTCAACCATAGTAGGCACCCGCACTGGGGCAGCCACAGCAGCTACCTGGGCCCTCTTAAAACATCTGGGAAAGGAAGGGTATCGGGAAGTTGCCACCTCATGTATGGAGATCACTTATAAATTGGCTGAAGGTGTTAAAGAAGCAGGATTTGAACTGGTAACAGAACCTGAACTGAACATTGTTCCTTTTTATTCACCTGACATTCCAGTAAAAGAAATTGCCCGAAGACTGGAGGCTAAAGGTTGGGCAGTATCACTGGCATCTTACCCTCAGGCCATAAGGGTCATTGTAATGCCTCACCTGAAAGAAGAACATATTGATTCCTTTTTAGAAGATCTTCGAACAATCAAGGGGATTAACTAAAATGGGAAATATTAAAGAAATAAACACTCCTATTACTGATTTGGACATTATGGAGTTACAAGTGGGGGATCGTATCACTCTCAAGGGTAACATTCTCACAGGTCGAGATGCAGCTTTACCTCGCATGGTGAAACTCTTAAAATGTGGCACGAGCCCGGTGGATGTTAAAGGTGCGGTGATCTTCCACACTGCAGTAAGCCCGGCAGGAATAGCACCAACCAGCAGCAACAAAACAGAAATAGAAACTAGTATTGCACCACTATCTGACGCAGGAGTGAAAATGCACATTGGAAAGGGAGAACTATCTCCAGAAACAGTAAAGGCATTGGAAAAAAATAAATCTGTTTTTGTGGTAACACCCCCAGCAGCCGCCCTCCTCACCAGTAAAATGACTTCCTCGAAGGTGGTTGCATTCCCTGAAGAGGGTATGGAAGCCCTGCACTGTCTAACAGTGAGGGATTTTCCAGGAATAGTGGCGGTAGCCCATGGAAAATCCATTTATTAGAAATTAAACATGGGTACTAAATAGACAACCTTATGGAAAAGGTTATTTCCTTTCCATTACTGTTTTCCTTTATAATGTGGTTTTTTTAGGCTCAGGTTTTAAAAGGTTAGTCTTTAAAAAAAGAAACAAAAAAAATACTTTTTTTGCAATATTAATTTGCTTTTTCAGGGTCCTGGCTTTCCAAAAGCCTTGTCCCCTGCATCACCCAATCCTGGAACGATGTAACCATCCTGGTTGAGTTCTTCGTCCACTGCACAGGTGTATATCTCCACATCCGGGTGTTCTCTCTCTACTCTTTCTATACCTGTTCTGGATGCAATTATATTGAGTAGCACCACTCTACGGGGAGTTCCCTTCTCATGGATCCGGTCTAAAATGGCGTTCATGGTGTTTCCAGTGGCCAGCATTGGATCAGCTATCACCAATATTTTATCATCCACAGGAGGAAGCTTGAAGTATCCCACCTCCACTGGGAATGGAGGTTCATCATTCCGGGAGGCACCCACCACACCATACTGGGCATTCCTGAAAACCCTCATAATCCCCTCAACCAGGGGGATTGCTGCCCTTAAGACACTCACCACTACAATATCATTTTTATCCTTTATCCGCATTCCTTTTGCAATTCCTAAAGGAGTTTGCACAGTTACATCCTCTTTTTCCAGAGTGTTGCTTAGTTCATAGGCTAACCAGCGTCCTATTTCGATTATTCCACCTCGGAAATGGATGCCATCTATTCCTTCCCTTCTGATCAGGGTGAGTTTTTCCTGTAACAGTAAGTGATCGACTAATTCTATCATATTTTACACCAAACCAGTTCCATTTTTTAAAGATTGCAATAAGTGATCGATTATCGGGATTAGTTTCCAGATCTAAATTCTATGTCTACAACTGAAAGATTTTCAATAAATTCATCTTACTTTATGGACATAAAAATAAATCGGGGGTGTAAGATATGAGGATCAAAATACTGGCCATAGCCATAATTCCATTGATTATTGTGGGAATTGTTGCTATTTTTGTTTTATTTATTCCTAAAGACATTAATGAAACTGGTTACAGTTCACAGCTAATGGCTGAAAACCTGGAAGTACCCTGGGCTCTAGACTTTCTACCTGATGATCGTATGATTTTCACCCAAAGGGGCGGAAAATTAAGTATATTGGATGGAAAGACAGTTAAAACTTTGGGGCAGGTAAATGTAACTCATAATAGTGAATCTGGTTTTCTGGGAATCGCAGTGGACCCTAACTTTAATTTAAACCATCACATCTATGTCTACTATTCACTTGGTGACTACAACCGCATATCTCGTTATAACTTAGAAGGAGAGCAAATTATCAATGAAACTGTTATTCTGGATAATATCCCAGGGGCAGCTATTCATGACGGGGGAAGATTGAAGTTCGGACCGGATGGGAAGCTTTATGCAACTACTGGTGACTCTGCCAATCCTGGCTTGGCTCAGGATACCAGTTCACTGGCCGGTAAGATATTACGCCTCAACACCGACGGTTCAATACCTGCTGATAATCCATTTGGTAACTATGTTTACAGTTACGGCCACCGGAATCCTCAGGGAATAACCTGGAGTCCCACGGGGATAATGTACGCCTCTGAACACGGGCAGAGTAAAAATGATGAGATCAACATCATAACCAGGGGAGGGAACTATGGATGGCCCACCTATGAAGGTAATAACACGGCAACAGGTTATATAATGCCCTTGAGGGCTTACACGGAACTGACTCTCGCTCCTTCAGGGATTGCCTATTATCAGGGTGCCCTTTACGTGGCTGGTCTCAGAGGCTCTCAATTAAGAAAAATCGCCCTATCTGGTGATGGGAAAAGTATAACTGGGGAGAAGGCTACTTTCACCCAGCTGGGAAGAATAAGGGAGGTGGTTGAACACAATGGATACCTTTACATCGCCACTTCCAATCGGGATGGTCGGGGAGTACCTCAGAGTGGGGATGACAGAATAATCAGAATCAAAATTGTTTAGGAAAAATCCTGTTCAGTAATCGAAAAGCGGGGACATGAACCTCTTATCCTTTATTATTCATCCCTATCTTTTATAAGAACATTTTTGCCCTTAACTGAGGGTATAATCTTCATATCTCCCTCTTCAAATTCCAAATCCAGTTCCTTTCCTTTATGTAACATATGAAGGAATATGGCCAGTGATGAAACCTCAGAATGGGGCTGGGTGGTCACCGAAACATTCCAGTCTGCTTCCTGGTATACTTTACTGGGAACTCTTGAACCGCCCACCACTACCAGTTTATCCTTGGGGGATCTTCTTATTTTAGGAGTAACATCCTGCACCGGTTCACCATACATGGTTAGATGAATAATTTCTCCCCCATTATTTTTCCATTCATCCAAGAGATTTTCCCAACCCTTACGGTATTCTACCTTGAAATCTCCACCCCAGCGCTTAACTACGTCCCGAACATTTTCAATTAACTTTTTATCATGATCTCCACTTAAAAACACTCCCGAAGCTCCCAGTGCCCGGGCAGTGAGGCACACATGTGTGGTGATCCGTGCATCACGTTGCCAGCGATGATCTAATCGTAAAACTTTAACTTCCATTTAAACACTCCATGAAATGAATATAATCATGAATAGGAGGGATAACATCCTACCTATCTCATTTGATGCACCTAAAATATCTCCATTTGTCTGTTTAAAATTCCTTCTCGTGATGAGGACCATTAATAACCCTGAAGTAAGACCCCCTACTATCCCAATGATGCCGGTGTAGTTGAAGGCTAAAAATCCCAGAATAATGGTTAAGGCTACTGATCCAGTGAGAAGCTTCCAGTCCATATTGTGGATGAAGTACTGGCCAGTACCGTCCGCCAGTGGTTCGGAAAAGGTTGCACAACTTATCAGGCTGAGTTTAGCAGCTACTTCCGACACGAAAAAAGCAGGCAGTATATAAACTGCATTTAAGGAGGCAATGGATGTAACTGTTACCAGGGAAACCATTAAAAGCATGGCCAGACCACCGGTACCGATCCTTTTATCTCGCATGATTTCTATCTTTCTTTTTGGGTCTCCGTGGGCCATGAGGCCATCACCAAAGTCAACCAGACCATCCAGGTGATGGAAGCCAGTGAAACTAATGGCCAAACTGTAAATCAGTGCTGCAGATAAGAGTGGAGATAGATGTAGTTGATGGGTTAGTAACCAGCCAAAGCCTCCTGTAATAATTCCAATGAAAGCTCCAATTATTGGCCAGATAAAAGTGAACTTTGCCATTTCTGGGATGGTGCTGTGAATATTTAGGGGTAGTATGGTGGAGAAGGATACCAGTCCCAGAAAACCATACCCACCACTGGGGGGTTTATCAGGTTCTTTTCCCACATCAGAAAGTGGAACCTTTTCCGGGTAACTTTTTCGGGACATTTTTCATTCCTCGAAGATTTTGGACATGCAACCAGCAACCAGACCTGCGAAAACATCATCCAGCATAGGCCCTAGTGTCCCAATGATTCCTGGTTTTGCTTCATCATACCTTTTAAAGTTGAAGATAGCCTTGGTACCCGCAATCTGATTAGCAATAGCCATCCCTAGAACTTCATCTGAGTAGAGGTAGGCCGGATCATCATCCACGTCCACACCCTCAATCCGGTGATGAAGCAGATCTTCTTCAACACGAATACCAGCCACAATCAGTACTATAACATTAATATCTTTCAATGATTTTCGGATCTGACTTTCCAGTTTTATTTCAAGTTCTCTAGTCTTTTCTACGCCGGCCAGAAGTTCCAATCCCGCTTCCACCAGTTGTGGTACTTCCACCCCTGCTGCCCTCATAAAGTCATAAATCGAGCCAGATACGTTATTATCTCTCATTAAAACACCTTTAATCAATAATAAAATAATTATTGTCCTTAATATTCTACTCTATATAATAATTTATTATTATACTGGGTAGTCCACTAGCAATTCTTCTAATATTTGTAACTTCAACTTACATTCTTGTGGATTGTCATAAGGTCTAATCATTCTGGTAAATAAAATATCTTTTTGAAATATCAAAAAAAAAACGAATATTATTTAGAATATGATGACATAAATAACAGTGGAGAAAGAATTAATGAAATGGGAATGTGGAATATATTAGGGCCTTAATAGGATACAATCGATTAATGATCGTTTAAACATTGTTATCAATATATTTGGGGGTGTTATGTTGAAAGTCCATCTAAGAGTTTTTGTAGAGATAGAAAACCTGGGTAAAGCTATGAATGCCCTGGTTGAAGCTGGAATCACGGGATTTTATATCCTGGAATATAAAGGGATGTCTCCACAGGATTGGAAAGGGTTCTCCATTAAAGAAGACCCTAAGTCAGCCATTGGTCTTATCCAGGACTATGCCACTGACGCGGTGCTGGTCTGTAGTGTGGTGGAAGAGGATAAAACAGATAAAATAGTAGAATCAGTAATGCAAACACTGGAAGGTGAAAAATATACTATTTTAGAAGTTCCTATTCGCAGAATCATAGTCAATAATAAAAATCTGGAAAAAGAAAGGGCTGAAACATGGTTACTTGAGAAAGAAGTCCCATGTTTCTATTGTGGTGAAAACTCAGTTCAAAGAATAAGAATTGACATGAACAAGGCTAAGATATGGTGTACCAATTGTGGTGCAGCCCGTTATTACCTCATAAAAGGTGTGGAAAAGGAGGGAAACTGATGCCAGTTAAAAAATGGAAGCTGGAAAAGGGGGCTAATTGTTATAACTGTGGAGATGCTACCATCCCTGATATTGAAGTGGATGAATTTGACATAAAAATACGTTGCCGTGAATGTGGATTCAGCCGTTACTACACATTCCACATAGTAGATCTACCCCGCAAATGAATAATGGGATAAAAATTACTTTTTTTGATTTCAAATTCAATTCAGTACCATTTCATGCAGTAATGGGCATTTTAAGATAGTATTTATTTAAAAAAAGGAAAATAAGGATTTAAAAAAAGGAAAATAGGCAATGGCCTATTATTTAATTTCAACCTTGAAACTCTCAGTTTTTTCCTGTTTCGGGATTTCAACCTTTAGAACGCCATTTTCGAATTCTGCCTCAGCATCCTGGGGGATAACCTTTTTAGGAAGTCTAACAGTTCTTCTAATAACTCCCGATTTTCGATCATGAAGAGTCAGGTGGCGTCCACGGTTAATTTCCTGGGTTATGTCAAAATCTGCCTTAATACGGACCCTGGTTTCAGTAACATCCAGATCAATGTCTTCCTTCTTTATACCTGGTAGATCCACATGAACAATTACACTATCGTCTGTTTCAAGGATATCTTTCCCTGGGACGAAAGTGTAGTCAATAACAGATTTGCCGATGTCTTTGCTGATACCGTCAATGGCCTTGGCGGTATCTTCCATCATCTTCTCAACAAATCCCTTTTTATCTAAAATAGTCCTTTTCCTTTTCATTTATTTCACCTCATAGTTGTGAGTCAAACTCGTTTTTGAGTCAATTTATTATAGATGTTAACCAATTATATAAAATTTCCCAGAAAACACAAAAATAATGATAACCAAGGGATATAAAAGATTATAGGATGGATGAAATTAGGGCATAGATTCACTTTAAAACAGTACTTTCTAGGATAAAACATAGTATTCAACGTTAGTTCACTGTTCAAAGGTAAAGGAGGTAAATTCATGGTGGTAATTATAGATCCACAACAGGCAGGAATATCTGGTAACATGATTATAGGGGCCCTGATAAGTTTGGGTGCAGATATAGAGGCAGTGACAGAAATCATGGATTATTATGGTTCTTATTTTGGTAAAGTAATGGTTAATATAGAATTGGTTAATAAATCAGGAATTTCTGCTACCTTTGCTGATGTAAAATGTTCAGATCACCAGGCCATAGCTTACACCCATTTAATGGAAACATTAAATGAAATTGAGCATGAAAAAATCACACCTACAATTTTAGATTTTGCCAAAAAAGTTTTCCAAACACTGGGAATTGCAGAATCTCAGGTTCATGGTGTGGATCTTGATAAGATCCATTTCCATGAGGTGGGGGCAGCTGATGCTGTGGCAGATATAATGGGTGCATCATTCGCCTTCCACGATTTAGGCTTAGGTGAAGAGAAAGTTTATGGACTTCCCCCTTCCCTGGGGGGAGGTAGAATAAAGACTGATCACGGAAATCTCAGCGTTCCTGCACCGGCAACCCTGGAAATCCTTAAAAATGTGCCGGCAATGGGAGGTCCGGTGAACCATGAACTCACCACTCCCACTGGAGCTGCTTTACTGGTGAATATGGTTGATGAATTCACTGATTTTTATCCATTGATAACTAACAAAAACGTGGCATACGGGGCTGGAAAGTTGGATCTGGAATTTCCAAATGTTTTAAGGATTATTTCAGGCACTTCTCCCATTCCCACTGATAAAATCTCCATCTTAGAGACTAATCTGGATGATGTTACTGGGGAAGTGTTGGGTCACACAGTGGATCGGCTCATGGAAGAAGGAGCCCTTGACGTGACCATTATTCCAACTATTGCCAAAAAAAATAGACCTGCACATCTTTTAAGAGTGATAACCAAGTCAAATTTGGTTGATATTCTTTCCGAGACCATAATCCGTGAAACAGGGACTCTCGGTGTTAGAACAATTCCCTATGTCCACAGGAATATTGTCAGCAGGGAGATAGTACCAGTTAAGGTTGACTTTGAGGGTCAATCCTTGGAAGTCAGGGTTAAAGTAGCTAAAATCGGAGAAGAAATAGTTAACGTCACTGTTGAATATGAAGATGCTCGGAAAATTTCTGAAAAGTTAAAAATGCCCTTAAAAGATGTGATAAGGTTTATAAATCGAAATATAACTTTTTAAAACATATAATCGTTAAATATTATTATTGGGAGAATAAATTCCATGGAAAAAAGAAAAAAAGCCATATCGATCCTCTCAGGAGGTCTTGACTCTGCAGTTGCCACATCATTACTGGCTAAAGATTACGATGTGCATGCACTAACATTTGATTATGGTCAAAGGAGTGCAGAGATGGAAATAAAATCTTCAAGGACCATATGTGGAAAATTAGGCATTGAACACACAGTTATCCAACTTCCATGGTTAGCCCAAATAGGAGGCTCTGCCCTGACCAGTGAAGAGGAAGTCCCTGAGCTTTCCATGGACCAGCTGGATGATAAAGAGGTTTGTGATGAAACTGCCCGAAAGGTATGGGTTCCCGGTAGAAACGTTGTATTTTCATCCATAGCCTTATCATTTGCAGAGGCTGAAGGTGCAGAGAAGATCATTGTTGGCTGGGATCTGGAGGAAGCAGCCACATTCCCAGATAATTCTAAAGAATTCTTAAATGCATTTAATCATCTTTTAGACATTGGATCCCTTTATGATATTCAAATTGAAGCACCACTCATAGACCTCAATAAGAAGGATATTGTAAAATTGGGATATGAGGTGAAGGCACCTTTAGAACTCAGTTATTCCTGTTATAATGGGGGAAATGAGCATTGTGGGCTATGTGAATCTTGTATGCGCCGAAAACGGGCATTTATGGAAGCAAATATTAAGGATCAGGTGGAGTACTCAGAATATTGATTAAAAGTTAAAAAGGAGAATTAAATAAATATATAATGGTTATATTTTTTAATTAGGGGTTAATATCATGGTTGAAACTAAAAAGGAAATGTTAGACGCGGTTTTATCATCATTTTTGCAGGTGGGTCAGATAAAAGCCTGTGCCATTGTTTCCAAGGAAGGTTTACTTATCAGTTCCCGAACTCCTCCAGATGTTGATGCTCGAATATTTTCAGCACTCTGTTCAACCATCATGGGTGCTGCTGAAGCCGCTTCAACACAGATGAAAACAGGATCCGTGAGTGAAATTTCACTTAAAACAGAAAAAGGAAATATATTATTAATACCTGCCGGATCAAAGGCTATATTCACTGCTTTGACAGAAACTGAAGCTCAAATTGGTCTTATTCTTTTTGAAATGGAAGCAAAGGCCAAAGAGGTTGAAGAAATTCTTCCTGGTCCTTAAATTAAACTTCCTGGTCCCTAAATTTAATTTATTTCTTCTTCCTGCAAATGCTGTTGAAAATTAGATTTTTATTTTAATTGTGGATCAATTCCCTAACCATATGGCAAAAATAAAGAATGATGGTTTTATTTGATAACCATCAAGGTATCCCCTGTACCAACTGTATCACCTTCATCTACGAAGACATCCTGAACAGTTCCTGATTCAGGGGAGTGAATATCGTTTTCCATTTTCATGGCTTCCAGAACTGCAACTACATCCCCTTCTTTGACCTTGTCGCCTTTTTTCACCTTGAGCTTTAGAATCATCCCCTGCATGGAAGAGCTCACCCCACCTTCCATGGGTCCTGAAGGCTTGACTCCTTCGGTGGTTTCTATCTCTAAGTATCCAGTGGGAACTACCTTAACCTCAAAACTCTCACCATCCACATCCACCTGGTACTCGGTGGGTACTGCGGTAGGAGTACTGATAACATTCTCTGATTTTGGCGGGGCTAATGGTTCCTCTTCTGTTTCCCCTCTAAGAAATTTCGGAGCCACAGCAGGGTAAAGGGTAAATGTTAGCACATCTTCTTCTTTTTTGATGATCCCCATCTCTTCTCCTTTTACCCTGAATTTTTCAAGTTCTGGCTCTAGAAAATCGGCAGGACGGCAGGTTATGGGTTCCTCATCGCCAATGATTTTATGGGCAACCTCCGGGTCAACGGGTGCTGGTGGTCTTCCATAAAATCCTTTAAGGTACTCTTTAACTTCTTTAGAGACATTTTTGTACCTTTCTCCACCAAGAACATTCATTACAGCCTGGATACCTACAATCTGGCTGGTAGGGGTTACCAGGGGAGGATAGCCCAAGTCTTTTCGCACCCGTGGCACCTCAGAAAGAACATCCTCGTAACGGTCCAGTGCATTCTGTTCTTTAAGCTGTGAAACAAAGTTTGAGAGCATTCCTCCGGGGATCTGATATAATAAAACATCCGTATCCACCCTCTCGGTGATTGGATCAATAATTCCACTGTATTTTTCCCTTATTTCTTCGAAATACTTTTTAATCTGGTTTAAAAGCTTCAAATCCAACTCCGTATCAAAGGGGGTTTCTTTCAAAGCAGCAACCACACTTTCCGTTGGTGGTTGGGAAGCACCCCATGCTAGTGGAGATATGGCGGTGTCTAAAAGATCAACTCCTGCCTGACAAGCTGCATAATAACTCATGGGGGTCATACCACTGGTGCAGTGGCAGTGCAGGTTAATCAGAAGATCAGTTTCATCTTTAAGAGTTTTAACCAGTTCATAAGTATCATGTGGTGATATAAGTCCGGCCATATCCTTTATGACAAGAGAATCACATTCCAGGGCTTCCAGTTCCTTGGCAAGCTCCACATATTTTTCTATGGTGTGATAGGGGCTGGTAGTGTAACTTAATGTTGCCTGCACATGGGCTCCCTGTTCTTTGGCAACTTTAATGGATAGTTCCATGTTACGGATGTCATTCAATGCATCGAACACACGGAAAACATCCACACCATTTTCATATGATTTTTCAACGAATTTTCGCACCACATCATCGGGGTAGTGTTTGTAACCCACCAAGTTCTGCCCACGGAGTAGCATCTGCAGTGGAGTTTTTTTCACCAGTTCTTTAATGCTCCTTAACCTGTCCCAGGGATCCTCATTTAAGTAGCGGATGCAGGTATCAAAGGTGGCCCCTCCCCAACATTCCAGAGAGAAAAATCCTACTTTATCCATTTCCTCGGCAATGGGGAGCATGTCCCTGGTTCTCATTCTCGTAGCCAGGAGTGACTGGTGTGCATCTCTAAAAGCGGTTTCAATTAGCCTAATTTTCGTCATGATGACCCTCAAACTGCGATATAATTAATTATAAACTAGAATTTTAATGTCCTTATATACTTAGTGCGACCTTACTTATATCCTTACCTTAAAGGTGCGCAAAAGATGCAGGATCATATAAAAATTTATAGTATGATTCACATGCGCTTAGATAATATGATGTTAACCCTATTTTTTTATATTATTTAAAATTATGAAAATATTATATACAATACTGGCTATTATATTTATATATAATTAAAAACCAAATATTTGCCGTTATCATAATTATTAAAAGTCAAATAATTCTTTAAACAAAAAAATAGTTTAAATATTGTTTTATAATAGCAATATTTTATATAAAAAAGGTGTAGCAGATAAAAATTAATATTACTGCAGAGGGAAATCCACATTCAAAACTAATGGGGCATCGGAAATATAATTTATGAAAAAACTTAATTTGAGGTGAATATCTGTGACTGGTAAAAGAGCATTGTGTGTTGGAATAAATAATTTCAAATACTTTCCTTCAGCTGCATTGAGGGGTTGTGTGAATGATGCCAATGATATGGAAAATTTATTAAAGATATTATTTGAATTCCAATCAGATAACATAGTTAAACTCACAGATGCTAAGGCTACCAAGGCTAATATAATGAAGAATCTTCAAGAAATGTTAGTCGGAGCCAAATCAGGTAAATACAGTCACCTGGTATTTACCATGTCCAGTCATGGCACTCAGGTACCAGATTTAAGTGGAGATGAGTCCGATCGGGTGGATGAAGCCTTCTGCCCCTATGACTTAAAAGAAAAGCAAGATGAGTGGGATCCTGAACATATAATTGTGGATGATGAGCTACGGGACATGTTCATTCAACTTCCAGATGAGATAGTTCTGGAGGTCTTTCTGGATACCTGTCACAGTGGGACCGGACTCAAAGCAATCGACCTCATATGGGACAGGCAAACACGATACATACCACCACCATCCCTGGAAGCATTTAAAAGAGTTGATGGAAAAAGGCAAAGAGGTTTGAATAAAGCCCTCCTGGAGAAAGGAATGCGTCAACACATATTATGGGCTGCATGCCGTGCTGATCAGACCAGTGCCGATGCCAACATCGATGGGGACTGGCATGGTGCATTCACCTATTACTTCTGCAAGGAAATGAAAGCCAGCCAGAACAAACTCACCAGGAATGAAATACTGGAAAAAGTCAGAGAAGACCTTAAAGAAGCAGATTATACTCAGATACCCCAGTTGGAGTGTGAGGCTACGGTTAGGAATTGGAATATGGATTAGATTGGGGATATTGGATAATTTTTTTATTTATTAAAATTTTCCAATCTTTTTTCTAATTTTGATATTTTTTCCAAACACCATTTTTGCCTCTCAGGATCTTCCATATTCATAATGTCCTTGTAGCTCCATGGGATTGTAGGCGAAAAAGGCAACAATCATAGTAATATTCTAAAATTAAAAGGGAAAATCTGTAAATTTATAAAATTATAGAAAAAGGAAGGAATATTAAAAAAATAGGATTATTATCGTTCCCGTTCACCCGCAATAAACTCCTCCACCATCTGCACAGCCTCATCATCAGTGAACTGTTCCGGGGGGTGCTTCATGGTGTAAGCGCTGATGGATGTGAGTTGTCCTCCGATACCTCTTTCCAGTGCCAACTTACAGCACCTGATGGCATCTATAACACACCCTGCTGAGTTGGGTGAGTCTTCCACACTGAGACGGAGTTCGATGTTCATGGGTACGTCCCCAAAGGTTTTTCCCTCCATCCTGAGGAAGCAGAGTTTGTTATCCTTTTGCCAGGGCACGTAATCGGAGGGGCCGATGTGAATGTTTTCCGGATCCATCCTCTCTCCCAACACAGACTGCACTGCCTCCGTTTTTGATTCCTTTTTGGAATCCAACCGGTCACGGTTAAGCATGTTCAAAAAATCAGTGTTTCCACCGGTGTTTAGCTGATAAGTCCGTTCCAGTTCCACACCCCTATCTCGGAAAAGGTTGGCCAGGGTTCGGTGGGTAATGGTTGCCCCGATCTGGGCTTTAATATCATCTCCAACCATGGGTATTCCCTTTTCTTCAAAACGAGCAGACCATTCGGGGTCACTGACAATGAATACTGGCATGCAGTTAATGTATGCGCAACCGGCGTCCAGGGCACATTCTGCATAGAAACGGGCTGCCTTCTCTGATCCCACAGGGAGATAGTTTAAAAGGATTTCCGCTCCTGTATCCTGAAGTATTTTCACAATATCTTCTTTACCCTTTTCAGAGTCATCTGAAACTACAAATGTATGATTTTCAGGATATTCTGCCATGTGTGGAGCTACACCATCTAGAACACAGCCCATATCCACTTTCACACCACTTGGTTTAATATCTGGACAGAATACTGTGGTGCAGTTCGGTGGGGCGTAGATAGCTTCGTTTACGTCCATCCCAACCTTACGAGCGTCAATATCAAATGCAGCCACCACTTCTATATCTGATGGTTTGTATCCTTCAATTTCCCAGTGCATCAAGCCTATTGCTTCTTCTGGCTTTTTATCCGCATAGTAGTAAATACCCTGGATCAGTGAACTGGCACAATTGCCTATACCAATTATCGCTACCCTTATCTTTTCCAATTTAACACCTTCTAAAAAACATCAAATATCCACGTTAGTGATGTTTGATGTTACGATAAAATCAATACCCTCATTTTATGGTTCATAAGCTTAATTAACTTCTTCTGAGTGTAAAGTTAGCCTAATATACTATTAAATGTTTCGTCCAATCATCTATTAAAAGTTTGTGAATAGGAGTTTCAATGTTCTATTTATCTAGGAATTTAAAGCCTGGATTGTTTGAAATCTTATTTAATCATTTGTTCAAGGGTTAATATTCCCGTTGATCCGGCAACAGTTAATCCAATACTCCATAGGATAATTCCTATACTCATCCATATTATTAGGCTGTTTTTCTGAGCCCCTAATCCAATTCCCACCGCAGCACCCAGTGGAGCGCCAAAAATCAGGGGTGATAATAAGCCAAGACCTACTACTCCGTATTTATTCCACACCTTATACAACCGGGTTTCTTGTAAAGCATTTTCATCACCATATCTCCATTTCAGTAGACGAGTTCTTAAATTATCTCCCAGGATTGTAACAACAATCGCGGCCGTTATGGCGCCTGCTGAAGATACAATAGTGATTATTATTGGGTTTACCCCCATAACCAGCCCTAGGGGAATGGCCAGCCATAGTTCTACCAAGCTGGCTGTAAATATTATGATGATGGCTTCCAGACTCATATAATGATACTTATGACAACTCTAATAAAAAAGATCTTCTTCCACTAATTATGCGAATCATCAGTTCTTTAATATAAATGCATTTAATTAGTCATTGTTCTTATTTTTGTTCGGTTTCTGAGCCACGGTGGCAGTAAAAGTTGTTCATCATCCCAATCTGGTATTTCTGGGCCAGAGGGCAGGTAGGGCACAGGCAACCCAGTTCCATGTTAATGCAACCCTCACTTTTTCCGGTGATGCAGAAAACATTTTCATCCTTTTCTTTAGCACAATCATTATAGCTGGGGCAAATAGGGCAGACACAGTCCCCTTCTAATTCTTCAAGTGTCTTTAAACGTTTTTCTCCATCCAAATGATTCAGTTTGTCTATCAATTTTTCAAATGCATCCATGTTATCACCTTATACTTATATCTCTCTCTTCAAGATTTATTATTTTCAGTCATTAACTTCTAAGTCACGGTTATGGCTAAAAGTGAGAATATCCACCACAAAATTACCAGGATAAAAGTGGATATGAAGGGTAGTTTTTCTTTACCAGCATCCCGAGTTTTAGAATTAACTCTCCAGGTTAAAATGAGGATTATCATCAGTATAAGGCTGTTAAACAGTCCCAGTATATTCTTGGGGTTTTGATATATCACTCCGGCCCATACTAGGGTGGTTATTATGGTTCCAATCCACAGTAATGGTGTAAGTATACCTCCAACCAGGAAGGTGATGCTGGTGAGTTCATCAGATTTTCTGGATTTTACCATGAGAGTTAAAAGCGTCATGAGACTTCCCATGGCTAGTATAATTCCCAAAAACTCAAAAAATAATGTTGAAACCGGTTTACTGAAAAATTGCTCCTTTAAGAGGGGTAAGGTGAAAAGGGCGCTGATGGCTTCGTTGGCAGGGAAAGATTCTATTTTTCCAATGGCAATGGAATACTTACCTTGATTCTGGGTGTTAAAGACCCGGATGTTGTAGGTGCCAGCGGGAACGTTTAGGGTCGCTTCTGGTCCCTTAAGATAATAATCTCCTCCGAACTCCTCAAAATAAGGTGTCCAGGTGGAGTTTGTGCCGTTGAGAAACATAATCATCTCTCCCGAACTATCAGTGACCTCTGCAGACACCAGTTCACCACCTTGCCCGGGACTGGTGGGCACCAACAGGTTCACATATAACTGAAAGGGTTGTGGAGAGTGTATTTGATAATAAACAGGTTTCCCATCCAGTTCCCCGTAAAATGCCTTGGATATCTCAGGATCATCTACCATTATCGGATTTTCAATAGAAACCGAGGTTCCGATATCCAGGCGTGGTTGATGGGCGTTTGCCATGGAAATAGATACCAACAATAAAACAAATATTAATGCTATTAATCCCGAATTAATATTTGGAATTTTTAACATGTAATCTAATTCTGTTCATAATAACATTTAACTTTTCTGTATACTTAAAAAAAATTGTTAATATGCCTTGAAATGGATTTTAAACTTGTGTTATATTTTTTATTAATCTGAATCAAAATTCCGAGGGATTGAAATCTGCTGTCTAATAAAATGTGAGGAATCCTAAATTATATTCCATGTTTTTAGGTAAAATTTTGGGAAAATACGCTACTAAAGATCAAACTTTAAAGTATTGGCGGGATATGCAAAAGACTAGTATTATTAAAGATAATTCTGAATAAATGAATCAAAATGAAAATTATGATTCTGGGATCAAATATTAAATCCTATTTTGAATTCATACAAAGAAAACGAGTTATATTATTTCTCAACCAGTACTAACAATGATTTGATCTCAATACCTTCTTCTTCCTTTAAAATATTCATGATTTCATCTAACTTTTCATTGACTTTTTCATTTTTAATATCAATAATATCTTTATTGAATTCAGCCAGGTTTACATGGGGGTTCTGACTCATTTCATAGCGAGTTTCACCTTTATAATTGAAACTTCTTATAATTCCTCGTTGGACCAGCAGTTTAAGATTATCATGTACTGTGGAACGACTTACATTTGGTTGTGTCTCTTTAACAGCCTGGTAGATCCGGTTGAAGGAGGGGTGTGTTTCTTCCAGTTCTTTTAACTTTCTAATAAGTTCCCTTCTCTGGGGAGTAATTTTGATTTTTTCTTCTTTTAATTTCTCTTCCATAGACTAATGTTGGTGGAAATCCAATAAAAAACTATCGAACAAAAACTTATATAGAACCAAGTTCTATATAGAACCAAGTTTAATAATTTAATTGGGGGATTAAATTGAAAAACGAAAAACTAACCAGCAACAAGGGGCATCCAGTGCCCAATGACCAGGCATCCATAACCACGGGTGAAGGATCCAGTTACACCATGCTTCAGGATGTTAACCTCATAGAAAAACTGGCTCATTTTGACCGGGAACGGATACCTGAAAGGGTGGTACATGCCAAAGGAGCCGGGGCTTACGGATACTTTGAAGTAACCCATGACCTTTCTCAGTACACCCGGGCCAGGTTCCTATCGGAAATTGGAAAAAAAACTGAATTGTTCATCCGCTTTTCAACAGTAGGCGGCGAACGGGGTTCAGCCGACACGGCACGTGATCCACGTGGATTTGCAATCAAATTCTACACTGAAGAAGGAAACTACGACTTGGTGGGGAACAACACGCCCATTTTCTTTATTAGAGATGCTGTGAAATTCCCGGACTTCATCCATACCCAGAAAAGACACCCTAAAACCAACCTACCTGATGCGGACATGTTCTGGGACTTTTTATCACTAACTCCAGAATCAGTTCACCAGGTAACCATCCTTTTCTCAGACCGGGGAACACCTTACTCCTTCCGTTACATGGATGGATTCTCCAGCCACACCTACATGTGGTACAATGAGGAGAATGAGTACGTATGGGTTAAAGTTCATATAAAATCAGTGCTGGGCAATAAGACTTTCACCAATGATGAAGCAGTTCAAATGGCTGGGGAAAATCCTAACCATGCCACTGAAGACCTTTACGATGCAATAGAATCCGCTGATTATCCTGAGTGGAAAGTGTACGTTCAGATAATGAAACCAGAAGAGGCAGCTAACTACCAGTTCGATCCCTTCGACATAACCAAAGTATGGTACCATGCGGATTATCCACTGATCCCACTGGGTAAAATCGTGTTGAACCGTGCTCCCGAAAACTTCTTTGCTGAAGTGGAGCAGGCAGCATTCTCCCCCTCCAACTTCGTACCGGGAATAGGTCCCTCACCAGACAGACTACTCCAGGGAAGACTATTCTCTTATGAAGACACCCAGCGGCACAGGTTAGGTGCAAATTTCCACCAAATACCTGTAAACCGGGCTAAAAATTCTGAAATCGCCAATTACGAACGTGATGGTCCAATGAATGTGGATGATAATGGAGGATCCAGTCCCAACTATTATCCTAACTCAATGAACGGACCGGAACCAGATGCATCTTTCAGTCCTCCGGCCATAGAAGTGCAAGCAGTCATTGCAAGACACACCAGGCCAACTGGGGATGTTGATTTTGTCCAGGCCGGTGAACTCTACCGGAGGGTTCTGGATGATGAGGCTAAAACCAACCTGGTCTCCAATATCGTAGGACATTTGGTAGATGCTAAAGAAAATATACAGTACCGTCAAACTTCCCTATTCTACAAATGTGATGTGGAGTATGGAACCCGGGTTGCAGAAGGTATTGGGCTGGATGTTGGAAGGGTGAAAGAATTGGCAGAAATGACCCAAGGAGAAAGAGTGGAAGCAACCAAAATTTAAGATGGAGTCTATGGGGGATGTATCTCATGAATGGGGTGGTTTTCACCTCCTTGACTATTTTTATTTATTTTTCACAGCCATTGGAATGGGATAGAGGTGTTATGCAATGGTAAAAAAGAAAAAAATTGCTTGGGGAATTACCGGTGCCGGTGATAAAATACTGGAAACCATGAAGGTCATGGAGAAAATACGGTTGGAATTCGAGGATCAGGTGGACATTGAAGTATTCATCTCCAAATCCGGAGATCAGGTGGTGAAATATTATGGGATATCCAATGATATAGAAAGCAACTTTGACCGGGTTTGGGTTGAAATCAATGCCAATGCACCATTTTTAGCTGGTAATATCCAGTTAGGTAAATATGAATTCATGTTAGTTGCACCAGCCACCTCCAACACCGTGGCCAAGATCGCCATGCGAATGGGTGACACACTAATCTCCAACGCAGCCATAATGGGCCAAAAAGCTGATGTTCCCATCTACATATTACCTTCTGATGTTGAAGAGGGTGTTACTATCACCCAGCTTCCAGATGGGAAGGATCTGAAGATCACCATCCGCAAGGAAGATGTGGAACATGTGGAAAAACTGGCCAAGATGTATGAAACCTATATTATTAAGGATCCCCATGAACTGGTGGGAGTATTCAGGAAACATTTCCCGGAATAAAACCTTTTAAGAAAATGGGGGGATATGATAATTAAAGGGGTGTGTTTAAGACGCATATTTGGTTAAGAATTATTATATGTAAATTATCAATGGTAATATAAGATTATCAAAAGGATTAAAAAAATGGAAACCAAGCGTTTATTTTTCTTCAGTTTAGGTGCAACCCTGCTGGGGGTAGGGGCTGTGGGGGTGGTCGTTCCAGTATTACCCACCACACCCCTTGTTCTGGCATCGTTTTTCTGCTTTACCAAAAGCTCCAAAAGAGCGGAAAGATGGATATCCAATAATCGCTACTTTGGAAGTTACATTGAAAACTACCAGACCAAACAGGGAGTGCCTTTAGATGTTAAAATTAAAAGTGTTGCCTTTTTATGGATAACTCTAATTATATCCTGCTATATTTTCCAGGATAGAAGTTATCTTCTCATATTATTACCACTAGTTGGTTTTGCTGTCACCATACACATACTTCTACTAAAAACAAAATCAGATGAAAATCAGAGTATTCCAGAAAAACAGATATCTTCCCTCTAAGCTGTTGTTTTATCTTATTAAAGCAGATACATCCCCATAAAAGCACATATTCATCTCATATTAAAATTGAATGTGTTGATTTTTTATAATCATTTTTACATCAGTTAATGTATAGAGCTGGATAAATTCCACTGTAAATTAACATTAAGCTTGATATTCCAATTGCAACCAATATAATTTTTCTGAAAGTATCTTGAGGAATTTTTTTTACCACTTTCTTCCCAGTGTATGATCCTAAAATACCAATCACAATTAAGGGAGGGATGCAATAATAAAATTGAACATCCAGCAGATTACTGGAAAAATAGACAGGGATCCTGGCCAAATCAATCAAAACTGCTACGGCAGCTAACGTTGCTATGTATGTAGTTTTATCCAGACCATAAGAAATAAGAAAAGAACCTCTTAAGGGACCACCTACTCCCATAAACCCTTGTAAAAATCCTGATAAACTTCCTCCAAGGATGGTGTTAATTTTAGTGGCATTAACTTTAAAATCAGGATTTTTGAAGGAATAAATAGAAAATATAAGTAAGGATATCCCCAATAGGGCGGTTAAAATATTTTGAGGAATGTAGGTTACAATGTAAGCACCCAGCACAGTTAGGATTACACTGGGAACACCAAAAAGCAAAATTAACCCTTTATCTAAGCCCTGGCGGAAAAATGTGGCTGCCCCAGAGTTCCCAGCCAGATGGGTAATGGCCACCATTACCAATGCACTTTTAAAGTCCACGAAAATAAGTGCAATGGGAAGAAATAGGATAGATGTTCCAAAACCAGCTATTGTACCCACAAATATGGATATAAAAGCGGCTATAAAAAATAATAACATTATAATTAATTCATTCATAATATTAATTTGGGATTTTTTTTATTATAAAATGATCATTCATTTTTAGTAAATTTCTAAGAATTACTCGGCTGGAACTCGTAATATAGGCAGATTTGCCATTATATACAATTGAAATTTGTTTTATTTAAGAAGTCACATGAGAAATTAAGAAGAAATATTATGTTGCAGACCCATATTATATGATAGGAGATTTTGTAGTTGTAAGGGGGATTCGATGGCTTATCGTTTGATTATAGCAACAATACCTCAAGAAAAAAGAAGGGACAATATAGATGAGCTTTTAGAGAGGTATGAAGTGCTTTCCATGTGGTATGGGGACTCATCAGATGGGCAAATGATTTTAAACATACTGATTCGCCGTGAAAAAACTGAAGCCATACTCAATCTTCTTCAGGAACATTGCTCTGATGTGGAGGGATTCAGAGTTATTCTGGTCCCAGTTGAAGCATCCATACCTCTACCTGAAGTACCGGTAAGGATATTACCTGAAGAACAGGAAGAGGAAGACACTCTCATTGTAGATGGGTTGGTAGATAGGTTGGGTTCTAAGGAACTGGTGGACCGGTTGAGCCGTCAGGAAATATATGCAGATATATCTGATATTTCCCGTGTTTCAAATGTATACATTGTAATGATCATATTATCTTCACTGGTTGCTGCCATTGGTGTTTTGAATAATAACGTGGCAGTTATCATTGGGGCTATGGTTATAGCACCTCTTTTTGGGCCTAACATAGCTTTATCCCTGGCAACAGTGCTTGGAGATATGGATCTGGCTATCAATACCCTCAAAACTAATCTAACTGGAATCAGCACTGCACTGGCAATATCAGTGTTGCTTGGTTTCTTTTCAGAGGTGGATCCAACCATTCCCGAACTTTTCCTGAGAACTAATGTAGGTCTGGGAAGTGTTACTCTGGCTCTGTCTTCAGGGATTGTGGGTGCTCTGGCTTTCACTCGGGGTTTTAGAACCACTTTAGTGGGAGTTATGGTGGCAGTGGCATTACTCCCTCCACTGGTTACCTTTGGATTACTTTTAGGTTCTGGGAATTTCTATCCCGCATCCGGAGCTCTTTTACTCTTTTTAGTAAACCTGGTGTGCATCAATTTAGCAGGGGTTATAACATTCATCACCCAGAGAATACACCCCATCCTTCCAGAAAAAGTTGGTAAAGCTAAAAAAATGACAAATATGGCATTAATTATATGGATTTTTTTATTAGCAGTATTTGTTATTTTGATTTTCCAGAGGAGAGGTGTTTTTGATGTGGTTAGATTATGAAATGGGTATTCAGGGGTAGGTGTTTCAGGTGACGTTACGTTTAATAGAGATGGTTATTCCCCAGGGATATCAAAAAGAAGTTTTGGAATTGCTTCAAAAATGCAATATTATAGAAATATTTGATTTGAAGGCAGGTAATGATTTAATATTGTTTAAGGTCCTTCTAACTACTGAAGACAGTGAAAGCACCCTTGATAAATTGGAAAAACGTTTTTCCCATTTAAATGGTTTTAGAATACTTATTCTCCCAGTGCAAGCATCCATACCTCGAATTGATGAAACTTCCAATGGAGAAAATGGATTATCTCCCGATGAAGAATCAGTTGCTGCAGAAAGAATAAGTCGTGAAGAGTTATATACCAATGTTTTAGCGGTAAGCAAACCCACAAAAATCTACTTACTCATGACGATTTTATCGTCACTGGTAGCCAGCATTGGTGTTTTGAATAATAATGTGGCGGTGATTATTGGGGCCATGGTAATTGCCCCTCTTTTAGGCCCTAATATGGGATTATCCCTAGCTACAGTTCTTAAAGATCATGATCTTGCCCGTGTTTCTATTAAAAGCATCGTTGCTGGTGTGGGGATTTCCATAATTATTTCGGTGATCATTGGAGTGTTGGTAACATTCGATCCTTCTATTCCGGCCATAGCCCTGCGAACCGATGTTGCCCTGGCTGGGATTTTCCTGGCTTTTGCATCAGGAATAGCAGGATCCATTGCATTTACCACCGATGTATCCAGTGCACTTATTGGGGTGATGGTGGCAGTAGCCCTGCTCCCTCCTTTATCTGTTTTCGGCCTTCTATTAGGTTCTGGCCATTATTATCTGGCAACAGGTGCTTTTTTACTCTTTTTAGTTAATTTAGTCTGTATAAACCTATCTGGCCTCATAACATTCTATGTTCAGAGAATAAAACCTTTAAAGACATGGGATGCTTTTAAAGCATATAAAATAACCTATCTGGCCATGGGGATATGGGCCTTTATTCTCATTATCCTCCTGGTACTTATACAGATCAGGAAAATTATCTAATTCACAAGAGATATAATCCCAAATTCAACTTTAATCTTAAAAATAAATTTAGTTAAAGTGTTTCATAGGAGATAGTGGACTGATGAATGATTGGAAAGAATATTTAAATTCAGATCCAACCCAGTGGCTACTGGAAGATGATAATCCTTCAGTTAGATATTTCACCCTGTTGGATATCCTGGATAAACCCCAAAACGACTCCCAAGTGATTCATGCCAGACAAAATATAATGAATAATGGTGTTGTACCTAAAATACTGGCCAAACAGGAGTCAAGTGGATACTGGGGTGTTCCTGAGAATTTTTATGTTCGTGGTAAATACAAGGGGACTTCCTGGCAGTTAATAATCCTGGCAGAGCTTGGAGCGGATGGTAATGATGAAAGAATTAAAAGAGCCTGTGAATTCATCCTTGAAAAATCCCAGGACCCACAAAGTGGTGCATTTTCATATATTAGCCACAAGAAAGATGGGCATGGTGATCCCGAAAGAGTTTTACCCTGCCTCACCGCCAATATGGCGTGGAGTCTCATTCGATTAGGATATTTAGGTGATGATCGCATTCAAAAAGCTCTCCAGTGGCTTATAAAATACCAACGCTTCGATGATGAACCGGGAAAAGCCCCTGATGAATGGCCTTATAACAGGTGGAAACAATGCTGGGGGGAACGCACCTGCCACAGTATAATTGTAAAATCACTCAAAGCCTTTGCAGAAATCCCTGAGGATAAAAGAACTCCTGAAATCTCCGATTACATTGTTAAGGGCGTGGAACATATGTTGAACCACCATATCCATAAAAGAAACCATCCTCCGGTCAGGGGTAGTTTTAAATGGTTGGAATTCGGTTTCCCTTTGATGTGGAGTATAGATGCCCTGGAAGTTCTGGAAATACTCACTCGGTTGGGTTATAATGATGAAAGAATGCATGAATCCCTGAAGGCTATGATCTCCAAACAGGACCATGAAGGCCGGTGGATCCTGGAGAACACCTTCAATGGAAGATTCCAAACCAATATTGAACGTAAGGGAAAACCCAGTAAATGGATTACTCTAAATGCATTAAGAGTATTGAAACGTTTCTATCCTTAATAATAGATTTAAGGGGCGAGAAAATTATTAATATTGAATTTGGATATAACTAAATTAAATAAGTGAACTAAAACAGTATTTTTTAATCACTTGCACTGTCATGAGAATAAACCCTTGAATAATATGAACTCCTATGAAACTATCATTGCCATTGTAATAATGATTATAATTGGCTATGTATGCCGTAGACTTGATTTTTTAAAGGCTGAAGATACCCAAACCCTTAACAAGATTGTAGTTCACATTGCAATTCCTGCCCTGATATTTCTAACCATGTTCAATGCTGATTTATCTAATATTAAAACTTTCGGTACTATTACCCTTATATGTATAACAGTGGGCTTAATATCTGGAATCATCGCTTATGCATTCACTTATCTTAAGGGTTACTCCCCAGAAACCAGGTGGGGTGTGGTGGTGGCATCCACCCTCTTCAACTCAGGATTTTTAGGGTATCCAGTCACCTTGGGGGTTTTTGGGGCTGCAGGACTGGTAAGGGCAGTATTCTTTGATGTGGGATCCACCATACTATTCATATTATTCGGGATATTCTTTTTAATCTTATACGGCGGCAGATACCAGGATATAATCAAACGATCCATTTTCTTCCCACCATTACTGGCAGTGATCATAGGGTTGCTTGCTAATTTATTTCATCTACCACTGGGATCGGTTATTCCAAGTGTCCTTGACTACCTGGGTGGTGCTGCAATACCTATGATAATGCTATCATTAGGCCTTTCACTGGAATTTAGGGGTATTAAAGAATATTTTGGTGTAGCATCCTTTGTTTCAGTACTTAAACTAGTTATATCCCCGATTATTGCCATGATCGTTGTGGGATTGGTGGGGCTATCTGGCCTGGACCGAACAGTTACCATTGTGGAGGCAGGTATGCCTTCGGCAATGCTCAGCCTGGTCTTGGCCATCAACTATGACCTGGATATGAAGGCAACTGCAGCCTGCATATTCCTAACCACATCACTCAGCATAATATCCCTTACTCTCTTAATTCTATTCCTATGATATTTTTAAGGATTATATTCCAAGAATTACTTCAACAAGGAGACTATAAAGATGGATTATCATGAAATCATCCAGAAACTGGAATCACTCTCCAGCCCGGAGGATGTGGAGGGTATGGCCCGTTTTGGTATCAGCCCGGAAAAAACCTATGCAGTCCGCATCCCAGATCTAAGAAAGATTGCAAAAACTGTGGGAAAGGATCATCATCTGGCAGCACAGCTCTGGAAAGCAGGATATAGAGAGACCCGGATACTGGCCTGTATGATTGACGACCCTAAACAGCTTACCTCAGAACAAATGGATCGGTGGACTTCTGAATTTGATTACTGGGAGATATGTGACCAGTGCTGCATGAAATTATTCCGTATGACGCCATATGCCTATGAAAAAGTATTCCAATGGAGCCAGCGGAAGGAAGAATTCGTTAAAAGGGCTGCCTTCACATTAATAGCAGTCCTGGCAGTCCATGATAAAAAGGCAGCTGATGAAAAATTCGAACAATTCTTCCCATTAATAATCCGGGAGGCAACTGACAACCGTAATTATGTTAAAAAGGGTGTTAATTGGGCTTTAAGACACATAGGGAAAAGGAATATTGAATTGAATAAGAAAGCCATCATAGTATCTGAGGAAATTCAGAAAATTCATTCAAAGAGTGCTAAATGGATAGCGGCAGATGCTTTAAGGGAGCTTGAAAGTGAGAAAGTTCAGGAAAGGTTACATAGAAAAACTAATTAATTTCAAGTTCCCATGGGTTTAAATTAGTGTTCATAAATTGTTTTTTGCTAATGTTGTTGATTCTGGAAATCAAAGGAGGAAAAAATTTGGATATCTAATAGATTTTTTAATATTTTTTTACAGGATCGTTAATCGCAACAAAAACAATCACGCCGATAGCTAAAGCTAATAAAAGTATTCTGTACACATCATCACCTTCCATGATTTTTTAAAATTAGTGGTTTATCTATCTAAAACTCCAAAAAATAAAGAAAAAGATAAAACAAGGACAATTTCCTTATTTTAAATTTTATTACCACTTAACATCTTATTTTTCTCTGAACTTGTAAGCTCATCCACCACTTCTGTTGGTAGTCCTGTTTTAAGGATTTTACCTCCTCTCATAATGGATGCCCGGTCACAAACATCCAGCACGAAGTCCATATCGTGAGATATTATGAGGAAGGTTTGATTTAGTTCTTCACGAGCTTTTCTAATTGAATCTGTAACTTGTACTCTGGTTATGGGATCCATGGTACCGGTGGGTTCATCCAGGATAACCACATTCGGTTCTTTAATCAGCACCTGGGCCAAAGCCACCCGGTGTCGTTCCCCTCCACTCAGTTCATCATGATATTTATGTAGAATTTTTTCTGCATAATTTTCATTGAATCCCACGGCGTTCAAAACGTACAATGCTTTTATCTGGGCGAATTCAGCTGGTAACTCCAGACTAATAGCTTCAGTCAGGTTTCCAAGCACATTACGATGGGGGTAAAGGCTGTACTCTTGATGGAGAATTCCGAGGTATGGTTTCACCCTGCCACGGCCAAAAGGACCTTTCTCAGTCATGTCGATCCATTGATCTCCCAGTTTAACATTTATTTTTCCACTGCTGGGATCAGTCAGACCATATAAAAGCCGTGATAGGGTGGTTTTCCCGGCTCCGGAAAGACCTACCACTCCATATATCTCTCCTTCATCTACACTGAGGTTAACACCGTCCACAGCCTTAACCACACCTCGATCAATGGAGTAATAATGTTTCTTCACATCTTGAAGTTCGATTATGGGGCCACCAGTTTTAAATTCTTCACTTATTTTAGGCCGGGGCACGTGTTCCATGAAACTTTCCACCACTTTTTCTGGGTCTCCTTTCTGGATAATTTCACCATTATCCAGCCAGATAACCTCATCTGAAAGATCCCGCATTACCTCTGGCCAGTGAGATGTGATCACCATACTCAGGCCCTGACCCTTAATACCCTGAATAAGTGCCTGATGGATGAATTCGGCGGTGGTAGGGTCAAGGGTGCCGGTGGGTTCGTCTGCCAGGAATACCATGGGCTCCTTGGCCAGCTGTCTGGCCAGTACCACTCTTTGTTTCTCCCCACCACTAAGGTCACGGGCAATATGTGTGATTCGATGTGTCATCTGGGCCAGATCAAGGAGGTCAATTGCCATGTAGGTGCTTTCCTCGGAATCATGTCCCTGGATTGATTTCAAGACATTATCTATCACAGTCTCATCTTCATACAGTGCAAAGGTTCTCTGCAACATTATGGAGATACGTCGCCGGATAGCTGCAAACACATACCGATCTGCACTCCAGAAATCCACTTCTCTACTTTCGAACTGGCTTCCGCATTTACAGGTTGTACTGGCCATTGAAGGAGGTTCCACAGCAAGACACTCAGGACACAGTGCAATGTTATAGATTATTTGGCCCTCATCTGGCTTGTAATCCTTCATTCCACGGAGCATGTTTATTAAAACTGATTTTCCAGAACCACTCTTTCCTAGAATTCCAAGAATTGTTCCTTCTTCCACATTGATGTTCAAATCTTTCAGTACTTCAACGCCATTGAATGTTTTTGTTATGTTTTTTATTTCTATGAAAGACATTCAACCACCCATTCTTTTTATGAAATTATTAAAGGGACCTTTCAATGATTATATAATTTTTTTTACACTCATTTTTCCCTTTTTCTAGCCATATGTCATATCTAACTAAATTGAAGGAATTTATGGATAAATGATTTATTTTTAGTATTCTTCAAGTTCCACAGAGGGGAGTTTCGCATTTAGGACATTTTGTATTGCTACATGGCACTTTTATTGTCTTAGGAGATTCATAACCACAATGGGGACATTTGCAAACTGTTGGAGGTCCTGCTCCGATTCCCCTACCACCATAAGACTTTCGATGTAAAAGTGATTCTTCGGTTTCTTGATAATCTTCGATGGTGATTATATTGGCAGATCTGCAGTCTGGACAGTTTTTATACTCTTTACGGGGGTTTTGCCATTGGAATTTGCAATCATTGCATTTGTATCTGAATAGCTGGTCTTTCCCGGCTATGATTATAGAATTACCGTTAATCAGTGCATTGGCTATTTTTTTCCGGGCGGAGCTTAATATGCGATGAAATGTGGGTTGTGAAACCCCCATTATTTCAGCAGATCTTTTTTGTTGGATATCATGATAGTCTCTTAATCTGATTGCTTCAAATTCATCAATTAATATTTCAATAGGTTCAATAGATTCTAAATCTTCTCTTTCTGGTTTAAAACATCGTATTTGTGGTTCTTCTGAAATTCTTCTAAATCTCCGGGGCCTTGCCATGTTGTGAATATATATTCAATAGTTCAATATATAGTTTATGTAATTAACACATCAACTGTCAATATTCGTATGATTAAAAGATATATTAACCCGGATGATACATTTCTTCTCTTTTTTAAAATGAAATTAATTCGATTCAAAACAAAATATGAAAAAATTAAGGGTTATACTTATAAAAAATCCCAGTTAATCATTTTTTAATAGGTGGTTCTGGTTTAACAGTAATTATTAATTCTTAAACACCAATAGATTATAAAATGTCGGTAATGATCAAAATATGATGATCATCTAAAATATGTGTTAGAGGTGCAACATTTGGCAAAGATTCTCCTGGTAGAAGATGAAATGGTGGAGGCTATGAATTTAAAGAGAAGCCTCCAGGCTATGGGCTATGATGTGATGGCTATTGCATCTTATGGTGAAGAAGCGATTGAAAAAGCCAACACATTAAAACCGGACATTATACTTATGGATATTCTTCTTAAGGGTAAAATGGATGGTATTACTGCTGCTCAAGCTATTTCAAAACATGAAATACCAGTTATATACATTTCAGCACTTCCAGATGATGCCACTGTTAACCGGGCCCTTATCAGCGCACCTTATGGGTACTTGGTAAAACCCTACGACATTCGCAAATTAAAAATATCCATTGAAGTGGCTCTTTACAAGAAACAAATGGAAAATAAACTTAAACAATCCCAGGAAACTTATTATCAAACTATTTTTGAAAATACTGGTGCAGCAACAGTTATAATCGAAGAGAATAAGTTGATTTCCCTGGTGAATATGCAATTTACATCATTAACTGGGTATTCCAAGAATGAGATTGAGGGTAAAATGGAGTGGACTGAAATTTTTTCCCAGGAAGACATTTCCCAGATGAAAGAGTACCACCAGTTACGTAGAGTAAATCCGGACTATGCTCCTCGAAATTATGAAGCAAGAATTGTTACTCGTAAAGGTGCTGTTAAGCCTGTTCATCTAACTGTGGCCATGATCCCTGGCACCGAAAAGAGTATGGCCTCTATTTTAGACATGACTGAACTACGAAGATCTAAAATGGCGATTAAAGAATCTCAAGAAAGGTTTAAAAGTATTTTTGAAAACGCAGCAGAGGCTATAATTCTTTTTGACTGCCAAGGAAACATTGTAGAATTCAATGGGAAGTTTAAAGAGACTTTCGGGTTTAAAAATGGGGAAATTATTGGCCAAAACTTTTTGCATATGGGATCCATGATGGGGATGCACAATGAAGAATCCCGGAAGATTCTAAATGATCTGATCTCTGGAAATGAATTAAAACAAGTTGAATGGATCTTATAAAATAAAGAGGGGAAGAAAATAATCTTCAGAGTCCGACCATCTCTAATAAAAACTAAAACTACTGTGATTGGCATTCTGCTAATTATGGAAGACATCACAGAACTTAAAAATGTTGAAAATAGTCTTAAATATTCTTTAAAAGAGAAAGAAGTTTTGTTAAGGGAAATCCATCATCGGGTTAAGAACAATTTGCAGATCATATCCAGTCTTCTGAGCTTACAACGCCTTCAGGTGGAAGATCCACAAACTGCAGATATACTCTGGGAATGTCAGGGGAGGGTCAGGGCCATGGCCATGATCCATGAAAACATATACCAATCACAGGATATTGGACGTATAAACTTTAAAAACTATGTGGAAATGTTGTTATATGACATTTTCAACCTTTATCGTGTGAATAAGAAATCTGTTATCCTGGAAATGCGGATAAAAGGCGTGAAGATGGGTATCGAGACTGCTATGCCCTGTGGTCTGGTAATCAATGAACTGGCAACCAATAGCATCAAACATGCTTTTCCACAGGGAAAGGGTATCATAAAAATTGAATTAAAAACCGATGATGATGCTCATATACTAATCATTGAGGATGATGGAATCGGTTTACCGGAAAATCTGGATCCCCAAAAATCCAAAAAACTCGGTTTGATGGTTGTTAATACATTAGTAAATCAATTAAACGGTGAAATGGAAATTGATAGGACTAATGGCACTAAATTCATCATTAAATTCAGTGAATTGCCCTATAATTGACTGGTAAATACAATTCTTCCCGGGTTAATCTTTCCCATTTCCCCCGAAGGTACACCCCCACCTGCCGAACCTTTTCATCATCATTTTCCAGAAGTTGACCTGCCAACTGAATTATATCTCTTTTGAAAAGATCCTGACCATGATAAATCCTTCCTAAAATAGAGGAGACATTTTTAGAATATAAAAATCATCATCTATGAATAATGGAGGTGGGTTTACTATTTTTAAGGTCTTTTATTAATCATTTTCCATTTTAAGGACTAATTTTTGCATTTCCTCTTTGGACAAGTCATAGCATCCCATTTTCCATCCCATTACAAGGATATGATTTCATTTAAGGGTTTAAAAAAATAAAATAAGAGTTTTCGGTGGTTTTAATTCAACATGAGCACACTATAGTTCAGGTAGGATGCAATGCTCACCCAGATTATGTAGGGCACCATTAAGAGTCCTGCAGGTTTGGAAATAACATAAAAAGCAATCATGTTGGCTAAGATAGTTATCCAGAGCAGGAATATAATCACAAATCCACCTATTATTGAGTGCAATCCAAAGAACACCAGAGACCATAGAACATTCAATACTAGTTGCACCGCGAATATCCCAATGGCAAATCGAACATCACGCCTATCTAATCCCTGTCTCCAAACCAGGAAAAGGGCAATTCCAATAAGAATGTAAAGAGTGGACCATATGGGGCCGAACCATGCGTTGGGAGGAGTCCAGCTTGGTTTAGCCAGGGCCGCATACCAGGTTGTTATCTCTGGATAAGTGGCTAAACTCCCTATTGCGCCAGAAAAGAAAACTATAAGTACCGAGGCCACTAATTTGGGAATTTCTCTTAAATTAAAACCTTCCATACCCAATCAAACCTCCTTTATTATTAATTAATATTTGTTTAATGATTTCATGAAAAAAAGTTGATTTTAGGGGATTAAGAGTTTTTAAGGGCTACAATTTCCTTAACATTCACTAATTTCCAAACATTACACTTATCTTCATTTAATATGGATTCAGGTTGGTCTTGGGGTGAATGTCCCAGGGCAGACAGTACATTGGGTGAGAGATCTTTTTCTCTGATCATATCCACGAACCTTTCCTTAACATCAATTTTTTCCACTTCACTGGTAACCTCCTTTATCTGGCCACGCAGTGTCACGAAACGATACTGTGCCATGTCTGCACTGTATTTTTCAATCTCCACTGCAACCTGAGGGTCACTCTTGATGAGTTCCACTTTTTTACCATATTTGGTGCTGAGGAAGTAGATGAATTTCCCATCAAAAACATACAAAAATGGAGCAATATAGGGATAATCCCCTTTAAAAGCAATTCTACTAACGTATTGTTTCCCGATAAATTCATCATATTCCTTTTTTTCCATGGATGGAATTTTAAGAATGTCCAAAAGCATCACCCCTTAAATATTTATAGTTAAATTGTTGTCTATGCCAATATTATATTTTTCCATAAGAAATATGGATAAAATAAAAAAGTGATAAAGCAATTCCATGATAAACCATCCTTCCCAGATCATTCATTAACCACAGGGTAACCTGCATTAGTCCAGGCAGTCATACTCCCCAGAACGCTGGTTAAATCAGTGTAACCACATTTTTTAAGATAACTACATGCAGTGGTGGATTTGTAACCTGAATCACAGTAGACAACCACTGGAACATCTTGGGGTATTTCCCCAATTTTCTCTGGTAATTCCCCTACATAGATATGATGGGACCCCTCAATGTAACCTTCAGTGTGGTCTTCTAGTTTACGCACATCCAGTAGGAAGAAATCCCCTCCCAGTTCCTCTTTTAATTGGTGAACACTCCACAGATTTAGAGTGTCTAGATGCTCTGCATGGAGATACCAGCTGGGAAAACCCCCTGCCAGATAACCATAAATGTTATCAAAACCCAGTCTGACCAGTGATTGGCGAACCTCATCCATTCGGTGGTCATGGTCATCAACCAACACAATGGGGTCTTGGTAGTTCAAGAACCATCCCGCAAAGGCAGGAACACCCTCCCTCCAGATGTTCAGACTACCATTTATATGTCCCCCTGCAAAACTGGTGGGTTTCCTGATATCCAGGATACAAAGTCGGTCTTTCATCATGTTCTTCAAGATCCTAGGATTTAAAGCATTAATATAGGGAAGTCTGCCTAATATTTGCACTCCATTTTGGTTATAAAATTCCATTTTCTGGAAATAGGGTGGTGTGTATAGTTCTTCAGCAGTTTTAAGCTGGATAAACTTTTCCCTACTGACCTGTAGTTGGTGATTGGTTTTCTTCTCATAACCCACAGTGGTGTAATCATGTTCCCGTATATCCGCCCCACAAACTGAACCCGCACCATGAGCTGGGCAAAGAACAGTCTGATCACCCAATGGGAGAATCTTGTTAAACAAGCTATCGTATAACAATCCTGCCATCTCTGGACGTCGATCAACTCCGTAAAAATCAACTCGCCCTGTCTCTCCGGCAAAGATCACATCCCCGGTAAATGCCATCTGGGCATCTTCCGACACACTTAGGTCTCTTAAAACCAGGGATATGCTTTCTAAAGTGTGTCCAGGAGTATCAAGAACTTCCAGTTCTATGTTACCAAACTGAAACTTATCTCCATCCTTCACCGGGTTACCGTAGGCAAAATCCAGGTTTTCACCGTGAAATATTTCCGCCCCAGTGGTATGAGCCAGTTCCACCGAACCAATAATGTAGTCCTCGTTACGGTGGGTTTCAAAGATGTGGGTAATATCCAGCCCCCATGATTCTGCAAGATCCAGATAAACCTCCACATCCCTACGGGGATCAACCACAATTGCCCGACCACTGGCTCCAATAAAATAAGAGTGATGGGCTATTCCCGCTGATTTAATCAGTTTAACCATCAATAACATTTCCCCCTTTTCTTAATTTTGAAATTATAACTTAATTTTTTCTCATATTCAGAGTTTATCCAACCTAATGATTCTACTTGATCTAATAGTTATGTAGCTTAAAATTAATAATTTTAATGATAAATTAATATCATGAAATGGATTCTTCGATATTATTAAATCTTACCAGCACCCAGTTTCATTTAAGATAAATTTATTTCGACTGGAGGAAAAGCATGGAATACATCATCCAAACCCATAATATATCTAAAAAATATGATGATTTCACCGCAGTTAACGGAGTGAATCTTAATGTGCCTAAAAATAGTGTTTACGGAGTTTTAGGGCCGAATGGGGCGGGTAAAACCACATTAATCTCTATGCTATGCACCATACTGCATCCCACCAGTGGATCAGCCACTGTTAATGGTTATGATGTCACTAAACATCCTAAAGAGGTCCGAGAGTCCATTGGAATAGTTTTCCAGTCCCGGGCACTGGATGACATGCTCACAGGTCGTGAACACCTCCAGATGCATGCTTCACTCTATGGTGTGCCCAAGGATATTCGCCAGAGTCGTATTGATGAAATACTGGATCTTATTGCCCTGGGTAAGAAGGCGGATGAATTCGTTAAAACCTACTCCGGAGGGATGAAACGTCGACTGGAAATTGGAAGGGGGCTTATACATCATCCTAAGGTTCTTTTCCTGGATGAACCCACCCTGGGTTTGGATCCACAGACCCGGGAAAGTATTTGGGAGTATATTAAGGATTTAAACCAGAATCAGGATGTTTCAGTCCTTATGACCACGCATTACATGGAAGAGGCGGATAAACTCTGTGATGAGGTGGCCATCATCAACCAGGGACAGATCATAACTTCAAATTCACCTCAAAACTTGAAAAGGGAGTTAAAAGCAGACACCATCACCATGCATGTGGATAATATTAAGAAGTTCACGGAAGAAGTAGAGAAACTGGATTTTGTCAGAGAAACCTTTGTGATGGACTCTGAGATTAAGTTAATGGTAGAGCGGGGTGAAAATTTGGTGGCGGAGCTGGTGAATTTTGCCAATGAACATAAAATCTTCGTATACTCTATAGAACTGGAACATCCTAACCTGGAGGATGTGTTTCTTAAGTACACGGGTAGAACCATTCAGGGGGAGGGGGGATAGGTTTATGGCAGAAATTGAGGGAATTTACACCATTTGGCTCCGGGAGAACAAGAAATTCCTCCGTTACCGGTCACGTATCCTAACTTCGGTGGTAACACCCCTTTTATGGCTTCTTATATTTGGAACTGGGCTGGGTTCAGCCATAAGGTTTGGTAACATGTCGGGAGGTTACCAGGCATTCATCTTTCCAGGGATAATAGCCCAAACCATCCTATTTACCTCGGTGTTTTCCGGGCTTTCTGTGATACAGGACCGCCAGTTCGGATTTTTAAAGGAGATACTGGTAGCTCCCATATCCCGACCTTCAATTGTCTTGGGAAAAGCAATTGGAATCAGCACTACTGCTCTTATCCAGGGAGTGATACTTCTCCTTCTCTCATTTGTGGTCAGTGTCCCCATGGACATCTACACTCTTCTGTTATCCACCGGAGTGATAATCTTAATTTCCATGGGCCTATCTGGAATGGGCCTTTTGATTGCATCGTTCACCGATAGTATGGAAGGGTTCAACCTCATCATGAGTTTCATTGTAATGCCCATATTCCTTCTTAGTGGAGCTCTCTTCCCCATAACTGGACTTCCTTCCTGGTTACAAGCAGCGGTTTACATCAACCCATTAACTTATGGAGTGGATGCTCTGCGGAATATAATTCTACACCAATCAGTACTTCCATTATATGTGGATGTCATTGTGGTAACGATTTTCGCAGTGCTAATGATCTTGATATCTGCATTGATATTCAGCAAAAAAGAGCAGAGTTTGATGTAAATTTGACTATAAAATTAATCCTCAGTTATAATATAAAATTGAGGATATATTTTTTTTATTAAATTCGCTTATTTATGGAGTTTACACGTTGTTAAAACGTATTATCTTTACTTCGTTAAACAGAACTATAACGAATAGATCAATTATTGATTATATTAAAATTATATACAAACAAGATAGTTCAAACAGCTAACAAAACTAGAAATAAAGTTTATCAATTATTGAAGTTTAATACAACGTTGAATTAAAAAATAAATAAATCTTTATTGGTTTAATCAAAGTCCCTCTTTTTTTTATTGTTTTAACTAAGAAAAACATATGGGAGAGTTTTTTTTCTCCCTTATGTTTTTATTAATACACATCCTCAGCCATGGCCAGGAGGATGGTATCCGACAGGTGCACATTGTAGTAGTCGAAATTACTCATAAAGTCTTCCAAGTACTTTACTCCATTTTCAGTTAAAGTGTAGTGTTTTCCATCTTCATTTATGAGTTTATGCTCTTTCAGGGGGTTTATCAGTCCTTCAAAATCTCCTTCAAAGTCATGAGTATCTTTGCAAGTGGCTTTAAGCTCAGATAGTACGGGAATATAGTTCCCGGGACTGAAAGCAGTCTTCAGGGAGGAAACAATTTCAACTCTGGTTTTTTTCTCTGTAGTCCACAGGATGTACAGTACCCAGTTCTGGAAGGCCATCATTTTATTCCCTTCCCAACATTCCTCCAGGGGAAGTTTGTACTGGGAATAATTTTCTTCTTTCCCCTTACGGGCTGAAATTGCCTCTCTGAGTAAGTCGGTAGCATCTTTGAAGATTCCGATGGAAATGAATAATGCTATAAGGGCATCTACAAAGTAAATCCCCTGTAAAGTGAAAATTGCACCAGCAATCACTGATAAACCTATGAATATATGGTTCTTAGAGTCCACTGACTGGGAGATTAGAGTTAGATTGGAATTCACCTTTCCCACGTAACGCTGGTAATAGAATAGGAAGACAGCTGCCAGGATGGCAATTCCCTCCACTGCTATCACCAGGAATGGCATGCCCATAGGGGTCAGTGTCCCATAAAAGGCGCTTATAAGGTGGGTCACTGAATCATAACCAATGCTGAGGGCGGCAAAGAATAATCCGAATATCACCAGGAGAGTACTAAGGGTTTCCCGGTGGTACTTGATTCCCAGCCACACCATAAATGCAGAAACAGTGTCCATGGTGGCATCAGTACCATCTGCAGTCAGTCCCACACTTCCACTGATCAGACCTGATCCTAATTTCATCACTGCTAAAAAGGCATCTAATACAGTGGTGTTCCGGGCTGCGGCTGCAGGTTTAAAAAAATCCTTCCGAACCAGAGAAGCCTTTTTTTCCATATTTTTAACAAATTTTTGGGCCTCTTTTTCTCCATCTCCAGTTACAGAATAATGATCATCTTCCAGTTTCACCCACCCCTTTTGGATAAGCTTATCACATTCTTCTTCGGTTTTACCAACCTTTTTACTCTTCCGCTGATCTTCTAACTCTGATCTTAGATGGGATAATGTGAAAAACAATCTTTCCATCAGTGGTTCCTCTTTTTCAGGTAACTGCTGGTACCATATGAGTGATAAGAAAAGCACAGTTTTATCTTCTAGTTCTTCCAGGGTGACAGACTCTTCATTGAAAATAGCCATCATCAGGAACCGATCGTATCCTAGGATTGGTTTATCAGTCTTCATAATATCGTTACACTTCTTTCTTTTTAGGGGCATCCAAAATTATTCAATCTTTTATTATCCAGAAACTTTGTATTATCCTGAATTCAATTCATTTAATCATAAGCTAATCCATTTAATATAATTATCCCATTCGATATGTTATTTAGGTTAAATCATGATATATGGATGTCCAGAAAATATTGGGTGGGAAATATAACTTAGAATCGTTTATGTTTTCTCTGTAAGTTGTTATATGCCTTAAACTATGGTGTTGATTTGAATTAGTAGATGGGCATAGGGGCTGGTACTTCAGGCCATCATCAACTATAAAAGACCCTCTTACCAATAGGGATATAGATAAAGGAGAGTTTTTTTACATGGTGAAGCTAGTTAAATCTGCGGTCAAGTGCTATAAGAAAAAGACCAAAAAAACAGTGGGCGGCCAGAAAAAGACCTATGAATACAACCAGTACCTGGTTCCCCTGAAACGCTCAGATAATCTGGATTGCAGTATGGAAGTGTTCATCATACCCCAGGATGATCTATCCGATCTCGTTGATGAAAATGGTGAATTCAAAGATGCTTCTGGTATAGAAGATGAATATGAAAGTAAACTCGCCCAGTATAAAGCTGATTTCGAAGATTTGGAGTGGAAACACAGTAAACTGTCCCGAACCTACAAAGAATTATTCAGTAAACATAATAAAACTCGTAGGAACCTTCAGGAACTTGAAGAAAAGGTCAAAACCCTGGAAAGTGATAGGGAGAAACTGATCAATGCCCTGAAAGAGGAAAGAAGGATCACCGAAAAACTCAAGACGGAACAACAGGCATTTAATAAACCATCCGCTGATCTAGAATCTAATAAGCCTGATGATATTACTAATCTGAAATCTAAAATTAAAGAAGATAGTAAAATTAAAAATAAGGATTTTGAGGAGGATAAGGGGGATATCTGGACTGTTCTCAGGAGCCGCCTCACCAAAAAAGAAGAAGAAAAGGAAGATTAACTCTCATACTTGAGTAATCTGATTATTCTTCAAAAAAAATCTTACTTTAAGGGTTACTAGAATTTTTCAGAGTAATTTGATTACTTTTCAAATACTCTACCCTAAAATTTTTATTCTTATGTCTTAACAGATTTATAGGAGGCTTATATCTCAACAATTTCATAGTAGTAAAATTAAAATCTATAATGTTAATTAATTCCATGTTCAGTGTTTGGAACAGAATTCCACTTCAAATATATCCAAATCATAACAAAGATTCAAATAATATTGAGAAATAATTTGAAAATTATTTTATGGTGTTTTCCATGCCCAAAACCAGTTCTCAACCCCACCCTGAAATATCCCAGGTGATGATAATTGATGGACGTAACAATTTCCCCATCAGCTGGCTCAACAAGCAGGGATACTGTGAGTACAGCATATACCTTGAAAATGTTAGGGGTGTGGAAGTAAAACCCACCCTGAAAATGGTTATTGGAACTGAGGAACATACCCGGTTAGAGATGGAATTCCAAAAGGATGCCGAACCCACCACCTTTGAAGGGATGCTGGAGAAATCCCTAACTACAGAACTCCTATCTCGAGAACTCCCGGTTATATCCAAACTTTACGGTATCAGGGGATACATCGATGAAGTATGGATGACTCCTGACCAGTTCATTATCATCGATGATAAACCAGGAAATAGGGCATTCGCATCATCAATAAACCAGGTTTACGGCTATTGCCTGGCTTTTCAGGATATGGTTAAAGATGAAAGGAATATAGTGGCTGCTCTAAGGGAAAGGGGAACTGATAACATTTTTTGGTCAGCTTATTTCGACGAAAAATCAGAAAAAGACATAATATCATTAATAAATCGTGTTCAAGACCTTTTAATTGGAAAAAAGGATTTCATACCCACCAGTAATCCTAGAAAATGTCGAAGTTGTCGTTTGAAGATAAAGTGCGATATGAAAGCAAAGCCGGGCTCGCGCTGAGTCTTATGATCCCCTTTAAATACCTTGTAGATAACTTTAAATATCACCTCTGCCTAAAAGGTGAATGCTGCAGTTGCAGCCTTTTTTAATGTCTAGTCCCGTGGGGTAGTGGTAATCCTGCTGGTCTTTGGAACCGGCGACGGCGGTTCGACTCCGCTCGGGACTATTTTTCTTCTAAACACTAATCACATGTTCTTAAGGGAGGATCACATGGAAAACATTCTAATAGTGGGTGTAAATACCCGTGCCGTGGCCTGCTCCCTTAAAAAATTAGGATACATTGTTTATTCTGCTGATTATTTCGGAACTGCGGATTCAAAATCCTGGACAGACCGTTCAAAATCATTTTTAGACCAGAAACCACTCATCTCGTGTGGTAGATTTACCCAAAACTTCCATCCACACATTATCAGAGAAATGGCCCTGGAAATGGCCGATGAAGTAGATGGTATTATCTGCTGCGCAGGCGCATCTCCTTCCTGGTTCCATTCATCTAAAATTATCGGAAATAGGGATGTGGAAATGGTTGAGGATAAATTTTCCCTATATGAAAAACTTAAAGACAGATTTAATCTTCCTGAAACTTATCTCCCTACAGATATCTGCGAAGTCCAGGAGATAATCCAGAATACCAAAGAAAAGGAGTTCATCTTAAAACCACGTCAGGGGGCTGGTGGTTACGGGGTACAAATGGCAGATGATCTGGATGTTGTTGTTGAGATGAGATCTGATAATGAGATAATGCTGGGAGAAAGGGATCTGGTGGATGAAATTGAATCCCACCAATGGATACTGCAGGAGTTCATTCATGGTGAAAATATCAGTGCTTCAGTTCTTTCTAGTGGGGATGAGGCCAGGACCATACTCACCAGCACCCAGATCACTGGTGACACTGAACTTGGTCAGAAGGAGCCATTTGGATACTGTGGAAACCTGGTTCCATACACAGGCGGTGAGAAGATCTCCGAACTAGCCCCAAAAGTTGTGGGACACCTATCCCTAATAGGTTCTAATGGGGTGGATTTCATCTCTCGAAATGGGGAACTATACCTGATTGAAGTAAACCCTCGGCTGCAGGGAACATTTGAATGTGCAGAACTATCACTTGATGTGAACATGGCCGAACTCCACCTGGCCGCGTGCCAGGGACAATTAAAGGAAGTCCCCTCTCCCAGTAAATTTGCAGTTAAAATGGTGGTCCATGCCCAACAACGATCACAGTGGAGCGATCTGAACATTCCTGGGATCTTCGACCTACCCCATCCAGGGGTGATAATTGAGAAAGGAGAACCCATGGTCACAATTGTAACTTCTCAGCAGGTAAAGGAAGATGCGGTATATTCGGCAAAAAGACTGGCTGATATAGTTTACAATTCAGTGAAACTCTGCAAATAAGATAAACATAACTCTGATTATAGGAATGTATCATAATTTTAAAGTTATAACTTAAAACTATTGAATCCTATGAGATTACTTATAAAATTAGTTAACCTATGTAAGTTTCATTATTAGTTTTATTCATTAATGAATTTTTAATAAATAAAATGAATTAAATATTATCATAATTTAATTTCAACAAATTTATACAAAAGTTTAAGTCCTATGTGGGAAATTCCTTCAAATATCTCCTTTAATTTTTCTAATATTGAAATGCCTTGTTTTTAAAGGAAAAAGTAGGTTAAAAATATTAAGTCAAAATTCATAAAATCCTGTAAAATTATTTAATATCTGCCATTTATCTAAATACCACGGCCAGAATGAAGATGATAGTTCCGATTACAATTAGGACAGTAACCATAATTTCAGCACCGAAAACTAGCATAGATACTTTGGCCATTTTATCAGGGTCTTTCTTTATCTCTTCCCAATCAAAATCATATAGAAAGTCTAAATTGAATGATTTCAATTTCTGCCACATACTTTTAAATCCCATGATCAGATTCATCCTTTTAGTTATTTTTATATCAGTTTATTTATTAGGGTGGTTGTGTTAGTTTAATGGGCTGTATTAGATAACAAATCAGTTGTATTGAGATATATTAAATACATAATTGGTAATATTGGATTCGATTATTTTTATTTGATTTCAGGGTCACTTAATTAGGAATATGTGCTGGGAGGTGGTTGGTAACTCTCTTCTTACTATCTTTGTGTCCCCTCTGTAAATATAGATTTCCTCACCACAATCTTCCTTGTTCAAAATCTGGCAAACAAGTTCACATTCCACTTTTCCCTTTATCCTGGAGCCGCTCATCTGGGAACTTATCTCAATATATAGTGGTAACTTCAACCGTCCCCAAGATACTTCAGGAATCATTGATGAAATTTTATCAAGCTCGTTTTTCTTGAAACGATGCCGGGATCCGTCTGTTCCTATCACGTGGGGTTTCTCTTCCTCTAAAAGTTCTTTCAGGGTTTTTCTCCGTTGGGGAAGGTGGCGGTTTAATACCATGATCTGCTTTTTTAACTGTCTGTCATCCGGGTTTCCATCTCCTCTCATCATAGTTAAGAATATATTGGGTGGAATATAATATTGTTTAGTATAAATTATTGAGTATTGAAAACGAGCTCGTACAAACCAATGGGATACAACTTTTTTAAAATTATATGATATTATTTGGGTTGGGATAAGATGGACATAGACATTGAACAGTGCCGGGAAAATGATAAGATCAAGGATATTATCAGCAAAAGTGGACTTCCCATTAAACATATTAAACTACTTCTTCGTTTATCCGATACCATCTACATAAATGGTATTAATTACAATGTGATGGTGGAGGGTGACCAGGTTTTAATTCTTCTCATATCATCAAAACCAGAAAACAAAACTGGAGTGTTTAATACTTACTCCATTACCAACGTACTTTACAAGGTCCGGGAAATGGAAAAGGAACATGATGACTTGGAAACCTGGTGTGAAATTGAAGATGGTTTTTTTAAGATATTATTGAATGTAAAACCTTAAAGGTCACTCCCCGCGATTTTTTAAATCATAAAGGTACCCTCAGATGAAAATTAAAGATTACCATATTCTCATTGATGAAATTTCAACTATTGATTTGGAAGCTGATTCTATTGCTGATTCCAGACGGATTTTAGCCGAACTCAATCAGAGAGAGATGATCTTAAAGGACCTTAAAAAGAGGATCCTTAATGACATCCAAAATATTAAACTTGAGTTTATGGAAATGAAACAGAAGATCAATATGGACTTTGCTGAAGGCCGATCTCCAGGGATCGTATCCCGTGTTCGTGGGAAATCCAAGGTCAAAGAATTGAAAAAATTGGAAAAAAAACGTTACGAAACCCTTGAATCATATTATGATGTTAAATATGTGATTGATGATCTTCTGGTCCAGATTCAAGAGGCCAAAGAACCGCTCAATGACTATATTAAAAAGCGATTATTTGGTGTTTAAACCCTTCTTTTTTGATTTTTTAGTAAAATGAGCAATTAATAATTATTTTATGGATTTATTAAAATGATTACAATACAGTTTAATTGGTTTTTATTAAATTAGCAATTGAAATAACTTAATGGAATAAATAATAGAATACTGTTAGATAGAGAATAAAATAAGTAATATAAGTAACTAAAATTTATTATAACTAGATTTTTATTTGAATTTGCAAATTAAAAAAAAATTAGAGATATTTATCAGGTTAATCTTATTTTCAACCTTTAGAAGTTTACTTCCACAGGTAAAAGTATTAGAATACCTAATAAATCATCTTTTTCCACTTTGTAGTCAAGGGCTGCTGCGAAGAGGGCATGGTCTGCTGTTCGGTCCATGCTTATTGGTAGATAGGTTTCTTCACCAACTGCCAGGGTGTGTCCGTATTTGTTGGTTCCGTAGGCGCTGATGAAGCAGACATGGTTAGCGTTTATGTCGATCTTTTTGATCTGGACTGGTTTGTTTTCCCCGGCTTTGAATTCCTGTTCTTCATCGGCAATTATAGCTCGGACTTTCCCGGAGATGTTACCCATCTCAAAGTCAATGGCCGGTTTAGCGTGTTTTTGTTGTTCTTTTCGAACCTGGTCCAGTCTTGTGATTATTCTAACCATTAAATGGCCTCCTCAGATTCTTCCATGGTTTTTTTGACCATCTTCAAACGCACGAAGCTTTCCCTTTCCATCTCTTCCAGTCTCATTTCAATATATTTGACTGTGTTTTCCAGCCGGGGAATGATGATGTGTTCCAGGGCGTTCACACGCCTTTTGGTTGATTCAATCTCACTAGCCAGTAACATGATGGTCTTCTCGATTTCGCCCAGTTCAATTATGAGCTGGATGGATTCCTCGAATTTACGGGCAGCTTCATCCAGTTTAACTGAGGTGTCCATGAATCCGTAACCACGTTCCACAATGGTTCTCTGGGAGATTTCTGACTCTACTACTGGCACCACCACTCCCATAATACTCCTGGAGTCGATGTCCACATCCACTGATTCAGTGACGGACATGGCAGCTTTCTTAACAGACAGATCACCCATCATTACCTGGGCTGCTGTTAAATCCTGGTAGGCTTCCTGGAGTTTCAGAGAAACTTCATCCCTGGATCCCTTCACCCGTTCCAGGATGTTGAAAAACTCCATGATCAGGGCATTTCGTTTCTCTTTAAGGAGACTGTGCCCTTTCACTGCAAGTTTTTCCCGTTGTTTTAGTTTTAGAAGCTCCATCCGGGTTGGATTGATGCCTTCTATCATTTCTTGTGCCATTTTATCACTCTTTTTCCTTCCTAAAAAATAGGAAGGGGATTATTTATGGTCAGGGTGATATTTGGGGATGTGTTCTGCCCGTACCCTCTTAAGCTCTGCTTCGGGTAGTAAGCTCATTAACTCCCAACCGAGGTCCAGGGTTTCCTGAATGGAACGGTCTTCGTCCCTGCTTTGGGTGATGAATTTATTTTCAAAACCATCAGCAAAGGCCAGAAACTTACGGTCTCGCTCGGTAAGAGCTTCTTCCCCAACCACAGCCATCAAGTCTCTGAGGTCTCGTCCTTCAGCATATGCTGAGTAAAGCTGGTCAGAAACTCCACTGTGGTCTTCCCTTGTCTGCCCTTCACCAATTCCACCACTCATCAGTCGTGATAGTGATGGGAGTACATCTACTGGTGGATAAATACCTTTACGGTGCAGATCCCTGCTTAAAACGATCTGTCCTTCAGTAATGTAACCGGTTAAATCCGGTATGGGGTGAGTAATATCGTCCTGAGGCATCACCAAAATAGGCATCTGTGTGATGGAACCTTCTTTACCGGTTATACGTCCTGCCCTTTCATATAAACTGGAAAGGTCAGTGTACATGTAACCAGGGTAACCCCTTCGTCCAGGTACCTCGTCACGAGCAGCTGAAATTTCCCTTAAAGCTTCTGCGTAGTTGGTCATATCAGTTAGTATAACCAGTACGTGCATGTCATGCTCGAAGGCAAAGTACTCAGCAGTAGTTAGAGCCATACGGGGGGTGATGATCCTTTCAATGGCTGGGTCGTCAGCCAGGTTCATGAACACAGTCACACGTTCTAATGCTCCGGTTCTCTCAAAATCACGCATGAAGTAGTTTGCTTCTTCGTGGGTGATACCCATGGCTGCGAATATAACTGAAAACTCTGATTCTTCAGCTAACACCTTGGCCTGTCTTGCGATCTGGGCAGCCAGTTCGTTGTGAGGTAGACCTGATCCAGAGAAGATAGGTAGTTTTTGTCCACGAACAAGGGTGTTCATTCCGTCAATGGTTGAAATACCTGTTTGGATGAATTCTGCTGGGAATTCCCTGGCAGAAGGGTTCATCGGGCTTCCGTTGATGTCTAGTTCCTTTTCGGGGATGATTTCAGGACCACCGTCTATGGGGCTTCCGGTACCACTGAATACTCGTCCTAGCATGTCCAGTGAAACTCCTATATGGGCGGTTTCTCCGGTGAATCGTACCTTTGTGGTGGAGGTGTTGAGGTCTCTGGTTCCTTCAAAAACCTGAACCACAGCAACGTCTCCCTTAACTTCCAGGACTTGCCCTCTTCTCATCTCTCCATTGGGTGTTTCAATGTCCACTATTTCATTGTAGGCAACGCCTTCAACGCCTTCAACAATCATGAGAGGACCAGCCACTTCTCTGACTGTGGTATATTCTCTGGTTTTGATATTGGTGTTCATTTTCACACCTCCCCTGTCTGTTTAACTATTTTATCCTGGATATCTTTGATTGCAGCGTCGAATTCATCTTCAGGGATGAATTTCATCCTTCCAATTTCTTCTTTAACTGGTAGATCAGTTAGATCAGCTGCGGATGCTCCACGTTCCAGGGCGGCAGTGGCCTGTTCCTGGAAGATGATAATAGTTTTAAGTAGTTGGTACTGTTTGGTTGGGGAACAGTAAGTGTCCACTTCGTGGTACGCGTTCTGCTGCAGGAAATCCTCCCGTATCATACGGGTACTTTCTAGAGTGATCCTTTCCCGGTCAGGCAGGGCATCTGGTCCCACCAGTTGAACAATTTCCTGAAGTTCAGATTCTTTCTGAAGTAGGGCCATGGCTTCGTCCCTGGTTGCTCTCCAGTCTGCGCCTACGGTTTTATCCCACCAACTTTCCACACTATCCACGTATAATGAGTAACTTTGCAGCCAGTCTATGGATGGGAAGTGACGTTTGTCTGCTAGGGATGCGTCCAGTGCCCAGAACACTTTACATATACGCAGGGTGTTCTGTGTAACTGGTTCAGATAGGTCCCCACCAGGTGGTGAAACTGCACCAACCACACTAACTGATGCGACTTTACTTTCAGTTCCCACGGTGTTAACCCGGCCAGCTCGTTCGTAGAACTGTGCCAGACGTGATGCCAGGTATGCGGGGTATCCTTCTTCACCAGGCATTTCTTCCAGTCGTCTGGAGATTTCCCTCATGGCTTCTGCCCATCGGGAGGTGGAATCTGCCATTAGGGCCACATCGTATCCCTGGTCACGGAAATATTCAGCTATGGTTATACCGGTGTACACACAGGCTTCTCTGGCTGCCACCGGCATGTTGGATGTGTTAGCAATAAGCACGGTTCGGTCCATTAATGGTTTACCGGTTTTAGGGTCTTCGAGTTCTGGGAATTCTTTCAGAACCTCTGTCATCTCGTTACCCCTTTCACCGCATCCCACGTAGACAATGATGTCTGCGTCAGCCCATTTGGCCAGCTGCTGCTGGGTAACGGTTTTCCCGGATCCGAAAGGTCCGGGTATGGCTGCGGTTCCACCTTTAGCCACAGGGAAAAAGGTGTCCTGTGCTCTTTGACCGGTTACCAGTGGTATGTCAGGGTCTAATTTATCTTTGTAAGGCCTACCAACCCTAACTGGCCATTTTTGCATCATCTGCACTTTAACTGGGCCTTTAGGAGTTTCCACTTCTGCGATGTCATCCAGAACAGTGTACTGCCCTTCACCAACGATACTTTTGAGGGTACCGCTGACTCGTGGGGGTATCATAATTTTTTGGACTACTGCTGAGGTTTCCTGCACTTCACCAATGATGTCTCCACCTTTAACTTCAGTACCAGCTGTTGCAGTGGGTTTGAATGTCCATTTTTTATCTTTTGGTAATGCAGGTACATCCACACCCCTTTCAATGTAGTCTCCCACAGTGAGTTTAATGGTTTCCAGTGGCCTCTGTATACCGTCAAATATGGAACCGATAATTCCGGGTCCTAATTCCACGGATAGTGGCCCACCTGTACTTTCCACTACTTCTCCGGGTTTCATCCCTGCTGTTTCTTCGTAAACCTGGATGGTGGCGGTGTCGCCTTCAAGTTCGATGATTTCACCGATGAGCTTGTCTTCACCTACTTTTACCATCTCGTACATCTGGGTCCCTCTCATACCGTCTGCGGTTATAACAGGACCCGCTATCTTTATTATCTTTCCTTCGAGAGTCATTCTACCATCTCAACCCCGATTACTCGTTTTATAAGCTCTCTGATTGGGTCTGATTCCCGTTCTACTGAGCCTTTTTTATCTGGAATTTCAATTATCATGGGCAGTGCACTTTCACTGCTAATTTTATCAATTATTTCTCTGAAATTATCGCCTATTTCCTCAGTGGTTATAATAATAGAGTACTCCTTGGCCAGTTTCTTCAGTTTATCTCCTGCTTCTTCCATGTTGTTAACGGGGAATCCATCCTTGATTCCACCTAGCATGAAACCGGTGACGGTGTCAGGATCTGCCATTACTGCTATTTTTGAACTCATACTAACATCTCCTTGATCATAGCAGGGGTGAATCCTTCTTCGCGTTTACCACGGACAATGATTTTTAAGTTTTTAATTTCCTTTTCTTTTTTACTTAAAAATCCAATCATGGGCCCGATTCCGAACTGATTCTTTAAAGCTATCTTTTTAGCAGTTTCATCCACTTGATTATCCAATGCAGTTTCAAATGCTCCAATGGAGCCGGTTTCACTGTAGGTGGCCATTGCTTCGGCCAGTATTGGTGCGTAATCGGTTCCTTCCAGTCCACTAACCACGCCTGCAACATCTTCTGCTTCCATGAGATCCTTCAGTTTCCATTCCCTAATCTGGTAACCATCACTGATCATGTAGGGTTCGATATCCTCGAATTTCAGCCCATCCACTTTAGCCCTTAAGATGATTTTAAGGTTGCTTCCATCCACTATGTTACCCACATAATTTTTGAGGTATGCAGTGTTGTCATCTTCAGGGGTGCTAACAGTTCTTAAGAGGTTTTCCAGAAGGTACTTATCCAGGGAAGCTTCCAGTGGCAGTAACATCCCAGTTTCCTGGTAATTAGGAATGGCATCTTCAAGGATGGGGGTGTATTCTGTTCCTTCCAGGGCACTTAAAACTTCAGTTACATTGTCTGCATCCAGGAGAGTGTCCAGTTTATCGGAAAGATCACCAAATGGCACTAACAGATCCATGGTTTCTTCTTGATTTAGCCCTGCTTCTTTGGCGATTATTATGCTTTTTATATTTTTAATATCCCATTTTTTCAGGAGAAATTTGAATGCATCTCTGCTGTTTTCAGGGGTTATTCTGGCTACTAAATCGTAGTTCTCAGCAAGCTGAGTGTCCAGGGCCTTTTCCAAGGGGTACTGGTCAATGTATTTGGCGTAATCTGGGAACCCTCGGAGGTAATTTTTAACTTCTTCAATGTTCCCAGCTTCAATGATTTCCTGGAACTGTTTTTCACTGAATATTCTCCCTATTCTGGCCCTTACACGTGCATTGGGATATGTGTAAGGAAACATGCCTAGAACGGGCCTAATTGTTGCTATAACTACTATTGCTCCGAAAATAGCCAGTACTAGAATTACTGCCGCTAAAAAAGCTTCAATAGAGGGGAATCCCAGTCCAGTGACTAATGAAGTAATGTCCTCTACCATATGAAATCTCCCCTATTATTTGAACAGTATCCCGGCAACTTCAGATCTTAGAGATTTTTTAAATCTTAACATCCTTGCTTCGATGGTGTTGTTAACCTCTATTTCACCATTTTTGGTTCTAACAATAGCTCCTCCAATGGTGTTGATGTTTTCGCCCATCTCCAGTTTAGTGGGGGTACTTGTGTTGTTGCTGATATCTTTTTCAATGGAAGGTAGGGATCCTTTTATTTTAGCCGCATCGCTTTCTTTAACGAGGACTATCATGTCTCCACCTCCAATTTCAGTACCAGCTTCGGTGATTACTTTTTCAAGAGATGCCTTGTATTCAGCTGCATCTGAAGAAGCTATTTCTTTAAGCTTTTCTTCAGCTTTGCTGAAAGCTTCTTCTATTACTTCCTCTCGAGCCTCAAGTTCCATTCTCCTGGAGTTCATCTTAGCTTCTGAGATAATCTGTTGATACCTCATTTTTGCCTGTTTTTCAGCGTTTTCTAAGATTTTCTCCTTTTCTGCTGCTGCTTGAGCATTGCCTTCGGAGATAATGGATTCTTTTTCCTTTTCAGCTTCCGCTAATATGGATTCTACTTTTATCTGGGCATCAGACATTATACTTGAGACTATTTTATCTGTCCCGGCGCTCATCTTGATCATCCTGCCAGAATTCCGCCGAATACCATGAGGAGTATAGCAATCAGGAACCCGTAAATAGCCTGGGTTTCAGGTAGTGCAGTGAAGATGATACCTCTGGCGAACATGTCTTCGTTTTCAACTACTGCTCCTACTGATGAGGATGCGGTGATACCTTGCCCCATACCGGAACCTAGACCGGCAAACCCTATTGCGGCTCCTGCACCTATTGCCACCAGACCTAAGGAAGGAGACAATGCTTTGTTAGCCATAATTGTGAAAACCATAAGGAGTATGGCAATCAGGAACCCGTAAATAGCCTGGGTTTCAGGTAGTGCAGTGAAGATGATACCTCTGGCGAACATGTCTTCATCTTCGGCCACCGCACCTACACTTCCTGCTGCTGCTATTCCTTGACCTAAACCTGATCCTAATCCTGCAAAACCGACTGCTAATCCAGCACCGATTGCTGCTAATGCTGTTCCTAAAGCGACTTCTACCATGTTATTTTCCTCCTATATCAGTAAACTTTCTTTTGGCACGGAAAGCCTTGAATTTCTGACTTCCGCCTATGTAAAATTGAGCGAAAAACTCAACGTAATGCAAACGTAATGCATTGATGAATGCACCCAGTGTTTGGAAGGCAAGGTTTGCGATTTGTCCTCCAACGAATACTATTGGTGCAATTATTATTCCAATCAGAGGGATCATTTCAGCGCAAATTCCGGTTAATATATTCACGGTCATTGCGATCCCACCAGTGGAAAGTGCCAGTGCCAGGAGCCTGGCGTATGATAATACGTTTCCCAGGAAACCGGATAAATCCATAATTCCAAACATACCGTTGAAATACACCAGCATGATTAGGCTCAATACAAAGATACCTACTCCTGCGTACATCAATATTCCGCCTCCTAAAAGGAGGTATCCTATTGCCAGTAATGCAATACCTGCTTCCAGGATAAACCAGACAATCTGGGCTCCTAAAGCTTCTTTAGTGTCCCCACGAACTATGTTGTTGTAGGCTCCAATTGCTAAACCCAGGTTCAGGTGTATTACACCCACTACTATGGCGATTATGAGTATGTTTTCAGGGTGTGCAAAGGAGTTTATGGATGGTATGGTGGTTGGAAGAGCCATACTTGTATCTCCCCAGATGAATCGAGGGATTAAGTCTCCTATGAAACTGTTGGTAACCAGTCCCAGTATTACAGCCCATACTCCACAGGCAACCATAATCAGACCCATGTTGGCCATTGTTTTGCTGTTTCTTCCCAGTCCTCTGAAAATAATATAGCCTACCATGGCATCGATAATACCATAACCTGCTTCTGTGAGACAGAAACCGAAGAAAAATGGGAATACAATTGCCATGAGGATAGTGGGGTCAATTTCCCGGTAATCCGGGGGAGAATACATGTTTACGAACATTTCATAGGGTTTTGCGAATTTAGGGTTATCCAGTTGAACTGGTATATTGTCTTTTTCCACATCAGGGTCAGTTACATCTACAATTGAGTGGCCCTCAGTTGATGTTTCAATGGTTAAAAGAGCTTTTTTGAGTTTTTTCTCCGGAACCCATCCTTCAAACAAAACAGTTTTATCAGTTTCACCAAATGAAGAAAAGACTTCGTTGCGTTGTTTTTCGATTTCCAACTCTTCTTTAAGGGCTCTAAGTTGCTCGAACCATTCATTAGATACTTCTGCCAGATCGTTTAAGACGGATTCTTTTTCCCGGGCAATAGATTCCATTTCAGATTCTGATTTCTGGATTATTTCTGAGGGTTTACCATTGAGCCCTGAAAATTCGAATCTTTCAAATTCCATCTTACGCAACTGACTCAGAACTTCTTCTTGGTGGGTTTTCACAGTTACAATAACCAGTATTTTGAATCCTTTTGATTCATCGTCCTGGTCAAAAACTACAATTTCGTTGGTTAAATCCTTCAAATAACCCATGAATTTATCATAGGTTTCTGAGGATAGTTTTCCCGCAATAACAGAGACATAATCAGATTCTTCCAGAAGACCGAGATCAACGTCAAAATTGGAAAGATTACCAGCAACTCTAAGGGCATTTTCAAGTTCAGTTTTCCTAGAGTCTAACTGGTTTATTTTTTCTTCCCGGGGTTTTGTTTGTGATTCAACTTCTCCCAGGAGTCTTTCGGCCTTTTGAATAAGTTCTTCGGTATCCAGGGTTTCTACTTCTACTTTTTTAATGGGTGGAGGGTTAATAAAACCCTTAACCAGGGGTAAAATTCCCTTCTCTTTTTTGGCCATTGATTTTAGAAAATCAACAGTCCCTGATGTTTTCATCAAAAGGGAAGAAATTTTACCGGTAAAAGGAGAGGTGCTGGATGGTTTCAGGATCTGCCTCCATTCTGCGTCCTGTTGTATGCGCTCGGATATATCTTCAATCTGGACTAAGCCTGCTTCGTGAAGTGAACTCACTGCCGAATCAGCGTACTTGTCCAAGGTGATTATCCTAAGCTTTTTCATCCTTGCCGGCTTGAACATGGTACTCACACTATAATATGCTTTTCACAATGACTTCAGCAGCCTCATCAACCATTTTGGCAGCACTTGTTTTAGTTATCTCTACTTTTTCATTTGTTTGGTTGTTTATTTGGTATGCTTCCTTTTTGGCGTTAGTTTCGGCTTCAAAAGTGATCTTTTCAGCATCACTGTTAGCTTCCTCTTTGGCCTTTTCTATGGTTTCTATTGATTTAGATTTGGCTTCTAGAATCATTTCAGAAGACTTGGCTTTTGTGTCCTCTATTAGTTTATCGGCATCACTTTCAGCCTTCTTTATCGTTGTTATCGCTTCTGATATCGTTGTCATTTAAATCACCCTAATATGACCATGATAAACGGAACTCTATTAAGGCTTATATTTATCTTTTACTATTTAATTTTTCAAGTGAAAAAAGAGCATAAGAACTTATTTGGATGTATTAAGTTCATTTCTATCAGAATCAATATTTCTACACTCTAAGCCATTGTAATAAATATCTTCAACTTCAACAAACTTTCTAAAAGAATTTTCAACAGATTTTTCCTCTTTTATGTGTGAAACAAGTGCTGGAACTCTCCCGATCATGAATACCCCGGTTCCTAACTCCCAGTCAAACCCCATGTCTGAGAGTATCCCTGCATTGGCACCGTCTATATTCATACGGATGCCCTTCATTTCCAGGAGTAAATTTTCAATAGAAACAGCTAATTCACTGTGAATTCCAAAACATCCATATTTTTTGGCAGTTTTAATAAGTTTAACTGGTCGGGGGTCTTCATCATGGAAACGGTGCCCAAATCCGGGTATTTTTTTCCCCTTCTCCAGGAAGTGTTCCACCACAATCAGCGCCGAATTTTTCAGATCACTACTGGATGAAGGAGGGCCATTGGAATTAACACCTTCCTTAATTATCCTCTGTAATATGCGCATGGAACGTTCCAGGGCACCAGCGTGGTATTTTCCAAAGGAAGATATTCCTCCTGAGACACAAGTATTCATGGGGGCACCGGTGGAGGCCATGATCCTGGCCACTTGGGTGCTGGGGGGGGTTACTCCGTGATCACAAAAAGAGACTAAAACAGCTTCCAACATCTTGGCTTGTTTTTCATGGGGAATTTCACCCTTCAGGAGTAAATAAACCATTTCTGAAAATGAAATATTTCCTATCAAATCTTCCTGAGGGTATCCGCGGGTGATTATTCGGTTAGGTTCTACCTTAGTAATGGAGGTCCTCCATTTGGGCTTGGTAAGCTTTAATAAATTTTCCACAGTCTCTCTTCCAATTGCCATTTTCTTTACTCCAGTGAATCTTGTGAAAGATAAATAGATGCTTTCCGTGGTTCAACACAACAACAGGGGCGCATACAAACAATACGCACTCCACTAGCCCTTTGCGGCCCTACTTTCACCATAGTCCCCAGTGCGGTTACTGAACCCCCTAGACCAAGGGCACCTACATTGGTATTATTCAAGGCATTAGTTATCTTTTTTTCAATTAATGATTGATGATTAAGATTCCCATAGGCCATTGCCTTTAACATCAGTGATGACGCTTCAAAATGGGTTCTCCCAATCCCCAGTGCAGGGATGCATGGTGTACATCCCAACTTAGGAATCTCTGATCTCATCCATGTCAATGCTTCCTTAAAAAGGTTTCCATGATCCCGCTGGTGAAAAACACGATAAGTGTGACTCCTTATCTCTGGACCTCCACCTAACATTAATACATGGATTTTAACACCCTCACCATCCATTTTATCAACTAAAACAGATGGAGGTATTACTTTTCCCGGATCATTGTAAAGTCCCTGGCTCTGTTCAATCCGCCCAATATCATCTCCTTGAACTGCCATTGGCCTTCCAGGTAACTTAATAAGGCCTAAAGATATGCCTTCTTCTATTTGGTTGAATAAATCAGGATTAAACTTTGTTCTAACTCCTAATTCTACCAGTACATGGGGGATGCCAGTGTCGTCACATAGAGGAACTTTATTACAATGGGCGACTTCTGCATTCTCCAGTAATAACTCCAGAACCCAGCGGGCGTTATCATTTTCTTCCATTTCCACAGCCCGCTGATAAGCCTTAATCTGGTCTTCTCTGAAAGTGGTGCTGGCTTCTATCACCGCATCTTTAACCAGTTCCTTGATGTTTACCAACATAATAAGCTCCTAATCGTCTGATGTTCTGGAAATATTTAATCTAAAGATTTTTTAACAAAATTATTTGAATAGGTTTTTACCTCTAGTTAAATATTATCTGGTATGGCCATTTCACTTGCTCCCTTTTTGGAGATCACAGCTTCAGGATAAAAACGGTTTACCATACTTTGAACCAGTAAAACTTGCCTTGCCCTTTCTCCTGCTTCTTTACGGGTGGTATCATACCCATGATAAGCTGCCACCGACCCCCCTGTTTTAAGGTACACCGGACAGGCTTTTCTTATGATTTCCGGTGCCTCGTAATGCCTGATGAACCCTCCAGAAGATTTGGGATTTTCAGTGTGAATATCCAGGGATATATCCACTGAGTTTCGTAAAGCCTCCAGCATGGCTATCTGCAGATCTCGGACCGGGTTGAATGAATTCGCTCCAATCATTTCCAGAAGCTTTGCCGAGGCAGGATTCCCATGACCACAGTGGGCTGAAACCTTGAAATGCACATTAGTGGGTAATTCTCCTTCTTCACGCATTTTACTCAGCACCCACAGGAGTCCTTCATCGTAGACCACTATACCCCTTACACCGAGATCCACCGCCCTTTTAACATCTTCAATGGCGTAGGTTAAATTATCATATCCCCTTAACCGGTATCCTATACGTGCCCCCTCCTTAGTCTTGGCAGAGGCACTGGTGTCATAGGGTGCACGTGGACCCACGCTTAAAAAGAGTTCCATCTGGGCATCATGGGCCAGATCTGCCATGTCCAGTATTTCCTGATCAGTCAAGAGCATTATTCCCTTAGTTTGGGTCACCCGGTGCACCATAACCTCGTACTCATCAATGGCTTCCAGTAAACCCTCCAGGGCACCTGGTTTCTGGATACCTGGAACTTCAAAACGGTACTGGGCACCATCTGGAAACCGCTTAGGTGAATCCTGTAAATTATTTTCAGATTTAATAATTCCAATTTTATTTAAAAAGTCATGAGTGTCCATTTCACACACCTACTCCCTTACCATTATTTTCATTATCATATGATTGATTATCATAATTTTTTAATCAAAATATTCCCATAATCCACTATTTCCATCAACTTATTCTAATTTTAATTTATTTTAGTTTCAATTAGAGCATGATTATTCTAAAGAATATATTAAGTATCATTTAAACTCATCATTAAGGGAATTCATTAATTTATCTGTGCGTAAATCTTCTAAATCTTCCAGAACATCCAAAACATTCACATCCACCTCGGGATTGAGGGTGTTGAATTTATTTAATAATTCCTCCCTGGTGAATGGAGTTTCAGGTTCTCCTTTAGGGAGATCAATTCTTGATATGTAAAATTGACCTTTACTTTTAATGGTTACTTTTGAGGGCCTTTTATGGGGATAAAGTTTATTTAAATCGTCATTACATTTAATCCTGATTTTACTAGCAATTTCATTCAAATCTTCACAGTTGGTGTTTCCAATGTTCACCACATCCAAATTTCCATTGATAATGGCCATGGCCAAACTCAGGGGTAAACTCTGCCTGAATCCTTCAGCAGTTTCTGGATGATAATTATTATGAAGAGCTGCAATTTCATAGGTTTCAACAGCCACATCATGAATATCGGTGATTTTAATTTTATTATATTCCATTATATTAAAAATAGCATCCAATGATGAGTGTAAATGTCTGCATACTGGATATTTTTTGAAGTATACCCGTAAAATTTCAAATTCCCCGTTAGTTGGTTGTTCAGGGGCTGTTTCTGGTAAAGGAGTTTGTACATCATTAATTTCTCCCATAGCTTTTAAAAACCCTTCTTTCCCTTCAAGAATAGTATGGGCTCCGGTAAAGCCTTCACTGGCTAATAATGCTGATAAAACGCCTTCTTGGGCGGATTTACCTGCATGTAGGTGTTTGGCCATGCTACCTGCATGATCAGACTCCAATAACCCTGCAGCTTGGGTCCCTGCCAACCCCAATGCATTCAGAATATTTTCTTTATCCAGATCCAATATCTTGGAGGCGGCAGCCGCAGCACCAATGGTGCCACAGGTACCAGTACTGTGGAAACCTTTATGGCGATGACTTGGATTAAGCAACATCCCCAGCTGAATTGCTACTTGATATCCCACCACCATGGCAGTTATAAATTCTTTTCCGGATCGTTTCTCTGTCTCGGCTAAAGCCAGTGCTGAGGGGATAACACAGGCACCAGGATGAAGCTGGGCCAGGCGATGACCATCATCCAGATCCAGGCAGTGGGCAGATACACCGTTGGCTAAAGCAGCATCCATGGGGGTACTTGTATCATAACCAATAACAGTGGAATCTCCCTGGGCATTTATAATGTTTCTCACAATTCCTGAACTTTCACCACGGGAACCCCTTAGGGAAACTCCTAGAAAATCCAGAAAACAGAGTTTTGCCTGGTTAATAACATTTTCTGGAAGATCCTGGTAACGGGTAGAATCAATGAACTCTGCAAGATATTGGGTAATCATTTTTCAACCTTAACATTAATTCAGGATATAATCAACCTCTAACTAATGGTTTACTCAGATGGCGGCGTGCTGAAGGTGGAACTTCATAAAAACCGGGTTTAATCATTCGTTCAATTTCCCTTTTTTCCCTAACTTCCACATCTTCTTCAGAACCAGTTGGCATTTTACTACCACAACGGGGACACTTGTACCCTTTACCCTTACCTGCAGACTTCATACGTTTACCACAGTCACAGATCGGGTTTAAATATTCGTATACGGGTGCTAAAGATGTGATTTTGATTTTTTCCACATTGAGGGTTCCTTTATTCCCAATTCCCCCGTATACTATCACCTGGTCTCCAGGGGCCAGGTGGCGCACCACATCACGGAATTTTTTGGTGGGTTCATATGCTGCACATTCCACCTCACCAGATTCATCCTCTAGGACGAAAATAACGTGTCCCCCTTCAATAACCACTGGCTGAGTTCTAACTGTTCCCGGGACGATGTAACACTGGAACTGTTTCATATTGGAAATGGCATCTATGTTTTGCAGGTGCATATCAGTATGCTGATTGGTTAAAAACACCCTGAAAAACTCTATGGGTTCAGAAACCTTAACCAGTTTATGAGCTTCCTCCACTGCTCCCATGGTCTCTCCCCGGATCCCGTAAAGAACCGGACATGGGGTATGGGGAGTTATGGTCATGTAACCATCATCAACATTGTCAAAAGTGTTGGGATAGGTTTTTTGGTTCATCCCCAGCACTGAATCTTCATCCACCATCCTTTTTTTCCCGTAATTTGCAGGTTCACGGTAGGCCAGTAATTCATAGGTAGCATCAGTAAGGGGACAACCAATGGCTGCCAGAGATCCTATAACACCTCTACCTTTCTTATACTTGAATATATCTGCACCTAAATTCCCTGCTAACTTTTCTGCTTCCTCTTGGCTTACAATAGTCCGGATGGTTCGGATGGCATAATCCTGAAGTTCAGGGGTTATCTTTCCCTCATAGAATACCAGTCCTGGGTTTGTTTTAGGGTCTCCCATGACTGCCAGATTCCCTACCATGTCTCGAATTATTTTTTTAGCCTGTTCAACTTCTTTTTTAGATTTTAGGACTATTTTAAATGATACTGCTCCGTTTCCCCTTGTTTTATGGGGTGCAAATGGGTTGAGACGTATCAGGCGGGGTGGACCATCAACTCTAAAACCACAACTTATAAGTCGGTCCATTATCACACAACATATATATGTGGTGCACATGCCACTGGCAGAGTCAGTGTCATCAATACCAACATAAACGCTAAAATCATTATCAAAATTATGGTTATTCATATCAAATATCACCGGGGTGTTTTTTCATGTCGAACATGCCCTTACATCGAGATCATATAATTATTGAGATCAACGAGCTTCTATCCAACCATGGATTTGACACTTCTAATATATATGATAGAAGTTGTTTTGATCTGGTGGCCCGCAGGGAACTACTACTACTTCTAATGAAAGTACTGGTTAACGTGGATGGTTTTAGTGCAGCCCACGCCCAGGAAATAAAAAGAGTAGCCAGCACCTTCTTCGGATCTCCCCTTTTAGTAGGTCTAAAATCTAAAAATGAAGTTTTAGAGGAAGACGTGGTTTATGAACGCCACGGAATACCGGTTATTGCACCTTCAACTCTGCGTAATATAGTGGTGGAAGATATTTATCCTGAGATATTCGCAGACAGGGGTGGTTATTATGTGCAGATCGATGGACAGATCATTAAGGAAATGCGAGAACAGCAGAACTTATCCCTGAAGGATCTGGCTGACAAAGCCCATGTATCCCGGGAAACCATCTACAAATATGAAACCGGAAGGGTACGGGCACAACCAGACACCGCATTTTTACTGGAGAACATCCTGGACATGAGAATCACTCTTTCAGTTAACCTGTTTTCGGTTCCTAAAAATGAGGGGAAGGCAGATGTTAAAAAGGGCGAACCCCGTGAACTGGTTGATCTGGGTTTTGGAGTTATAAACACCAACCGTACACCCTTTGATGCTATGGCTCAGGCAGAAGCCACCTCCAAAAAGGCAGAACCCTTAATCACCGATTTGGAGAAAAACAGAAATCAGAAAGTCCTGCGTAAAATGGCCACAAATCTAAAGGACCTTTCTCGTGTGATTGACACTGATGCAGTTTTCATTCTGGAAAAAAAGAAGGATACTGAATGTATTGAGGGAGTTCCAGTAGTTCACAGCTGGGAGATCGGTGAAATGAAAAATCCAGCCGAGTTCCTTAAAATGCTGGCTGAAAGAAGGGAATGTAATTAATCCTTTTTCATTCTTTTAAATCCCTTTTTATATTATAAATGAGTTTTAAAAATTTATTTCTAAGATTATCCTCACAATATCAATTTATTCTCCCTTTTTCATGTTGATTTATGATCATCTGCGGTAAGTGTTTTTATATCCAGTAACTGTTTGTTCTCAGTTAAAAAGAATAAATAAATTATAATAAAAAAATCAACTATTTTCTCAACGTTTAAACAGCTTTGAAAAGGATTCCTCCGCTTCAACCTCAGAAGCTATTCCCAGGGCCGCCATGTCCACGAAATCCACTGTTTTAAGATAATCAAAGGCATCATCAGGTGTAATTATCCCGGCTGCCATCATGTGCATGGCGATTATGGTTTTATCCAGTTTTTTGATGATTTCCTTGAAGTGGGTTCTTTCATCTGGACCAAAAGTATCACAGTCCATCAGGTATCCCAGGCGGTTAAGGGGGATCATGTATAGTTTGAAATCATTCAGCACAGGAGAATCAAACAGCTTCCTGGTGGTGCTGAATGGGAACTGGGTTATGAGGCCGGCTACTGATCCTGTATCTTTAATGGCATCCAGTTTTTTCCCTATGATATTCCAGTCAGCCTGGTCGGTGATCAACGGATCAATCAGCATAGCCTGTGGTTCCAGGTCAGAAACAAGAGCTATATCATCACTTCCAGGCTCTGATCCGATGGTGGCTATGATATCCAGTGGACAACCCTCATGCTGTGCAATCTGCAAGGCCTCTATTATCGGAGCATGGGGTATTAGCTGAATTCCCCTAACTCCTAAATCGTAGGATTTAATCATTATCCTGGCCATTGCTTCTGGATTTCGGTAAAGATCCAGGAGGTACAGTCGAGCCCGGTGACCGAAGTGGGCGGCCCCAATAAAGGGGGAAGTTCCCAGTAAAGCACGAGGGATCTCTTTTCCATCTATTTCAAGGTAACCTTCTAACATTTTATCAAAAATACATCTTCTTAAGCTCGTATTATTGCTTTCGTAGTTTGAAATACACTTTTCACTATTTGTATTGGATTTTTCAAAGTTGGGTTTACTGATGCTTTAGTACTTCATTCACCTTTTCTATTCGACTTTATGAGCCACAACTGCAGTTCCGAAAACCAGGATCTCCTGCATCACATCGGAAATATCGTTGGAGTCGTAACGGGCACTGATTATGGCATTGGCACCCATGGCTTTGGCATGGTCAATGGCCCTTGTCATGGCCTCGTCCCGTGTTTCTTCCATCATTGTAACGTATTCCTTGATCTCCCCTCCGAACATGGAACGTATCCCCGCACCTATCTGTCCGCCAACACCCCTACTACGGACGGTAAGGCCGTATACAAAGCCTTTAGTTTCTGTAATTTCATATCCTGGTATGTAATTTGAGCTCACAATAATATATTCATCAATTGAGACCATACTTCCGACCTCCTAAAACATATTCTTTTTTTCAGTTCACAATCAGTACATTCTAAAAAAACTTACATTTGTTATAAACTCATAGCATTTCCAAGATATAAATTTATGCTCATTAAGAGTTTAAATCTTTAAAATTTAGTTTAGTATCATATTGACTAAAAAATATTCCTTAAAATAAGTTTAATTTTAGATAAATCCTGTTGAGCAATATGTTATTAAAGAAAATGGGTTAATTAATTTCATATTATAATTATTGTATTATTTTTATGGGAATTCACAACAGATTTTTAAACTATATCCTTCCTATATGAATATTGTACGATAATTGAATTTGCCCATGTAGGGCCGGTAATAAAAATGGATAACGTGGATAATATGAAGGTACTTATCGCTGATCAGATAAACCAAAAAGGAATCGAAGAATTGGAAGAGGTTGCAGAAGTTGTTGCGCGTACAGACATCACTCCAGAAGAACTGGTAGATGATATTAAAGATTTTGATGCCATTGTAGTGCGAAGTAGAACCAAAGTGACCCGTGAAGTTATTGAAGCTGCTCCTTCTTTAAAAATCATTGCCAGAGCTGGAGTGGGTGTGGATAATGTGGATGTGGAAGCAGCCACCGAAAGAGGAATAATGGTGGTTAATGCACCGGAATCCACTTCCATAACTGTGGCAGAACACACCATGGGTTTGGTGTTATCCATGTCCCGTAAGATAGCCATTGCTGATAACTCAGTTAAGGAAGGTAAATGGGAAAAAAGCCGTTTCATGGGAATGGAACTCAATAGTAAAACTCTAGGTATAGTGGGCATGGGTCGTATCGGCAGCCAGGTGGTTATCAGGGCCAAGGCATTTGGTATGGATATTATGGTTTACGACCCTTACATCACCCCTGAAGCGGCGGCTGAACTGGGAGTGGAAGTGGTTGATCTGGAAACCCTTCTGGTTAACGCGGATGTAATTACCATCCACGTGCCTCTAACTCCTGAGACCAAATACCTCATCTCCAAACCACAATTCAAGATAATGAAAGAGAATGCCATTATTGTTAACTGTGCCCGTGGAGGAATAATCAAAGAGGATGACCTGTATGATGCACTCACCCAGAATGAAATTGGTGGTGCTGCACTTGATGTGTTTGAAACAGAACCTCCCAAGGAAAGTCCTCTCCTTCAACTGGATAATGTAGTTTTAACCCCTCATATCGCAGCTTCAACATCTGAAGCTCAGCGTGACGCTGCCATAATCGTGGCCAAGGAGATCAAGAAGGTTTTCCAGGGAGAATCCCCTAAAAATGTTATTAACATGCCAGTAATGGATCCAGAAACCTTTCAACTAATCAAACCATTCTTTGGTCTGGCCGAAAAACTGGGTAAATTCCTGATTCAAACTGCCCAGGGTAACATCAACGAACTGGACATCACATACTGCGGAGAACTGGCTGAAATCCAAAAACACGACATCATAACCCGGATGATCCTCCAGGAAGTCTTAAACCCCATACTCACCGAACCGGTGAACTTGGTAAACGCCCCTGGAGTTGCTAAAAACAGGGGAATAATCATCACTGAAGGAAAAAGAAGTGATTCCAAGGGTTACAAAAACCTCATAAGCATCAAAATGAAGGCTGACAATAATGAAGTTAGTGTTGAGGGTGTTTTTGACAAAGAACCCAAAATTGTAATGATCAACAACTACCAAGTGGATGTTGAAACCAAAGGAACCATGGTAATTGTCTGCTACAAAGACATCCCAGGCATAATAGGTTCAATTGGAACTAAACTGGGTGAACACGATATAAACATAGCTAAAATGCAAGTAGGAAGGCAGCAACCTGGTGGAGAAGCAGTTATGGTATTAAAAGTGGATCAGAACGTCTCCCGTGATGTGGAAGATGATATTAAAGCTTTAGCCCATGTTTACGATGCAGTGTCAGTTAATTTATAATTCAACCTTTTAAAAAAGGTTGAACAAAACTTTTTTTTGTAATGTTTCTTTGTAATACTCTTCTTTTATTTATTGTAGTAGTTTTACTTTTATTATAATATTCTAATTCTTTAAATGGTCTAAAAATCAAAATCAATTTCCTTAACTGTTTTAGGGAGTTTAATTTAAATTAGAATTAAAAAATTTTAAATTTTAACTTGTTAATAGTAGTACTGGGTGTTAAATCAAGAATTTTTTCCTTAGAATTCATTCCAAGCAATCTATTGAGAATATTAAATTAGCCCATAACTGATCATTTCCCCAAATGTATCATAGGCCTGTATGGTATCTTCGGTGTAGGGATAGGCTATTATCAGATGGAACAAACCGTTTTTGGCGAAAAATTGCAGGTCCGCAGTGGAAGGTTCCCGGCTGGGGATGGGATGACTATGCACTGATCCCACTGTGCCGGTGGTGAGTGGCATCATGAAGGTTTTCATCACCGCGCCCTGGTTAGATGTTTCACCTGGCAGGAAAACAAGGCCATCCACCTTTAAAACACCTTTTTTAATCTTACCTTCAAGTAGGGCGGCAAATTCAAGGGGATGAGACTCTCGAGCAATTTGTATTATATCCTCAACAACTTCCTGGTCTATGAGTATTTCCCGGAATTTCTTATCCTGGTTTCCCAGAAAAGATCCAATAACCCGGTCCATCCAACTCTCTTTTTTCTTCATAAAATCAATCAACAGGGATGTTCAAGTTTTAATTGCATTATTTTTTTGCTAAAAAATACTGTTAACAAATCAAATAAAAAGATTAATTTTTTCATTTAATTTAGTTTCATTTAATGGGTTCTAAATGAATGAATTTGTTTTGAAAAATTCATCATTGAATAAGGGAAGCTCCCAATCTATGAATATTTTTCTCCGGTGGGTGGTAGTTTTTTCCTTGGTCAGAGGATTTAAACCCTGAACTGTGAATTTTTCTTTATAGATACCCACTCCCCTTCTCTGCCAGGCCGGTGTCTCTGCCAGGTTAATGTCTTTCTGGAAGAGCAGGTCATGTAACTGGCTGCTCTTCTTTTTATGGAGAATTGCCATTGCTTCTTCTCGTGAATGTTCTTCCCTTAATTTCCAGTAGGAATAGCCGTTGAGGCAGTTTCTCCAAGCTTCCATCTGTCTCCACTGGAAGTAATCAACAACCCCCTCACTGGATAATGGGATAACCCTGGAATCGAAAGAAATAGGACTTGTTTTTTTAAGTTTTTCCCGAAATTCATCCTGTTCCATGATCTTACCGGTGAAAGCTCCACTTAGAAAACTGGCCATAACTGAATCAATCTTTTCCACCCGTCCGGCAAAGGGTATTTCTCCCAGAAGCAAGCTGATTTCATCGGAGAAGATGAAAATGAATTTGGGGCTGAACTCCTGAAAGAGCAAGCTGGCTGCTTCTGCCATGATCCTCATAAACTCAGGATCATAGGGTTTTTCAAACTCCAGTTTACGGGATAACTGGGAGAAATTCCTCCCATCAAGCCTGACCACTATATGGGAAGTGCAGGGAACTTTCAAACTGGAAAATATTTCACATTTTTTCATTTAATCTCACATATTGCATTCATCTCAATTTATCACAGAGATTATTTTTAAATCTAACTCGAATAGATCAAATAAAATACATTTAGTTTTATTTTATTTACGATAACCCCCAAATCTTCCCATTCCTAAATGGGCAAGCATTATCTGTGAAGAAATTATGGAATTATAATTATCCTGAGTAATAGTTTTAGTTTATGATTTATTGTATTTTTATCAGTACTATAAAAAATAGATTTTTTAAAAAAATGAATTTCAGAAATCAATTTCAAGTCTCTACAAAAGAGGAATTTTTTCAGGTTCCTACCAACAGGTTCTCATTGAGACTGTTGAGCAATTTTATAGCAGAATATGCAGCTAAAACACTGGTTTTAGGGTTCATTGAACATCGGAGGTTGCTGGTTATGGTGCGGAATTCTCCAAAGTCCCCCACCATCTCCAACTCGTGCATATTACGGTCCACCTGGGGGTCGGCAATGATCTTCACATCAATTTCATGACCTGCGGCTATACTTACGGTGGCTGCCACATTGATATTCAGGGGAAATTTCTGAACTGCTTCACTGGCTTTACCCTCATAGAGTATGGTTTCTTTCTCCGTACTGATCCCTAGTGAACGTGGTGGTTTCCGGGTTACAAGGGTAATGTGTTCAATTTTACCAAGAGAAGCAGCTTTAATCCCATCCAATCCCACTATTGCCCCTGAAGGAGCATATATTCTGCAATTATTCTCTTTAGCTAATTTTTGCAGTTTTTTCCTAACTTCCATGTCCATAAGCCCCCCACACTCATGATAATCACATCCTTACCTGCCTTGAGGATGGGTGGTATCATTTCTTCCACTGCCCGGGGGGCGGCAGCTTCAATTACCAGGTCAACCTGGTTAAGCATGTCTTCCATGTCCAGAACCACCCGACCATCCACTTGGGAGGCCAGGTTCTCGGCTCTTTCCATATCTCGATCATAAAAAAATTTGATTTCAACGCCCAGCTTCCCTTCTCTGGCAAAATTAGTGATAATGTTAGCTATGGCGCCACATCCCATAATGCCTACCCTCATTTAAATCTAAGTCTCCGCACTGGCTGGCACTGTGGTTTCCTTAATTTCTGGACTAATGAGTAAAATATCTCCCACTGCCTGAACTCGGTCGTAAGGTATTTCCACAGTCCCCTCTTCTCTAAGGGGTCTTATTTCATCCCCTTCAGGAACTATTCGTATACTTTTGGTTATAACGTCTTTAATACCAACGCTTTTTTTATCAGGATTCATGGCAACGGCTTTTAGGGTTGAAACCCTGCCTTTTTTGATGTTTAAGATCACATCCTGGATGCGTCCCACGTACTTTCCACGTGTGGTGTACACATCTAAGTTGTACAGATTCGTTAATTCCACCATCTTTCCACCTCTCATTTTTTGGTGCATGCCCTGGGTCTATCAAACTTATCCTTTACATTTCAGGGTGCAACGTTAACTAAATTAAATTAAAACCTTCCCTATACTTAAATATTTCGAAAGAAGAGGTTCTTCTTGAGAAATTTAGGAGTAACACCCCCAATCCATGTGGTCTTTAATAAATTTATAATAGTAATCCCAGAAAAAAGGCATAAATTAACAGAACTATTTAAATAGTAAACTAATTTAAATTAATGAAAATCTAAGAAATAAATGTTAATTTTCAAAGGAAGATATTTGATCTTAACTTTTTAAGCAATCCATCAAATTATATCAGGTGCTCTAATGTGGGATACTAGTAATGATTACCGGCTTTTAGTGGCAGAAAAATCAGTTGAACTTTTCATGAGGTCAGTTGAAGGGGCTAACCTCAAGGGCAAATGGAACAAGAAACAGGCTTTACAGGCAGCCCGGAAAATGACTTCAGAAATACAGACCCTTTACTACTCCTACCTGGAACCAGCTGCAATGATTGAAACTCCTCAAATAAGTTTATTGGAAGACCAGGGAATGGAAATAGTTGAAGCCCTTGGGGGAGAATCATGGAACCTGCAGTTCATGGAACTGGCCAATCGAGAGGAGAAACCAAAACTGGAAGAGGCCCTGGCCAAGATTAAATTCTTCCTCAACACCATCTCTGGTTTAAAGGACCGCATCAGCCTGGGGGAAATTAAAGATCCTGTAATGGGGGTTGATATTAAAAAAGGGGAAATATTGAGTGTTTCCAAACACCCTGAGGCAGATCAGCTCCTGGTGTGTAATGTTAACTTACATGAGCGTGCCATCACGGTGGTGACCAATGACTTGGATGTCAAAGAAAAAAATCAGGTGGCAGTTGCCTTGCTCCCTCCAGAAGTTTTCATGGGCATCACCAGTGAGGGAATGTTCTTAGGGGCTGGTGAAGGCATCTTAAAGGATGTAAAAGGAGATCTGGGAAAACTCCCCCAGGGAATTCCATTGGAAGCCTTGAATGAAGCCAGGAATCTTGTTGAAAATTTTTTGCAGTGATTTTTTTTGCCCATCCACAGATTTTTATAATTATTTTCTTTTATTCTTTAACGTAATTAATCCTGTTACAAAGAAAGGCCTTTAAACAATAATCTAGTAAATATAATTGAAAATTAGGGATGGGGTGATCAGCCAATAACCACCATTTTGCTGCGGGTCATATCTTCCACTGCATATTTAACTCCCTCTTTACCCATTCCACTCATCTTAAACCCTCCGAAGGGCATATTATCCGTTCGAAAGGTTGATTGTTTATTAATAAGTACGGAACCTGATTCTATTTCTCGCACAGCCCTTTTGGCATTTTCTATACTACTGGTGAAAACACCGGCTTGCAAACCGTAGGGTGTGCTGTTAGCCACTTCAATAGCCTCATCCAGATCTTTAACCCTTATAACTGGTGAAACAGGTCCAAAGGTTTCTTTTTGAACCAGTTCCATATCTTGTTCCACGTGATCGAGTACAGTGGGGTCAAAGAAAGCACCATCTCGATTACCGCCACAGAGTAACTGAGCACCATCTTCAATGGCTTTATTCACGGCCTGTTCCACGTTGATGGCAGCATTTTCATCAATCAGGGGACCCATAACTGTTTCATGATCCATTGGGTCTCCTACTTTTACCTTCCGGGTGTGGGATACTAACTGGTTTATAAACTCATCTGCTACCTTTTCATGGACTATGATCCGTTTAACTGCAATACACACCTGCCCCGCATTGAGGTAAGAGCCACCCACTGCTCCTGCAACTGCAACATCAAGATCCGCATCATCCATAACCAGGAGAGGATCATTTCCCCCTAATTCCAGGGTTAGCTTTTTCATCCCTGCTTTCCGGGCTATGGAAAGGCCGGTGGGGACACTCCCGGTGAATGATATCTTATTTACCAGATCACTGGTCACTATTTCATCCCCTAATACACTCCCACCCCCAGTGATAACGTTTACAACTCCATTGGGCAGATGTCCATCCATGATCTCTGCCATTTTTAGTGCCGCTAGGGGTGCTTTGCTGGAAGGTTTAAAAACCACTGTGTTTTTAGCGGCTAATGCTGGAGCTATTTTGTGAATGGCCAGATTAACGGGGTAATTAAAGGGGGTGATAGCAGCCACCACTCCCAAGGGTATCTTGATAGTGAATCCGAACACACTCTTACCGGCAATGGCAGCATCCATGGGCACTGTTTCTCCATGAATCCTTTTTGATTCCTCAGCAGCCATAAGTAGAGTCTGGAGGGATCGGTCCATTTCAACTTTAGAATCTCGTATGGGTTTACCAGTTTCCAGAGTGATGAGTTTGGATATTTCCTGGTGTTCTTCCTTCAACTCCTGATGGATATCGTAAAGAATTCGGGATAGTTTACGGGAAGACATTTCTTCCATTGACTTTTTTGCTTTATGAGCCGCATTAATAGCATCTTTAGCATCTTTAGCATCTCCCAACGGGACTTTTCCTACAATCTGGTTGTTGAAAGGATTTATAACGTCAATTTTATCTTCCTTATTTATTCCCTTCCCGTTTATCAACATTTTCATACTGATTTCCCCTATAAAAAAAGAAAAAAAATATTTCCCAATTTAATAAATTCTTTCCACCTTATTGAACTTTCCAATAAAGATTACTTAAATATCCTGAACTAAAGTAAATGATTATGTGGAGAAAAAGGTTTATTTAGGTCTGGTTCAGTTTTTGATTTATATCCTGGAGGTTGTTTTCAACACTCTGGATTTCACTACCATTGGTTAGGTTGCCTCCCAGACCCTTGACGTAATTTTGGTAAGAAATGATGGCCACCAGGACTATGACTATAATACCTCCGAATAACAGCACATATTCGGCAGCGGTCTGGGCTGCTTCATCCTTCATTATCCCATTATCTATCATTTTCATTGTAAACACTCCCTGATTAATCAGGTCATTCCCATCACAGAAGGCCCAATCAGTATAATTGCATAAAATATCCCGTAAGACACTGGAACCAGGGCCAATGAGAATTTAACTCCTTTCTTGGCGCTTCCATAAAGCACGATTCCCATCAGTAAACCAACAATTATGGAGTGGATGATTATGTATCCAGTGGCGCTGGTAAGAGCGGCATCTGCCAGTGGGTTGGGTTTTCCCAGGGATCCGATGAAAGAATTGTAAGTCATGGCCATTCCCAGTGCAAATGGGGCGGCAACTACACCTGCTATTAATAGGAACATCACCGACATCATCACATTGGCCTTTCTTTCCCTTTGCAATGCCAGAACAGCTCTTAAATCTTCAGCAACTGTTTCGATAACATCGGCAAGGCTACCACCAACTCTTCTACCTTCAATAATCATTCTGAATGTTCTATCCAGTGTTTTGGATTTCAAACGTTCCCCCATCCCAAGAAGGGCGTCTTCGAAGGTGCTCCCTATTTTTATTTCAATTACAGCCCTTTTCAATTCATCGGTTAGGGGACCTTCTCCGTGTTTGGAGATGTCTTCCAGGGCGGTTTCAACACCCACTCCTGATCTTAGGAGGGATGCGATCTGTCTTAAAAAGTCAGGAGTGCCTTGTTCAATGGAATCAACTCGGCGTTCCATCATAAAAAAAATCCAGGTGAATATGAGTGTTGCGGGAGCAATTAATCCTATGATAAATCCTATTAATGGGTCCGCACCTAGTAAAAGAAATGCTATCAGGGCAATTATCCCCAAAAATATGCCTGCACCAAAAATCAGTGTTAAAATGTCAGAGGCCTTAATGTACATGCCGGAACGAATAAGCATTTCCTGCATACGGACCAGGTATTTATCAGGGAAAATATTATCAATACTGTTGGATATTGGGGAAAGTGCAGAAGGTATGATGGCCATTGTCTCACCTTTATTATTAAATAATATAATTGGTATATTTTTATGGCTTTATAGTAATTATTATTATCTTGTATATAATATATTATATTCTAATCTATCTTATACATTATGATTATTAATCTTTACCCTATTCTTCAAGTTCTATTGAAATTGGCAATATTAGGAAATTCTTCACTTTTTTCAGGCGAAAATTTTCCGGGCTTTACTGGTTAAAACTTTTCTATGGTTTGTTACCAGTACCATGTCTTCAATTCTCATCCCAAATTTTCCCTCAATATATATTCCAGGTTCAACAGTCACTACCATCCCTTTTTCCAGTTTTTCATCACTCCTGTAGGATAATGATGGTTTTTCGTGAACTTCCAATCCCACGCCATGTCCAGTGGAATGGATGAAATTATCCCCATATCCATATTCTTCAATGACATTTCTGGCCACCTTATCAATATGAGATGCGTTAACACCAGGTTTTATAGCATCTATAGCTTTCTGCTGTGCTTCAAGGATGATGGAAAAAATTTTTTCCTCTTCCTCCTTTTCAATTATGGTCCGAGTCATGTCAGATGCATAATCCTGGTACAAAGCACCCCAATCTATCATTATGGGGCTTTCCAACCTTCTAGATGTGGTGGTAGCATGGGGGAGGCTTGATCTTGGTCCTGAGGCCACGATGGTTTCAAAAGAAGGTCGGGGGGATCCAGCAGATCGCATATTATACTCCAACTGTGCTGCCAGGTTATCCTCACTAACTGAAAAATCCAGATCTTTAAATGAATCTTCAGCAATACGGATGGCTCCTTTAATCTTTCTAATTTCTTTGGGAGATTTAACTACCCTTAAACTCTCTATAATATCGGTAATTTTTATTTGGAAGTCTTCACATAGTTTATGATACGTGCCAACAGTCATGGAATGTTCCACACCGATTTTTCCAGGGTTAGTTCCATTTCCAGGGATGGTTTTTTTTAATGTTTTTTTAAGTTCATCTAGTGATTTGAATTCACCCACCGGTATTTGTGATTTTTGACGAGCTTCCTCCAAGTCTAACTTTGAGGATAAGAGCAATGGGTCTTCTTTTAATATTAAAACAGAAATGCTTGAAGGTTTAAAACCGGTTACATATGCTATGTTTTCAGGTTTAAGGATAATTAACGAGCCTAATTCGTCCTGGTTCATCTTTTGTAATATTTCATCTATTTTCATAGCTTAACCTTGTCATATAATCATGTTAATATAAGAAATAAATTTGATATAATTTTATATTAAAGTTGATTTGATCCATTTTTATCCCAATTATTCCATGTGGTCTTTAATTATATTGGATAATTTTTCCATGATCTCTGGTGGAATTTCTCTCTTTTCTGGAAGGGGAATATATCCAAAATCAGGATCATGGAATATTAACTCATTAAAAGTTACTGGATCCTTATAGCGGGGTATAAAATGCCAGTGAACTTCGGGTTCGGGATTTTCACTCCGGAATGCGGAGTTTTTAAAACAACTCCAGTTGTAGAGGGTGGGTTTGAATGCACGTTCCAGTGCCAGTTCCAGTTTCCGTACCACCCTTGAAAAATCAATCCATTCATCATGGTTAACCTGGGAAAGATCCTGGCAATGCCTTTTAAGGGCCACCACACAGGTTCCCAGATAACGTTGGCTTGGTGCAAGATATATATTCCAGTGGATGGTCTGCCAGATTAGCTGACCATAACCACCGAAAACCTGACAATATTCACACTGGGCTTCCATAAAAAACTTATCTCCCAATTTTAGCATGGACTTTGTAAGTTGGATTATTCATATATTCATTTAATAGTATTGATTGTTTGAAATTATTTGTTATTATGTATGATATGAATATCAAAGTGAAGATTCACTGAAAAATAATTACTAAAATCCTAACCTGTTTCAGGGCATAAAAAAACATTAATTGAATTACAAAATAATATTTTTTCAAATGGGTTAAATTCTATTTAAGCATTCATAATTATTTAATGATAAAAAGAATCTTTGGATTGGGTTTTAGAAATCATTTATGAATGGATGAAATCATTTATAAATGAAGAGAAGTTCTTTAATATATTATGGTTAACTTCACAACCCATGAGATTAGGGATATATTAATCTCCATGTTGGTTATTGCCGGGGTTTTTGCTTATGTATTCCGGGGTATTAACCAGGGAGACTTCATTTCACTTATCCCCGTCACACTGGTGGCAGTGGGATTTGGATTCGTATTCCACGAACTGGCTCACAAATTTATGGCGATTAAGTACGGTTTTTATGCCGAATACCGCCTATGGGTTGAAGGTTTAGTTCTGGCCATGGTAACAGCTGCCCTTGGATTTGTATTTGCCGCACCCGGTGCAGTGTACATTCACGGGGAGTATATCTCTAAGGAAGAAAATGGAAAGATATCCATTGCCGGACCATTAACTAACATAGCTCTGGCAGCTATATTCTTTGTTTTAATCCAATTTGTATCGGCCTCAACCCTACTAACACTAATCTGTAGCCTTGGCTTTATGATCAACAGTTTTTTAGCCTTTTTCAACTTGCTCCCGGTTGCTATGTTAGACGGGGCGAAAGTTTTAAAATGGAACCCGGTTATATGGATCGTTACCATTGGAATAGCATTTATAATGATGGCCTATCCATACATCTTGCAGTATTTCTACTGATTCCTTACGAATTTATCATATATCTTTAGAATAATAAATTCACAGTTTCAAAATCACAAATGATTCACATGTTTAAAGAAGTTCCCGTAAAATACTTTGGAGGCACCCACCGTTGCCGTGACCCTCAGGAGACCATAGAAAAAGTGGAGGGAAAACTTTCTGTGGCAGGAGTTACCAGAATAGCGGAAATAACTCACCTGGACCGTATTGGAATACCGGTGTATTCTGCTATCCGGCCAGGGGCTGCAGAAGGTGCGGTAAGTATTTACGCAGGTAAAGGTGCTACTAAACCACAGGCCAAGGCTTCGGCCATGATGGAAGCATTTGAAAGATACTCTGCTGAAAAACAGGAATCAGATGATGAAAAAATAATCTGTGGATCTTTACAGGAAATGGATGAATGTATTGATCCGTTATCACTAATATTACCTGCTAAATCCAGAGACACAGCTAAAATTGATATCGACTGGGTGAAGGCAATTGATGCGGGTAATGATACTGAATGTCTGGTACCGGCCAACGCAGTCTACCATCCCTACCAGTCAACCAATGGAATTTCTCTTTTCAAATCCAGTACCAATGGTCTGGCATCAGGTAATGTGCTGGAAGAGGCAGTTTTCCATGGTATAACTGAGGTGGTGGAAAGGGATGCCTGGAGCATTTTTGAGGCCACACGCCAGCCCAAGATGGAAGTGGACTGCACCGACACCGAAAACCCCCTGATAAGGGATGTTCTATCCAAATTCCGCAAGGCAGGGGTGGAAGTTAAACTGGTTGATTTAACTGCTGATGTGGAAATAACCACCATGGCTGCAGTTTCAGATGATACTGTTCTAAAAGACCCAGCACTCCTAACATTAGGGGTGGGAACCCACCTCGACCCGGAAGTTGCTGCCCTCAGGGCCCTAACTGAGGTTGCTCAAAGTAGAGCTACCCAGATCCACGGTACACGCGAAGACACCACTCGGGCAGTTTTCATGCGCAAGGCCGGATATGAACGCATGAAGAGAATCAACCGGCACTGGTTCGGAGAATCACAGGGCACAATAACCCTCTCAGATATAGAGAACAAGTCTCAAAAATCATTCAAAGACGATATTGAAACTTCCCTGGAACTTCTGGAGAAATGTGGGTTTGATAATGTTCTCTACACTGATCTTACCCGTCCGGAGATCCAGATTCCAGTGGTGCGAGTTATCATTCCTGGAATGGAAGTTTATTCCGTTGATTCTGAAAGGGTAGGGAAAAGACTACTTCGATAGTGAATTTATTCAATCTTAATGGTTATTATTGATTTTTGTTAGAAATAGATTCCTAGAGGGGATAACTGCTTGATGAAACAACCTCATATGGGATTCGGAAGGATAAAGAGATAGTAAATTATTTATATCAAAAGCAAAAAATTACCAATAATAATTGATATAATAATATTAAGGGGGGAATTAAGTTGAAAAAATATGCTCTTTTAATTTTAAGTATTATTGTAGTGGTTGCTTTCGCATCTGGATGCACCACCAATAGTTATAAAACATATGATAGCAATGGGATAAGTTTCCACTATCCTACTGGTTGGAATGAAGTTTCACCAGACAAGCTGAGTTTAACTGTGGAGGGTATTCTGAAGTCCTGGCAGTGGTAGTGGACCCTGAGAACATACAGAATAATAACTACCAGACCCTGGTATTCTTCCAGCAAATTCCAACAACGGGCTCGCTGGCAGTGGCAACTGCATCTCTTAAAACACAAATCCAGGCAGTTGGGTGGGGGCAAGTCATATCCGAAACCGATAGAACCATAAATGGGGTCTCTGCTAAAGACATGGTCTACTCCATAAGCACTACCTCTGGAGTTGCTAAAAAGGAACGTATTATCGCCATGCAAGATTCCAGCAACCGTTACTATATTGTATGCAGTGCACCAACCGCTGACTTTGACAGACAACAATCTAACTTCAATTTAATAATAGATAGTTTTAAGATTCAATAACTGGGCACTAAATCCATGATTCAAAACATTTTCCCATTTTTTACTATTTTTAAAAGATTATAAGTGATTTATTTTCTCTTTAAATTGTTCATGAAGCGTTTTTAAGTTTAATAGTATGTGTTTGCCCTGTCAGGATAAAAAATAGTTAGACCAATCAGTAGACACAAAATATAAAGATGTATGATTTCATTAACAAATTAATTACATTAAAATTGATTAGGGGTAAATAATTTATAATTGAAAAATTGACTTACATATTTATCTAGTCAGTTAATATTGCCATGGGGGCACTGATTAATTCTTTTGATTTGGTGGAAGAAAATGAAACAAGTTATTGTAATGAGAGCAGATCTGAAAATGAGCAAGGGTAAATTAGCTGCCCAGGCATGTCATGCCTGTTTAGGAGCCTATAAAAAGGCAGATGAACGAGTTATAAGGGAATGGGAATTAGAAGGTGGTAAAAAGGTAGTTGTTCAGGTTAAAAGCCAGGAAGAATTATTCGAAGTTTACGAGCTGGTGAAAGCTGCCGGAATTCCCAGTTTCCTGGTAAGGGATGCGGGCCACACTGAAATCCCACCATCCACCGTAACTGGTCTTGGTATTGGTCCGGAAAAGGATGAAAAGATTGATAAAATTACTCAGGATCTTAAATTGCTTAAATAAGTAGACATGCTTAAATGAGACTGCAATATGCTGGGAAATTAGATTATTGAGATATAGATTATAACATTTACTATGTGAAGGAGAATCAAGATATGGAATGGGTGGTTAAGATAGGGGGGAGTCTATTCCCGGATTATGCAATCAATTTGGCCCAGGAACTGGTGGGTGAAGATGTCCTAATCATATGTGGAGGGGGAGATATGGCCAACTGTATCCGTCAGTACCATGAAAAACTGGATTTTTCCCCTAATACCAGTCACAAAACCGCCATCCTGTGCATGGATATATTGGGCATGCTCCTGGCAGACAAGGTTAAAGGAACAGAACCTGTTAGGTCCTTAGAAGAGGCTAAAAAAGTTTTTAATAGGGGGAAATTACCAGTTCTGATCCCATCATTCCTATTGGAGTATCTGGATCCACTGGAGCACTCCTGGAGGGTTACCTCTGATTCCATTTCATTATATTTATCACATTTACTTGATGCGAAACTATTAATAAGCACGGATGTAGATGGTATATACACACATAGACCATCCCTAGATGGCGCCCAATTCATCAAGGAAATTAGTGCAAAAAAACTTCTAAATTTTGGTGAAACATCACTAGATGAGAGCTTTGCTGAGCTTTTACTTAAATACAAAACCAGCGCTTATGTTGTTAATGGCAAACACCCGGAGAGGGTTATGGCTGTATTAAAAGGGCGAAGCTCTATAAAAACGTTCATCGGAGGAGATTAAATGAATAAAATAGAATGTACATCCTGTAAACAAGAAATATCCCCTGTAGAAACCTATGTTAAATTTGAATGTCCTGAATGCGAAGAAATATTATACCGCTGCCAGAAATGCCGAACATTCGGCCATCTTTACCAGTGTAAATGTGGATTTAAAGGCCCATAATTACCTAGGACTTTAAAGGACTTTAAAATCCTTAAATATCCTTAAAATATGTATGTGCTGTTAAAATATGCATATATCCTTTAAATAAATCTTCATTAATCTTAAAAAAATCTGATTTTACTGTAAACTGATAGATTAGTGGTGTAATTGGTTTAGGATTACCTATTAAAATCCATTTTATTGGAAATAGGATGTTTCATATATAAAATTGCTAGGTAAGTCAGATTAATATCAAAGTAAAAATTATGTAAGTTAATTACATTTCACATACCATGTAATTTCAAACCATGGGACTTAAATTAATAATGGAGGAATTAAGATGGGAGAAGTTGTTGCAACCATAAAATTAATGCCAGAAAGCCCGGAAGTCGATCTAGCTCAGATTAAAGAAAAAGTTTCTCAATCAATACCAGAAGGAACAGAACTACATAAAATTGAGGAAGAACCAATTGCTTTTGGTCTGGTAGCCCTCAACGTGATAGTTGTTGTTGATGATGGTGAAGGTGGAACTGAAAAAGCCGAGGAAATCTTTGGTCAGATCGATGATGTTGCCAGTGTAGAAGTAGTGGACATACGTCGTTTAATGTAATTGGGAATATTTCCTAATATTTCCCTATTTTATATTTAAGGCTTTTTTCATACTCATTTTTTGTTAATTATCTTTTTTCATACTCATTTTTTGTTAATTATTTCTTTTTTCGAAGTTTATTTTTTAGATTTAATAGGTCCGGTTATGGATTTTGATATTTTTAGATAAATATATTAATACTATTTTTATAATTAATATTAAAAAATGTCTCTACAAAATTAATATTAATAACTGTTTAAGGGAGGCAAAGCATTGTTTGACATTGTATTGGCATGTATAATAGGAGTTTTCTGTGGTGTGGTTACTGGTTTAATCCCTGGAATTCACGTAAACACCGTAGGGGCATTTGTCTTCTCAGCATCACCCTTTCTGCTGTATTCATATTCTCCCGAAGTACTGGCAGTTTTCCTCCTTTCCATGTCAATATCCCATGCTTTACTGGAATTTGTCCCATCCATGTTTCTGGGTGTGCCTGAAGAAGGAACAGTCCTTTCCATAATGCCTGGGCACCACCTTTTGCTCCAGGGAAGGGGGAAAGAAGCCATACGACTGGTTTCATTGGGAGGTTTTGGGGCTATGATCACCACCATCCTCCTATTACCCATCTTTATAGTGGGGTTACCCTTCATATATGGATTGTTAAAGCCATATATCTGGATTATTCTATCTTTAACTGTGGTTTACATGTTAATACGTCTCAGCAGGGATTTAAACTCCGTAATATGGTCTTCGGTTCTATTTATTTTTTCAGGAATAATGGGTTGGGTTGCCCTTAATTCTCCCTTATCTTCCAGTGTTTCTCTTTTATGTTTATTTTCAGGTCTTTTCGGGGTAAGCACCCTCTTACATAGTCTATCTCAGAATTCGTATTTGCCTCCTCAGAACAAGGACCATCATCTTGAAATCAACGAGGATATTATCCGTGGGATATTTGCGGGAGGAATTGCAGGGAGCATTCTGGGATTTTTACCCGGAATGGGTCCGGCACAGGGGAGTTTACTGGCCCAGGAGTTAAGTGGTTCTTCAGACAGTGGAAGTGAAAGGGAGGGATTTTTGGTGGCCATGAGTGGGGTTAATGTATCTGATGCACTTTTTTCCCTGATAGCCATTTACTTAATTGGCAACCCCCGTAGTGGAATCGCAGTCTACGTGAACCAGTTACTGCAGGGACTTGACTTCAACCACCTTTTAATCATGATATTTGCATCTTTAACTGCAGTATCAATCTCTCTGGTGTTATGTATAAAATTAGGGGACTGGTTTAGTCATTCCATGGAAAAAATTAACTATGAAAAACTTTCATGGGTGGTAATTGTTTTTATGAGTTTTTTGGTGGTACTTTTTGCAGTGATGGAGCAGTCAAATCTATTTTTCGTGATTTTGACCTACATAACTTCCATTGCCCTGGGATTGCTCCCCCATTACCTTGATATTAACAAATCCAACCTTATGGGGGTTTTAATTGTTTCAGCAATTGTGATATATGCAGGGATGGTCTGAAATTAAATGATATATGTCTAAAATGTGTAAATTCCTAAAAGGTGTAAATTATTAAGGTAAATATGTCAAATAATTAATTCATATAATCACAATTTCACTGCAAAGGTTTTGCACAGCATCAGTAAAGATGGTGGTATCTACTCCCGGAAAGGTATCCACAATACAGATATCAAATTTTTCTCTTAAAATAGTTCCAAGTTCCTTCACATCCAGACAGTACACATCCCAAGATTCTCCATGGGCAACCAAACCTTTTTCAAGGTTGGATAGTTTTACTGGGAAACCATTAACTTCCAGGTTAAGGGCGGTGGTACATGCAGCAGGGTGCCATAGATCATTGAAAACCACTTTTGAAGCTCCGTTTTTAAGGGCAGCTATCCCCAGTGTACCGGGACCACAGGTACAATCTAATATTTTCGGATTTTTATATTTAGCCATTACCCTAATTAATGCGGAAATTTTAGGCGACACTGGTTTGGGGAATTCTATGTGAATTTCGCCCTGATGTTTGTAGATGCAGAGCGGACCATCAGGGGTCTGTACCAAGTCGCAGCGCATATCACAGCCAGCTAATAGTTCATATTCATTTGAAGGTAATTCGCTGTCTTTCAATCCAACTGTGTCTCGGATATTTCCTTTAAGCACCCCTTTAACTTCGGGAACTTCATTTATTATCCTGGTTGCGCATTGATGGTTAACATCCGGAGATAATATTACTAGGGTATCTCTGGAAAGGTAAGGTACAGTTTGAAGGGGGTAGGCGGGTGTTATTAGTGGAACACAAACATCCCGCAGGCTGGTTTTTTCATCTTTCAATCCTTCTTTTTGCATGATAGTCAGGATATGGGCCACCACCATGTCCAGATGTCGACGACCACAGGTGCATCTTCCCCAATTTCCACCTATTTTTTCATGGGGTTCTATCTGCTCAAGAAATGGTTTGAATTTTTTAAAATTCCGTTCTGGGCAGTTATCACAGGGATAATAAAAATATTCAATTTTCTCTAAGACCACAGGCGGTTTTTTTACACATTCTTGGTTGCATCTGCACTTTATGTCCATATACTTAAATATTCGATACTTTATATAAATAATATTAAGCTAATCTAATAATAATGGAATAATTTAATCATGTTGAGTCATATTGTCTATAACCAATAACCCACTTGTAAATCGTGAGAAAATGAAGGACAAACGCAAGGAAATACTGAAGGATCTTCTGGGAGAATTTGGTTCTGAAGAAGATGAGGATGAAGATTTCGTTGAAGAACAAGAAGAGAATGAAATACCTCTTGAAAATAAAGAGAATACAGTATCTTCAGTGCTAGAAGGGGTTCAGAAAGAAGATGAAGAAGAAGAATTCACCTTAGATAAAATAATGAAAAAACCGCCTAAAAAGGTTAAAAAGGTTAAAAAAGCTTCTGATGGGTTGAAGGCGGAGATTGTAGAGGAAGGGCTGATTCCAAAGTATAATGTGAGCGTACCTCACTTTTCTGGAAAAGAAGAAACGATTTTCAACGAAGTTAGGGAGAAACTGGTGGAAGTAGCTGTTTCCCAGGGCGAAGAATTTAATATTGATGAAGAATCATTTATAGGGGAGGTTAAGCAATTCCTAAGGACTCGTGGAGTTCGGGATGTGGAAAGGCTGGCCACCCAGATTTCTCAAGTGATGTTAGGATACGGGAAACTGGATCCCATGATCAAGGATGATGATCTTGAGGAGATCATGGTTATAGGCACTAATAGTAATGTATTTGTTTACCATCGTAAGATAGGGATGATGGTTACCAATGTTGTTTTTGATTCTGATGATGATATCCGGGGTATAATCGATGTTATCGCTCGACAGGTGAACCGTCGTATTGACCAGCAAACACCAATACTGGACGCCCGTCTGAAGGATGGTTCAAGGGTTAACGCCACCCTCCCACCGGTTTCTGCAGATGGACCCACCCTCACCATCAGGAAATTCAGAAAAGACCCACTCACTGTGGTAGATTTAATTAACTTCAAAACCATGTCCTCCCATCTGGCGGGGTTCCTATGGTTGTGTACCGATGGTATGGGTGTAAAACCCTGTAATGCTATAATCGCAGGGGGTACTGGTTCTGGTAAAACCACCACAATGAACACCATCGCCGCGTTTGTACCTCCCCGGGAACGTATTATAACCATTGAAGATACCTTAGAATTGCAGTTACCTCACTCTCACGTTCTGCGTATGGAAACCAGGCCTCCTAACATTGAAGGGAAGGGTGAACTCGACATGGATACTCTAGTTAAAAATTCACTCCGTCAGAGGCCAGACCGAGTAATTGTGGGAGAGGTTCGTGGTTCAGAAGCCATAACACTTTTCACAGCATTAAACACTGGACACTCAGGTATGGGGACCCTCCACTCTAACACTGCCCGGGAAACAATCACCCGTTTGGTTAACCCTCCCATGAACGTACCTAACATCATGATCCCAGCCCTTGATTTCATTATCATGCAGAACCGGATGTACCGTGCTGAAGGAGGATCCTTAAGGCGTATAACTGAAGTTGCGGAAGTGGTGGGGATGGAAGAAGGCAACGTCCAGTTAAACCGCGTATTTGAATGGAATAACATCACTGATAAAGTGGAATATGTGGGAATCGCCAGTCAGACCCTGAGGGATATGGCAGAAATGAGGGGTGTGGGCATAACTGAACTGGAAGAGGAAATAGAAAAAAGAAGGCTGGTTTTAGAGTATTTGGCGGATAATAACATGCGTTCCATTGAAGAAGTGGGGCGATGCATTAATAGTTACTATAAAGATCCTGATGAAATGTTAGATAGAATACTTTAATAAAATTAATTTTAACCAATGAAAGATTTAGCTGTAAATTATGGATATAAAAAAATGGTTTTGGTGAGATAAATGGTCTTTGGCGGTATTAAAAAGGTCTTCAACCGTATAGGGGATTTAACGGTTAACTCCAGTCAAAAAGTAGGTGGTGGGGTTCAAAAGGTCGGTGAAGGAGTTCAAAAGCCTGTTGAAAAGATTAGGGGGGCTGAAAGGCCTAAAATCTCCAGGCCTAAAATAGGAAGGGGATCAAAAACTGATTCAAACATATTTGAACCGCCTGAATCCGCATCCAAGTCACCTCGTAAGGTTATTAAAAAGATGGGGATGGAAAAGGATGAAATTGAGATTTTCCGAGACCTAATTGACCAGAAGTACGAGCGGAAAGAAAAACCGGAAGATGAAGACAAAGCTCAAAAAGCAGCAGTACGCAAAGCTTCTCTGGAAGAACTCCTTAAAGAAGAGGAGAAAAAAGGTCTGGATCCAAAACTCATCTTAATCATTGGGTTTCTTTCATTTGCAGTGGTTTTCACAGTCATCGTGGTACTGGGCTTTGGTATCGAGATCGGATTGGTGTTCGGTATTATCATTTTACTCATGACCATGTTCATTGTGTACATGCCTAAAATCAAAACAGGTGGTCGTTCAACAGCCGCATCACGAGAACTACCATTTGCCCTAAGACAAATGGCCACAGAATTAAGGGCAGGCATAGGTTTACATGATAGTATGCGCTCGGTGGCAATGTCTGGTTACGGTCCGTTGTCTGAGGAATTTGCCAGAGCTTTGGAGGAAATAAAATATGGGGAAACCACTGAAAAGGCATTGGTGGATATGAGTGAGAGAATTAACTCTGAGGGCTTAACCCGGGCCATATATCAGATCACACGAACTCTATCCAGTGGAGGAGATCTGGCCAAAACACTAAGTGTAATTGCCGATGACACTGCCTACGAAATGAGAATGAAATTGAAGGATTACGCCCAGAAGCTCAACTCCTTCACCATGATCTACATGTTCGTAGCCATATTGGGTCCAGTTATATTCATGATTATGATCATTGCTGCTTCTACAGTAATGGGGGGAGTTGTCCCACCTATACTGCTTTTAATCATGTATTTATTCCTGTTCCCCGCAATTGTGGGGTTCATGGCGTTTATGATAAAAAGATTGGAACCCAAGGTCTAATTTTCAAATATAACTGGGGGAATAACTCCTCGGTTGTTTATTTTATTACCATACTTTTTTTTAACTAGAGAAGTTCCATGGGAAACGTTTTTTTTTTCAAATGGTTTTATATCATCTTCCCGGGATGGCCTTAGATTTATATATAACTTCTGATAATTGATAATTTCATGACTGAAAGCACTGATAAATATAATGTGAAAAACTGATTTTTTAAGAGTCATTATTGATGATATTACGAACTGTTTTTAAAATGGAATTGACTATGCACAAACTATATATGTTCTAATCAGTAATGAAAAAATATCATTATAACTCATTAATAATTCGGTGATTGTTGTGGCACCTAAACCAAAGTCTAAACCAAAAGATTTCAAGGATGATTTTTGGAAAAAGAAGGATCTAAAAATCTCCATAGGCGAAATAGTTGAAAAAGAGGGAGCAGTATCTGCTGAAGTATCCGAAGAAAAGACTCCTATGGGGCCAACTCCAAAACCCCACGTCACAGATCTAAGATCATGGGACATGAAACTGCTTAGTAGATATGAGCCATTCTATGCACCATTCTGTGACATGTGTTGTCTTTGTACATTCGGAAAATGTGACCTTTTGAACAAGAAAGGGGCTTGTGGGATTGATTCTGCAACTCAGCAAGCGCGTATTGTTCTTTTAGCATGTAACATTGGTACTGCGGCCCATGCTGGTCATGCCAGGCACATGATCAACCATCTTATTGAAGAACTGGGTGAAGATTATCCCCTTGATTTGGGCTTTAACATAGATATTGAAGCCCCCATTACCCGAACTATAATAGGTCAAAAACCTGAAAATCTCGGTGATTTGAAGGATGTTATGGGTTATGTGGAGGAACAATTATCTCATCTGTTATCTGCCTGTCACACTGGTCAAGAAGGAAATAGCCTTGACTTTGAATCTAAATCACTCCATTCAGGTGTTATGGATGATCTGGCAAGGGAAGTTGGGGATATAGCTCAGATCGTGGCCCTGAACATGCCTAAAGGAGATGGAGATGCCCCCCTGGTTGAGATGGGTGTGGGTACCATTGACTCTTCAAAACCAGTTGTACTGTGCATAGGTCATAACGTTGTCCCAGGTGCCAGTATAATGGATTACCTTGATGAAACCGGTCAAGAAGAGGATTTAGAGGTTTGCGGTATCTGTTGTGCAGCAATTGATATTTCCAGATACAATGACCGGGCTAAGGTAGTAGGTCCTTTGTCTAGGCAGCTAAAATTTATCCGCAGTGGGGTTGCTGATGTGATCATAGTGGATGAACAGTGTATTCGGACTGATGTACTGGAAGAAGCCCAAAGGAAAAATACAGCAGTAATTGCCACCACCGACAAGATGTGTCTGGGTCTGCCAGATATGACTGATAAGGATCCCGATTTAATTGTATCCAAATTATTAAACAAAGAGATCGAAGGTGCCCTCATACTAGACCCTGAAAAGGTGGGTGAGGTTTCAGTTAAAGTTGCCAAGATTCTAGCACCAGAACGGGAAAAACTCAAATTATTACCAGAACTGGAAGAAGTACAAAAGTTAGCACTGGAATGTACGGAGTGTGGCTGGTGTAACCGGGTTTGTCCCAACAACAAACCAATGATGGAGGCAGTGGTGGCAGCAGGAACCGGTAACTTCTCTAATTTTGAAGAACTATACCTTAACGATGTATGTTATTCCTGCGGTAGATGTGAACAGGAATGTGAACGGGACCTTCCCCTCATGTCCATGTTAGCCAAGGCGGGTGAAAAATTAGCCAAGGACGAAAAATTCAACATCCGCGCTGGCCGAGGCCCAGTACAAGATGTGGAAATAAGAAGAGTAGGTGCACCACTTGTATTGGGAGATATACCGGGTGTAATAGCCATTGTGGGATGTTCAAACTACCCTAATGGTGGGAAAGAAGTTGCGGAGATGGCAAAAGAATTCCTGGAAAGAAACTACATAGTGGTGGCCACTGGATGCGGGGCAATGTCCATTGGTGAATACCGTGATGAAGAAGGAAAAACACTATACGAACAGTACAGTGGTGAATTTGATTCCCGAGGATTGCTAAACATAGGTTCATGTGTGTCCAACGCCCATATTTCCGGAGCCTGCATAAAGATCGCCAATATTTTTGCTAAAAAACCATTGGAAGGCAACTTTGAGGAGATAGCCGATTACATTCTAAACCGAGTTGGAGCTTGTGGTGTTGCTTGGGGTGCTTACTCTCAAAAAGCAGCTGCAATCGCAACGGGAGTTAACCGATGGGGTATACCAGTAGTGGTTGGTCCGCACGGTTCAAAATATCGCCGATTATTATTGGGAAGAACTGATAAGAAGGAAACCTGGAAAATAAAGGATCTGAGGACTGGTAAAATAATGGATGGTGAACCCGCACCAGAACACTTGATTTACGCGGCAGAAAACATGGAAGAAGCCATAGTAATGACAGCTAAACTATGCATCAGGCCAACCGACACTGGCAAGGGGCGTCAAATCAAATTAAACCATTATATCGATCTTTATAAGAGGTATTATGGTATATTGCCTCCAGATATTCATTTATTTGTCCGTAATGAGAAAGATATTCCCATCACCTATAAAAAAGATGTGAAGGAAATACTGGAAGAAGTGGGATGGGAACCTCGTGAAATACCTCAGGAACCCTCTTTAATGGGAATGGATGGTGATTAAATGGCCAACGATAGAGTAATACCATGGCAACCCACGGTAATTGCAGGGCCTAAACAGTCATTACTGGTAACACCAGAAACAGCTGAATTAATGATAAAAAAGGCTAAAAGACCTCTTTTAATTCTGGGGCCTTTGGTTAAAGAGGACCCTGTACTTACGCTGGCTACTAAAATAGCGGAAAAATGGGATCTCCCAGTGGTTACCACTGCTGATGCCTATAAAGCATTCCATGATAAGGGCCTCAACCCAACTTCATATGGGGTGGTGGAAATAGTTAATCTACTTAATGACCCTGAATGGGGTGGTGTAAATGGACAGGGACAACATGACTTGGTAATTTTCCTGGGATGTATTTATTACATAGGTTCACAGGGATTATCTTCCCTCAAACACTATGCACCCCACCTGAAAACTCTTACTATCTGTAAATTTTTCCATTCCAATGCAGATGCATCATTCCCTAACATGAAAGATGAAGAATGGTTTAATTATCTTGAAAAAATGGGTAAGGTAGAATAATCTTATTAACCGAATCAAAATGGAAAACACTGTAGGGTTAACTTGAACTATCAACAAAGAAAGATTAGCAAATTATATGCTATTTCATTTATTAAATTGATTTAATTGGAGAGAATAAAAAGGCGGATTGTAAAACGGAGGAATTGGATGTTTGAAGATATACCTGTTGATGTAAGCCCCATGTATGAGGGGGAACGTATCAGAGCAGCCAACATGTTCGTGGAACTGGCAGGACCCAAGTCCATGGGCGCAGAGCTGGTGCAAGTTGAGGAAAACGTTGAAGATGGCAAAATTGAAGTTATAGGGCCTGAACTGGATGCCATGCAGGAAGGAGATATTCATCCTCTGGGTATCCTGATTGAAATCCAGGGTGAACACTTGGAAAAAGAACTGGAGGGTGTAATAGAACGCCGAACTCACGAGCTCTGTAATTATGTTAAAGGTTTCATGCACCTTAACCAGAGAGATGCCATATGGTGCCGGGTAAGTAAAGAAGCCCTAGCAGCAGGTTTCAAACTGAAACACCTGGCAAAAACCCTTTCAATACTCTTCAAGGAAGAATTCCCTTTGATTGAATCCATTGCAGTTACTATCCTGACGGATCCAGCCATGGTGGAAGAATTCGTATCCAGAGCAAAGGATCAATACCAGACCCGGGATGCACGAGCCCGTGAACTCTCTGACGAGGATGTTGATGTCTTCTATGGATGTGTTATGTGCCAATCATTTGCACCCACCCACGTCTGTGTGGTAACTCCTGATAGAACTGCCCTTTGTGGTGCTATAAACTGGTTCGACTGCCGTGCAGCGGCAAAGATGGATCCAGAAGGACCTATTTTTGAGGTTGAAAAGGGTGAAGTTCTTGATGATGTTAAGGGTGAATATAGCAATGTTAATTCAGTTTTAATGGAACGTTCCCAGGGTACTGTTGATAAAGTGTACCTGCACAGTGTATTTGAATATCCTCACACTTCCTGTGGTTGTTTCGAGGCTGTTGCCTTTTACATCCCTGAACTGGATGGTATAGGAATCGTTGACCGTGATTTCCGTGGAGAAACACCACTGGGAATACCATTCTCAGCAATGGCGGGCCAGTGTTCTGGTGGTAAACAGGTGGAAGGATTCACCGGTCTAAGCCTGGAATACATGCGTTCTCCTAAATTCCTGCAAGCAGATGGTGGTTTCGAAAGGATTGTATGGCTACCTAAGGAGATAAAGGACTCTGTAGAAGAATACATCCCTGAAAATATGAGGGATAAGATCCCCACTGAAGAGGATGGTTCAACCCTTAAAGAGATACGCAGCTTCCTGGAAGAAAAAGGACATCCTATAATGGAACGAATGGAAACTACCACTACGGAAACTCCTGAAGAAGAGATCACCATTGAAGAAACTTCTGAAGAATGGGGTGAATTGGAAACTGAAGGCATGCAAATGGCTCCTGTGGCCTATGCACCAGAACTAACCATGCCCTCCTCGGGAGGAGTGAAAATAATCTTCAAGAATGCTAAAATATACGCAGAAAAGGTGATTATTAAGAAAAAATAATATAATCTTAATATTAATTGCCCATTAATAAATTAAAGGTGAATAATTAAAATTCAAGGGAGCAATAAAGTGATTATCGCAGTAAGTGGTAAAGGTGGAACCGGGAAAACCCTGGTATCATCTCTCCTGATAAAAGCCCTGTCTGGCAGGGAAATGGATATTTTGGCAATTGATGCCGACCCTGACAGCAACTTACCCGAAGCATTAGGGGTAGATGTTCATAAAACAGTGGGGGATGTCAGAGAAGAATTAAAAGAAGACACTGCCAAAGGCAGAATACCAACTGGGATGAACAAGTGGGATATCTTAGACTACAAGATAATGGAGTCCATAATTGAAACACCAAACTTCGACCTCCTGGTTATGGGAAGACCTGAAGGCAGTGGTTGTTACTGTGCAGTCAATAACATGCTCCGCAGAATAATTGAAAACTTATCATCCAATTATGATATGATCATCATTGACACCGAGGCCGGACTTGAACATTTAAGTCGTAGAACCACTCAAAACGTGGATGTGATGCTGGTGGTCACTGATAAATCAAAAAGAGGAATACTCACCGCACAAAGAATCGGCCAACTTGCTGAAGAACTGGAAATCAAATTCCAGGAGTTATATTTGGTATTAAATAGGGTGAACACTGAAAATAAAGAAGAAGTCCTAAAAAAAGCCAAGGAAACTGGTCTGGAGATGGTGGGAGTAATCTATGAGGATGATGAGGTAACCCAGTATGATATTGAGGGAAGACCCCTGGTGGAACTTCCTGATGAATCCAATACTGTAAAAACAGTATCTGGGATATTATCCCGTATTAAAGTTGAGTAAGGGTGTGGGTATATGGATAAAATGTCGCAACTTCTTAAACTACTGGAAAAAACGGACTATATAGAGATTAACGAGTTTAGAATGGATTTTGAGGAACTGGAATTGCAGTTCATGCCAGCAATGCAGAGAGTAGTGCAGCAGGCAGTAACCAAACAGGCTGCAGTTCAAGAAACCATTAAGGCAATGGAAGCCATTGATTTTGTTCCTCCAATTAAAGATTATCCTGGTGAAGTTGCCCAGGTGCAACTGGGTGCTGGAAGCAGAAAACCAGTATATCTTGGTGGTCAACAGGCACTGTACCGCTTTGAAGAACCCCAACCCAACCCACCAGTGGTAACATTCGATGTTTTTGATATTCCCATGCCGGGATTACCACGTCCCATAAGGGAACACTTCTCTGATGTCATGGAACACCCTGGGGACTGGGCTAAAAAGGCAGTGAAGGACTTCGGAGCCAACATGGTAACCATACACCTCATTGGAACCGGACCCAAGGTCATGGACAAAACACCAAGACAGGCTGCTCAGGACATAGAAGAAGTCTTACAAGCCGTGGACGTCCCCCTGGTTATAGGGGCTTCTGGAGATCCACAGAAAGATCCAATAATATTAGAAGCAGCGGCCCAAGCTGCTGAAGGTGAAAGGTGTTTGCTGGCTTCAGCTAACCTTGATTTAGATTACAAGAGGGTGGCTAAAGCAGCAGTGGACTACAACCATGCAGTTTTGAGCTGGGCCATCACAGACATAAACATGCAGAAAACCCTTAACAAATACTTGATGAAGGAAGGATTAACTCAAAAAGACATCGTCATGGACCCTACTACTTGTGCCCTTGGTTATGGTATTGAATTCTCCATTGATGTCATCACCCGAACCCGCCTAGCTGCACTTAAAGGAGACAAAGATCTGCAGATGCCAATGAGCTCTGGAACCACCAATGCATGGGGATCCAGGGAAGCCTGGATGAAAAACGATGCATGGGGACCCACTGACTACCGAGGACCTATCTGGGAGATATTCACTGGACTAACCATGATGCTCTGTGGAGTGGACATCTTCATGATGCTGCACCCGTTATCCGTACAGATTTTAAGCGAAATAGGCTCCACTTTTACCAAGGATTACCTTACAACTGATGTACCGGACATATCCAACTGGATAACGGAGCTTGAATAGGAGGTTATGAGTATGCAAGTCACTGCAATGGATATATACCGATTGCTTCCCCAGACTAACTGTGAAGACTGTGAAGAAGCCGCATGTGGAGAGGCCTCATGCATGGCCTTCGCCACCAAACTCTCAGAAAAAGAAGCCCAACTGGAATTGTGCACTGAATTATCCCCTGAAGGATTAAACAAACTGGAATCTCTGCTGGCACCAGCAGTGAGGGAGATAACCATAGGAACCGGGGATAAAACCATCACCATTGGTGGGGATGAGGTACTATACCGCTACGAACTAACCTATTACAACCCCACATCTCTGGTTATAGACATAGCTGATAATCTGGATGATGATGAATTCACTGAAAGGGTTAAAACCATAGAAGAAACAGAATTTGAAAGGATAGGTGAAATGCTCACCCTTGATGCTGTAGCCCTTAGAAACGCATCCGGAAATTCTGATAAATTCGCTGAAGCTGCTTCTAAACTCAAAAAAGCAAAGTTACCACTGGTACTGTGTTCCTTTGACCCTGAAGCAATGAAAGCCGCCCTGGAAAAAGTAGGGGATGAAAGACCACTCATATATGGGGTTACTGAAGGCAACTTAGAAGAAATGTCAGCACTGGCACTGGAATACAGCTGTCCAGTAACCATTTTCTCCCCTAACGACCTGGAGAAAATGAAGCAGATCAGCAGGACTCTGAGGGAAAGAGGAATAGAAGACATTGTCCTGGACCCCGGAACATATGTGGAAGATGGAATCGGTGACAGTCTTGATAACTTTGTCATGATCCGCAGACTGGCAGTGGAAGAACAGGATGAAGATTTCCGATTCCCTATACTGGGCATACCCGCCCTAACCTGGTTATATGAAAAGGATGAAATCCAGGGAGGTATCCGGGAGGCTACCATTGCCGCCACTCTCATGAATAAATATGCAGACATGCTCATATTCCATGGGACAAATATATGGGAGTTAATACCAGTCCTTACCCTGAGACAGGGAATATACACTGATCCCAGGAAACCTCAGGCTGTGGATGCTGGGCTCTATGAATTTGGTGAAGTCGACAAGGACTCCCCTGTACTGATGACCACCAACTTCGCCCTTACATTCTATACTGTGGAAGGGGACATTAAAGGTAAAACCAATGCTTATCTCCTGGTCCTGGATACTGAAGGTCGTGCAGTGGACGTTTCACTGGCCGGAGGTCAGTTAAACGCAGAGGCAGTAGCTGATCTTATTAAGGAAACTGGAATTGAAGAAAAGGTAGACACCCGTAAGCTGATCATCCCAGGATTAGCCGCACCGGTTAGTGGGGAAATAGAGGATGAAAGCGGATGGGAAGTGCTGGTTGGTCCACGAGATTCATCAGCAGTACCGGGATTCATTGATGAACTAAAAGAGAAAGCATAGACTACTGGAATGATCTTTAAGAGGTTAAAATGGGCAAATCCTAATATGTTAAGGATTACCCTGAATTCTTTTAATTCAAATTATAGGAAAGTGATATAAATGAAAACCCTGATGGTAATTGATCCTCGCCGCTGCAGTGAGTGCCAGGACTGCATCAATGCATGCCAAAAAACCCATGGAGTGGCCAGAACCAAGAAAACCAGCACAGTACCAGTGTTCTGCCTGCAATGTCATCCTGATAAAGCTCCATGTGCCAGAATATGTCCCACTGGTGCCATAAGAGAAGAAGATGGAACTTTAATTGTGGATGATGAATCCTGTATCATGTGTCGTTTGTGTATGATTGCCTGCCCTGTAGGGATGCTGGTTATAGATGATGATAAAAAAGCAGTACAGAAATGTACCCTGTGTCTTGATGCAGAGGACCAGATACTGCCGGCATGTGTAGAGGCCTGCAAGGACAACGTTCTTAAGATTTTCTCTGTAGAAGATCTGGATGAACTTAAAAAGGATCTTTCCTACACTGAAGTGCTTAACGAAGCCATGAAAGCTTATCAAAATAAGCTTTAAATGGATTCACCATAAATCAACCATTAACTTATATCAAAAGGAATACACATTTCCTTTTTTATCTTACTTTTTCTTTTAGATTTTTTTTTCTTTCCATTAAAATTAATCCAGAAATATTATAGTGATTATTACGGGTCTTAACCGAATCCAAAAAAGAGAATTAAAAAAAAGTGTACATAAAGATTTAAATTTATTTTAATTTTTAAAATTAATTCCCGGGAATTATAATACTTTAAATATCCCAATATCTATCCGTAGATGTAGAAACTATTCACCATTAGTTCAATGTCGGCACTAGCTTCCTGGAAAGCCACTGGATCTCCCACGAACCATAAATAATAAAGTAAACTCTCTTTCTTAAATGAAACAATCAGGATGCTGGTGGGGGTCATCTCGTGGTTCTCACCATAGATCTCATAGATTTCCATCCCATACCTTTCAAAATCCCTTTCATCCATGACTTCGCTTCCCTGAATCCGGAACACATCTTTGAGCATCTCTGCAAACTCCTGGGATGATATTTCAGCCACATCTGTATTCCGGTTAAGAGAGAGGGTAATTGAATTATTGGCATACAAACCCCGGAGAACCTTCTTAGCATCAGAAGTACTCACCATCTCCCAATGTTCAGAATAATCCAAGGACACCTCACCATTATCATAATTCAAGATCCCAACTTCTTTCTGGGGTTTAAAGATTTTCTGGATGGATATATCTGCTTTATCCCTCACATACTTATATTCATCTTTCTGAGCATGCCTTAGTGCTTCCAGTGCCTCAGCATCCCCAATTCTACCCAGGGCTTCGGCTGCCTTACCCCTAACATGCCTATGTTTATCAACTTTTCTACCTAAAAGGAGGCATATAAGTGCATTTAGTGCTTCTTCGCCACCGATTTTCCCTAATACTTCGGCTGATTTAGCTCTTACTCGCCAATTTTTATTTTTAAGGGTTTTTATCAGGGCTGGCACCGCACTTTCACCTAGTTTTCCCAGGGCCAGCATTGCCTTCCACCGTACATCTGCATCCTCATCATCCAATGCTTCTAATAGCACGGGAATGGCTTTTTCATCCCTCATCTTACCTAAAGATACGGCAGCATATTTACGCACATGCCAGTCACTATCTTCCAGAGTTTCTATTAGGTAAGGCACAGCACGATGGTCACCAATCATCCCTAAAGCATTGGCAGCAGTTCTTCTTACACTCCAACTATTATCTTTCAGTGCAGCAATCAGTGCATCCACTGCCTCAGGGTCACCTATCTCCCCCAGAGCCCAGGTTGCCTTTAATCTAACTTCTTCATCAGGATCATCTTCCATCGCCTGAATCAGAGGTTGAACAGCTCTAAAATCTCCTATTTTACCTAATGCCTCTGCAGAATTCTCCCTAACGGCACTGAGAATAATGTAATCAGAGTGCCAACTTTTATAACGTAAAGCTTCTATAAGAGCGTCCACAGCCCGTTCATCTCCTACTTTCTTCAAAGCTCGGGCTGCTTCTTTCCTGGTGAGATAGTCCTGATCTTTAAGGGCTCGAATTAAGCCCTCAACATCTCTTTCTTCTTCCAGGTACTCAATATTTACATCAGAATCCATAGCAATCTCCTGGAACTGGGGATAATATCATCATAATTCTATTGGATGTGGTGGAAGTTATAATTATGCTATTTACTTATAATATCTCCTTTAAAAGTTTTAAAAATTGGGGGTAGTCACGTACAAAACCCAGCATTGACATTTTGGAGATGGATTCCAAATCCTGTTTTTTAAGAAATTTAGCCAGGATATTCATTTCTTCATCAGTCAAACGGTCCATTATTCTACGATATTTAAGGGATTGTTTAAGATCTCCCCCTACCTCCTTTTTCCACCGGGTTTCATATCTTTTCAAGAAATTTTCAGAAGTTTTTCCCTTTTCAATGGCCTCTGCTGCAACTTCGCCTGCAATACGAGCACAGAGGACTGTAACATGAATTCCCCCTCCAGTGAATGGTTCAACCTGTCCAGCAGCATCTCCTACCACCATCAAACCATCAGTATAGGTTTTATCCACAGGGCCGTGAACTGGAACTCCTCCAATATTAAGTTCAACAGGGGTGGCATTCATCTGAGAGGTGAATTTCCTAAGGAAACTGTAAGCGCTTGTAGTATCACTCCTCACACCCACCCCTACATTGGCTACACCATCTCCCTTGGGAAAGACCCATACATATCCTCCGGGAGCTATTTTCTGTCCGAAATAGAACTGGAGATAATGGGGATCACAACTCACACCAACCATCTCGTACTGTGCACATGAACAAAGACTATGAGGGGTCTGTCTGGTGTTAAGGCCTGCCATTTGGGCTACTTGTGACTCAATTCCATCGGCAGCAATCACCAGTTCTGCTTCTATTTCCAGGGTGTGATCCATATGTTTAGCAACCACCCCACGGACTCCTTCCTTTTTACGTATAAGGTCCTTTACTGTGGTTTTAACCAGTATATCAGTTCCTGCTTTTGCTGATTCTATGGCCAAATGTTTATCAAACAATTTCCTTTCTAAAATAAATCCTTCTGCATATCCTCCTTCCAGGTGACCATGGGAACCATCAGGAGCATATACATCAGCTCCTTTAATTTCATTACAAACGTACTTAGAGGAAGGTTTCATTTCCAGGGTTTTGAAGGTGCTGGAGCTTGTGGCCTCGGCACACTGCACAGGAACCCCTATCTCCTGATTTTTTTCAATGATCAGCACATCTAAACCCTTTTTAGAGGCGAATAATGAGGCAGTGGATCCTCCAACACGCCCACCTACCACTACCACATCATATTTCATTTTTTCCATCTTTAATGGCCCCCAGCGGACATACTACCATGCATAAATTGCAGTTTTCACACCCTTCATGAGTTATAATCATCATTGAGGATAACTCCAGAATATTTTGGGGACAAACTGCTACACATACTCCGCAACATCCACATTGTTCTGCAGAAATTTTCATAACACTGAACCCCTATTAAAAAGGTTGATGAAACCTTCTTTCATTATCTGTACTATAATTAGGGTTATATTAATAAAACTTACCCTTTTATTAGGGTAATAGTTCTCTAAAGTTGGAATACCCTAGGCAGTGGTAAAGTTTTAGTTTGATCTTAAAATCAAATTCATAGGGAGATATCGGTGATTAAAATCAGAGTAATTAATCCTACTATTCCCGGATTTTAAGTAATGAACATCAACAAATTTTAAGTTATGAACACCAAATTTTAAGTAATGAAACATTAATTTTTTCAGTGATGGACCGTTAAATTAATATATGACGTTCACCCACTTGAGTGTATTGCAGGGGTGCCCGAGCGGCCAAAGGGGGAGGACTTAAGATCCTCTGGCGTAGGCCTTCGAGGGTTCGAATCCCTTCCCCTGCACTTAATAATATTCATAGTATGAGTTTAAACAAAGATTTAAATACAAAAAGAGAGTTTAAATAGTAAAAAGTTCAATTACCATTAATTGCCTTAGTGGCTCAGCCGGTAGAGCGATACCTTGGTAAGGTATAGGCCGGGGGTTCGAATCCCCCCTAAGGCTTTCACTTTTAGTTTTAGAATATTATTAATTTTTTCAATATGGTTTAACGTTTCTATAAATGCTTATTGTAAGGATTAACAGTTTAATATTTTAGTAAACTTTATATCAGGTGTAATTAAATCAAATTTCATTGTAATAAGTTGTATGATTTGAATTTATACAATTTCAATTAGTTTAATATTCGGTGATAACTTTGAGAGAAAGAATAATTCAAATTTCAGATGTTCATTTTGGAGAGAAGAACTTCTCCCACGAACTTAAAAATAATCTTCTCGGGCAACTTGAGAATGAAAATCCCGATCTGGTAATTGTTTCTGGTGATCTTACCACCAACGGTTATCCCCATGAATATGAGGAAGCCGCAGCATTCATTGACCAGTTAAGGTCCATAACCAAAACCTATGTAATTCCAGGAAACCATGATGCCCGTAACGTGGGACTTCTTCACTACGAGAGCATGATCGGAAACCGGAAGTTCGTGCACATTGACAACGATGGAGAATATGCAGTTATTGGCCTGGACTCATCTGAACCAGATATTAACGATGGTCAGATTGGAATTGACCAGATGGAATGGTTGAAAACACAGCTTGAAAAGATACCGGAACATATGGGTAAAATAGTCACCTTCCACCATCATTTGATGCCCATACCTCAAACTGGAAGGGAAAGAAATATCCTACTTGACTCTGGTGATTTAATGAGGTTATTAACGGATAACGGTGTTGATCTGGTTTTAAATGGTCATAAACATGTTCCAAATGTTTGGATGGTGGAAAAAATGGTCACACTTAACTCAGGGACTGTCACCACCCGTAAATTAAGGGGTCAAACCAGGCCATCCTACAATCAACTATCCTTTGAAGATGAAGATTTCTACGTGAACCTGGTGGACACAGAAACTGGTAAGAAGAAACAACTGGTTTACTACTCAGTTAAAGTTGAAAACGAGGAGTACGTGGTCTGTTCCACCCGCCACAATTCCATGGGGACTTTCTAAATTTAATAAAATAATTTTTTTTGGACTAAAAATTTTTTATATTCTAAATGTCATGAAAAAATTGTGAAGATTATAGAATAAACATTCGCCAGTTTCCATTTCTAAATTAGGTGTTTTAATGGGGAAAAAAATAATTCAAATATCTGATGTACATTTCGGGGATATCACATTTTCTGATGTGCTTAAATCCAATCTCCTGGCCCAGCTCGAAGATGCAAATCCTGATCTTTTGATATTTGCCGGGGATCTCACTGCCAGTGGGTTTTTCCATGAATATGAGGAGGCCTGTGAATTTGTTGATGAACTCCAATCAATAACCCCGGCCCATTTAATCCCTGGAAATCACGATGTCCGTAATGTGGGGCTGGTTCATTTTGAAAACCTGGTCAGCAAACGGAAATTTGTTCACACCGATAAAAGTTCCAACTTCACCATTATTGGATTGGATTCCTCAGAAGCCGATGTTAGTCATGGGCAGATTGGACGTGACCAGATGGACTGGCTTAAATCGGAATTGGCAAAAATACCAGATGACCGGGCAAAAGTGGTAACCTTTCATCATCATATCATACCCATACCCCAAACTGGAAGAGAAAGGAATATTTTACTGGACTCAGGGGATTTAATGCACGTTTTAACAGAGAATGGGGTTGATTTTGTCTTAAATGGTCATAAACATGTCCCCAATGTTTGGATGCTTAACAATATGGTGGTTTTAAACTCGGGAACTGCAACCACCGGGAAACTGCGGGGAAACATGTGCGCCAGTTACAATGAACTGGAAATTAACGATGGAGAAGTTCTGGTTAATATGGTTAAGACTGAAAATGGAAGTAAAAAACAGATGGCTCATTATTCAATGGAAGTGAAGGATGAATCTTTTGTAATCCATTCTTATACCCATAATCCCATACATACAGTATGACTGGTAATGGGAGATATTTGATTAATAATATTAAATTAACAATTAATTACATATTTGATTATTAATTATATATTATGAATAAATTCTTTTTAGAGTAAAACTAAATTTATCTGTAGAATGAATGAGTTTGGGATAGAATGTCAAAAACTTTAGATATAATAATGGCCGGTTTAATTTCCGGTATTGTGGCTTACACCACATCACAGTTGGGAATAGCAGGAACTGTAATTGGGGCAGTAATGGGTTCAATGCTTTATCAGTTCATGAGCCATTTTTTCAAGGAACCCATAAAAAATGCTAACACCGTAAAAACCCAGAGGGTGGAAAGCAGTATATTTTATGTTTTCCCCCTGATTATAATCCTGGCTATAGAGGTGATATATCTACTATCATCATTTTACCGCATGCCAAGTGAATTATTCCTATCAATGGAAACCGCAACTGGATGGAACCTCTTTAGAACTATTGGCGTAGGACTCCTGGTTATGGGAATTTATCCCCTTCTTGAACCGGACCGCATACCTCCAATTTATGGTTTGGCAGTAATAGGTGTGGGGCTGGTGAAACTGATGGCCGGATTTGTGGATTATAACTCGCCAATTGTTGTGTTGTATTCTCCTGTATTCCGTCAGTTCAGTGAATTAATTTCCATAGTGCTTATTGCAGTGCTTTTGTATGTGATAGTGTCCATAATACAGGATTCCGTGACAATTATACGTAAAGAAGATCAAAATAAAACTAAGGAAAAATGAACCAGGTAAATAAAGGAACCAGGTACCTTAAATGATAATTTATCCCCATTAAGATGTAATGATAATCCATTCTCATTAAGATGTAAGGAAAATTCATCTCCATTAAATCGGTGATGTAAGGCAATGATAAAATGACTAACCGGGCTAAAAACAGTACTCTTAAGGCAGTTCTGGAAGTGATTCTTTATGATAATCCTGCTACTCAAGATGAAATAGCAGATAAACTGGGATTAACCAGAAGATATGTTACTAAACTATTACAGCCCCTGATCAAGGAAGGTGTGGTGAGAAGGGCGTATATTCTTGATCTTAAGAAGTTCGAGGAGTTTTCTGAGATGTTTGATGAGGAGAAAACTTCCAGAGAGCATGCGGGAACATTCCTCATAAAGGATATGCTCCGGGACATGGCCAAACACATCTGCCGCCAGTTCGACATGTCATTTGAAGCATTATCTCAGTATGATGCTGAAATGGCTGATGAAGCTCTTAAACTGGATTATATTTCAAATAATATGCATGAAAAGATACGTTCCTCTGTTGAAACTGTTATATCCATAAATCCCTACTCTGAGTTCAGTAAAACCATGGTCATGGGGGAAGTGGGTTATGATCTGGAACGAATTGCCGACCATACTTGTCATATTGCTAACTTTGCCCTGCAAGAGTCAGACCCCATTGATGAAGAAATGATGGAAACCCTAAAATCCATGTACAAAACTGCACGTAAAATGGTTAACCAGTCCATGGATGCATTTTTAGATGAGCGTCTGGAGCTTAAAGATAAGGTTATGGATTATGAAGAAAAGATCCATGAATTGCAGAAGAAGGCCCTGAACAACATTGCCACCCAGATGGCTGAAGATGATGTTATGGACAAAGACCGATCCAACTATTACCTATCATTATCCCGTGTTGTCAAAGCTTTTGAGCGTATTGGTGACATATCCATCGAAATTATTGACACCGCTGGTGAGTTCTATCGAAACATTCCTAGAACCACAACTCCTGAACGTTTCCGCAGGACAAAATCCTGAAGGAAAAAACTATTAGGATGATTATCCAATTCTAGAAGGGGTTTTTGGTAGTGGTAGTGGGGTTCAGTTAAAATCGAAATTTTTTTCTATTTTAAGAATCAATAATTTTTTTTAAATGGATTTTTTTCTAAGTGGTTAATGGGGATATATTTTGTTCAATTATTCGGTATTTTTAAAGTGACAAAGTGCAAGATTATTCTCCAAATGTGAACATGCCTACACTTATTTTAAGCTGTGTGATGGTTAATTTATCTTAAAAGAAGAAATCGTATAGTCCCTCTATTTGAAAAAAATATACTGTTGATCCAATTAAAGGGCTGCAGAGTTTTTCTACAGGATTATTCTAGAGATCTATTCTTCGAGGTTATTTTATAGTGCAACTCTGCATTACTCATTATGAGGGAATTTTATCAAGGAAAGCCTGAAGGGGAAATGTCTTGGTTGGATCATTCCATTTAATACTTCTTTACTTTCAGGTAAGACTCTAACAGTTATAATCTATATTATTTATCGCCTTTAGCATAGTTTAGTTCATAAAATGTGTTTTTTAATAAGGTTTTGATGAATCGTAACTTTATTTTGTTCCTTTTATGTGTATTACAATACACAAATAGTAAGCTTTAAATAGTTCGGGAAGTTAGTAGCAATTGAGGTGATATTATGGACATGAAGTACATAATAGGAATAATAATAGCCATAATAGTAATAGTCGGTGCTTATTTTGCCCTAGCCGGAAGTGGTGGCCAGGAAAAAATAACCATTGTCGGTTCTACTTCTGTACAGCCTGTTGCTGAGCAATTAGCCACAGAATACATGAAAAAGAATCCGGATGTCAAGATAACGGTTCAAGGTGGAGGTTCTTCTGTGGGTATTAAAAGTGTCCAGGATGGAACCGCAAACATTGGAACTAGTTCTAAGTCATTGAAAGCAAACGAATCCCAGGGATTAACCCAGTGGGAGATTGGTAAAGATGGAATTGCCATTATTGTTAACAAAAACAATGCAGTTAATGGATTAACCATGGACCAGGTTAAAGGGATTTTATCCGGAAACATCACCAACTGGAAAGAAGTTGGCGGTGCAGATGCCAAGATAAACGTGATTGTCCGTGAAGAGGGCTCCGGTACTCGCGATGCTGTCCAGGAAATCGTTTTAGGAAAAACTTCCAATGGTACCAAAGTTGCATTTGTCAAAGAAGCAATTGTACAAAGTTCTACTGAAGCAGTGCAGCAAGCCGTGGCTCAGGATCCCAATGCAGTTGGGTTCATTTCATTCGCCGCAGTAAAAGATGCCAAAGCCCTTCAGATCAACAACGTTGAACCAACCGAAGCAACCATACTCGATGGCACCTACAAGATCCAGAGACCATTCATCTTCCTGGTTAAGGGAGATGCAACCGGGGCAGTCAAAGCATTCATTGAGTGGGCAAACGGACCCGAAGGTCAGGCAATTATAAAGTCTGATAAAGTGGTACCAACTGGAAAACAGGTCAACAGCACATCTTAAGAAAAGGACCATGGTGGGTTATAAACCACCAAACTCCCCATTTTTTAACAAAAACTGGTTTCCAATCAGAACATATGGGTGTAATCTTCCTAAATTAGCTTAAAACAAGCAGACCTCCCATCACTCTATAATTATAAATACTGTTAGTTAGAATTATTCTTCTAATGGTAAGGATCATAGGGTGATTTAATGGACCTGAAATATGGTGTAGGTTTACTGGTTATACTAATAATTATCATCGCCGTATTAACATTCGGCACTGGAAGCAATTACGATAGGATCGAAATTGCAGGTTCAACATCGGTTCAACCGGTGGCTGAGAAACTAGCAGAAAAATACATGGAAGAACATCCCAATGTACGGGTGGATGTAATGGGAGGAGGATCAGGCCTGGGAATAAGAAGTGTTTCTCAGGACATAATTGCCATTGGAACCAGTTCCAAGGAACTGAAAACAATTGAAAAGGATGGATTAATTGAGTACCCCATAGGCAGGGAAGGTATTTTGGTGGCAGTCAACCTCAACAACCCGGTGAATAGTCTAAGCAAAAGTCAGATCAAGGATATCTTTTCAGGCAACATCACCAACTGGAAGGAAGTTGGAGGCCCTGATGCTAAAATTAACCTGGTAGTTCGAGAAGATGGTTCTGGTACCCGGAGTGCCTTTGAAGATCTGGTTATGAACAAAACCAAAGTAAAATCAGATGCAATTGTCCAGACCTCCACAGAATCCATAAAAGTTGTTGTTAAACAGGACCCTAATGCCATTGGATACATATCCCTGGCACACATGACTCCTGATGTTAAGGCTCTTAAAATTGATGGAATATCCCCATCCATTGAAACCATCAAGGAGGGTACTTACAAGTTACAAAGACCATTCCTCTTTGTTACCAATGGAGAACCTGAAGGGCCAGTGAAAGAATTTATAGACTGGTGTTTAGGTCCAGAAGGGCAGGAAATAGTCAAAGATGAAAAAATAGTCCCTGTAACATGAGTAATCCATTGAGGGTTAAACTATGGCATGATTAGGGAATTCCAAGTTGTCACAGGAATTCCAAGTTGTCACAAATATTAAAAATCAGAAAAAATCAAAAAAATCAATTAATCTCACTTAAAATGAAAAAGTATCATTTAGAAATATCATCAAAATCATCCTAGAGATTGAAAAAGGAGAAAAACCATGTCTAAGTGGAATGAAGAGTTTTTCATAGAAAAAGGGCTTCTTTTAACTGCCATATCATCAGTTATTGTCATTGCCCTCATAATCATCTTCATATTCAGGGAGGGACTCCCTGCATTACAGAGTGTAGGATTTTTCAGCTTCCTGTTCGGAATGGAATGGGCACCTTCCAATGGTCAGTATGGTATTTTTCCAATGATCATAGGTTCCCTGGGTATAACCGCCCTTTCACTTCTAATGGCAGTACCCTTGGGAGTATTCTGTGCCATATTTTTATCAGAAATAGCACCAAGCAAAATGCGTAAAATACTCAACCCAACCATTCAAACCCTGGCAGGAATTCCCTCAGTGGTTTACGGGTTTTTTGGGCTGGTGTTACTGGTACCATTTATGAGAGTACAGTTCGGAGGAACCGGTTTCAGTATGTTCACTGCCGCGGTTATCCTCACGGTAATGATTTTACCCATAATAGTTAGTGTGTCTGAAGACGCCCTTAGATCAATTCCTCTGGAATACAAGGAAGCATCCCTGGCACTGGGAGCCACCCACTGGCAGACCATAAAAAATGTCATATTCCCAGCAGCCATTCCAGGTATCATTACTTCGGTAATTTTAGGAATGGGCCGAGCAATTGGAGAAACCCTAGCCATAATCATGGTAGCGGGAAACGTGGTCCAGATACCAACTTCAATAATGGATCCAGTGCGTGCATTAACCTCCAACATAGCCATTGAAATGGGTTATGCAACTGGAGTTCACTACAACGCCCTGTTTGCCACAGGAATCGTGCTGGTCTTCATGATCATCGTTCTTCTGGTAATAGCCAACTACTTCCACTACAAGAAAAAGGTAACTATTGGAGGCGGTTACCTATGAAGAACAGGTCATTCACTGGATTAAATCCAAAAGGAGGAGTCATCTTTGCATAGATTCATACCTCCAAAAATAGCCCAGAAAATAATGACTGGAGTGTTCTGGGCTTCTGGGCTTCTCACCATACTCATTTTACTGGTGATCATTGGATACGTGCTTTTTAAGGGATTACCAGTTGTGAACTTTGAATTCATATTCGCTGATCCAGTTAACTCCGGAAGATCAGGAGGAATATTCCCCTTCATCATGTCCAGTATCTACGTAACACTGATCGCGGTATTGGTTGCCACCCCTCTGGGAGTGGGAGCAGCAGTCTACCTCTCAGAATATGCAGGGGAAAACAGACTGGTGAAACTGATCCGATTCGGAGCAGAAACCCTATCCTCAATTCCCTCCATTGTATTCGGATTGTTCGGATTGGCATTCTTCGTGATTTACCTGGGACTGGGATGGAGCGTGCTATCTGGAGGGTTGACACTGGCTTTAATGGCGTTACCAACCATATTATCCGCTTCAGAAGTTTCCATAGAATCAATTAACAAATCATACGCTGAAGGTAGCCTGGCCTTAGGGGCCACCAAATGGCAAACAATATATAAAGTTGTTATACCAGCCGCACTCCCCGGAATAACCACCGGGGTAATTCTAGGCATGGGAAGGGCTATTGCCGAGGCAGCAGCAGTGCTATACACTGTAGGGGCTGCTTTAATGATACCCACATCCATTATGGATGCAGCAAGACCTTTACCACTCCACCTTTACATTTTAGCCACCGAGGGTTTATCCATGGATAATGCATGGGGAACTGCAGCAGTTCTGGTGATCATGATCCTAATAATTACCGTGGTTACCAATACCCTGGTTGATCGTTATCGCAAAAAAATGATGGGGCGATAAAAAATGGAATACAGAATAGAAGTAGAAAATTTAAACGTTCACTTTGACGAATTACACATCCTAAAAGACGTGAGTCTAAAAATTCCCAAAAACGCAGTAACTTCACTAATCGGACCCTCAGGTTGCGGTAAATCAACATTCATCCGTACCTTGAACCGGATGAACGATATGATAAGCACCTTCAAAATGGAAGGAACCGTACAACTGGATGGGAAAGATATCTACGACCCCAAAATAGACGTTGTGGATCTCCGGAAAAAAGTGGGTATGGTATTTCAAAAACCTAACCCTTTCCCTAAGTCCATATTTGACAATGTGGCCTATGGTCTGCGAGTTCATGGTGTAAATGATAAGGATATCCTGGAACAGAAGGTTGAAGAAAGCCTCAAATCAGCAGCACTATGGGATGAAGTCAAAAATATACTGGATAAATCTGCTATGGGACTTTCCGGTGGTCAGCAGCAGCGCCTGTGCATAGCCCGTACCATAGCAGTGGAACCAGAAGTAATATTGATGGATGAGCCCTGCTCAGCACTGGACCCCATATCCACCACCAAGATCGAAGATCTGATTCACAAACTAAAAAATGACTTCACCATAATCATCGTAACCCACAACATGCAACAGGCTACCCGGGTATCTAAACACACCGCTTTCTTCTTACATGGGGAGATTGTGGAAAGCGGCCTCACCGAGAAGATCTTCATTGAACCAGAAGATAAGCGAACTGAAGATTACATCACTGGAAGGTTTGGGTAGGGATGGAATTAGATATTGGTTAAAATTGCCAATTATTGAGTGAGATAAGATGGTGGTTTAAAATGCTTACAGTGGTCTTGGAAAAACGTTTAAAATCCCTGGAGGATGAAGTCCTTGGATTTAGCTGGGAGACCATAGGAAGAATTGATAATTCAGTCAGGAGTTTCCTGGATGAAGACACGATTTTGGCAAGGGAAATCATAGAAAAAACTGATGAAATAAATAAAGAAAGCTATAAAATTGAACATGGATGTCTAAAAGTTTTAGGACTACACCAACCATTGGCCAAGGATTTGCGTTTAGGCGCAGCACTACTGCGAACATCAATAGAATTGGAACGTATAAACAACCTTTCAGCTTACATAGCACGTTATGCTATTGATGCCGCCGAAAGTAACCGTACCTGTTATAAACCCCCACACATTGAGTTCATGTCCCAAACTGTTCAGGACATGTTGAAAGACGCTGTAGGCGCACTCTTAAATGAGGATATACAGTTACTGAAACGTTCCACCCGAAGTTACGTAAATTTGCAGGATTTCTACAACCAGATGTTTTCAGAATACGATGAAATCACACACAGGGGTTCACAAACCGCCCTGATACTGGTTGGGAGGAACTTACTGAGTATGGGCCACCACATCATGGGGATGGCAGATCGTGTAGCCTATTCCATAGTGGGTAAAAGGGTTATGCACCACAAACTGTTCCATAACATGCTAATGAGGTAAGGGGTAAAAAATGTGGCTTCCTTCAGAAGATCCGGAGCACACAATCCGGGGCAATTTGAAAAGGTCCCATATACCTGAAAGGGGTTACATGAAGATTTTAGAAGGGGCTAATGAATCATTACTCCTGATAAAAGATGAAAAAATCATAGCGGCCTGGAATCTGAATGCAAAATCCCTTGAGGAAACCCATGAAAATAAAGCAATGAACCTGATAAATATTAGTCCCGAATCCCGGATTGAAGTGTACCAACTGGATGATAATATGTTTTCAACCATTTTTGATTTGAATGAAGAGTGTAAATTACCATTACCCACAGGAATAGATTTTTTACTTGAAAAAAAAGCCAAGGATGTAAATCGGGATGATGTGTTGTCAAAGTATAAAATAAGAGATCCTTCTGAAGATGATATTGATAATTTGTTAAATGGTTATAAACCCAAAATAGGTGGAAGATAATATGGAAAGACGATATCCCCGGATACGGTTCCAGAAAAAACTGGATAAATTAAAGGAAGAAGTGGATAAAATGGGTCAAGCCACTTTAAAGGCTTACCGGGAGGCTTTTAGTACATTCATTGATTACGATGCCGAACTGGTAAACAGTGTCATGGAAACCAATAGGGTGGTTCATGAAATGGGCTACCAGATAGAACACGATGCAATGAGCATTATAGCAGCAGAACAACCAGTTGCAGGGGATTTAAGATTCATAGAAACCAGTATTAAGGTTTCCAGTCACCTGAAAAGGATTGCTGGTTTGGCTTCCAACATTGCTGACATTGCCAGCCACCTAAAAGATGAAGAAATCCCTGAAAAACCAATGTTCGACTTGCAGCGAATGGCAGACATTGTGGATGGAATGGTTAGCAAAGGTCTGGCAGCTTTTTTGGCTAAAAACATGAACGTAGCCCGGGAACTTCACCGGGACGATGATAAAGTGGATGATCTCTTTGACCACGCCCTTAAAGACATTACAAAAAGCATGTTCCAGGACAAGGAATCAATATCCTACCTGATCTATCTATTGTTCCTGGCCCGTTTCCTGGAGAGAATTGCTGATCGTGCGGAAAACATTGGAGACAGAACCATCTTCATGATCACCTGTGAAAAACAGCAATTCACCATTGAAAAGAAACCAGAAGAATAAAAATAGGTTTTTAAATATGCAGGGGGGTTTGTTTAAACCCCCACGATCATTTAAAAAAAATGATCATTTTTTTATCCTTTTTTATTATTTTCACCCTTTAAAACACCCGTTGCCCTCCGTGCAGCCCAGCACTGTATACACACTCCAATGGGCAACCCTGCGGTATGGGTATCTGCATATTCTATCTTAACATCCAGGGCAGTGGTTTTACCCCCTAAACCCATAGGGCCGATGCCAGTGGCGTTGACCATCTCCAGCATTTCCTTCTCCAGAGAAGCCATTCGTTCTTCAGGATGATGTTCACCAATTTCCCGGAGAAGGGCCTTTTTAGCTAGTTTAAGGGCCATATCCGATGATCCGCCAACTCCCACTCCCACCACAATAGGGGGGCAGGGTTTTCCACCGGCGGCTAACACAGTTTCCAGGACAAATTGTTTAATCCCCTCGGTGCCTTCACCAGGGAGAGCCATTTTCAGACTATTATTATTTTCCGAACCAAAACCCTTGGGGAAAACCGTCATCTCCAGTGTTTGGCTATCCACCAGTTCAATATCTACCTGGGGGATGAAACGGCCGGTATTAATATCAGTGTTCTCCCTGGTTAATGGATCAACCACATTGGGACGAAGGGGTATCTCATGGGTAGCTTTGATAATTCCATTGGCAATACCCTCCTGGAAGTTTTCAATTTCCACATCCCCCATTTTAATGAAAATAATGGGAAGACCTGTATCCTGACAGATGGGGATCTCCATATCCTCAGCAGCTTTTATATTATCCTGGATTGCTTTGAGGTTTAAAAGAGCAGTCTCATCATCTTCAATAGCATAAGCATGTTCAAGGGCTTTTTTAACATCCTCAGGAAGTTTTATAACCGCTTCTTTGAATAATCGGAATATTTCTTCTTCCACCATCTGTTGGCTAATCATAAAATCAATTTACTCAATTAAGTTATTTATAATTTAGTCCTAGAGAATAGAATGTTGACCTGAAAAAAAAGTATTAGGAATCTGAAAGAAAGATGATGGTCTGATAATGATAAAATAAGCCGGTAATAAGATTTAGGTTAAATTGGTAGAAAAAATATAGAAAAATGATGATCAAATTAGTATTTCATGATCATCTTAACTCTTTCCAGTTCCTTGGCTATGTGGTCCCGTTTATCACTCAACATATCCTCTGAACTCACTTTAAGAGCGTCCTTTGGACATACAGAAACACAGAGTGGTTCATCCAGTTCAATACAAAGGTCACACTTGGTGGCTATCCCATATTCATTCAGATTAATGGCTCCCACTGGACAGGCATCCCTGCACAGTCCACAGCCAATACAATCATCTTCATGAATGACCACCGCACCATCAATTTTTTCAATGGCATCTTCAGGACACACTGTCATGCAAGGGGCCCGGTCTTCAGCACAGTGCAGGCAGAAAACTGGCACTCCACTGATGACCCTGATGGCGTTTTTCGGGCATATGCGTTCACATTTCCCGCACTCATCACAGAGTTCTGGCCTTGAAACAAGTTCTTTCATTTATTAGCCCTCCTTGTCCACTGCCTTCTTGGCCCGAGTACTGGCGGTCATCACGTTAATTAGATCAGAACTTTTCCGACTCTTCTTACCGAGACCGGTGATCTTTTCGATGTGCCTGCGTTGCCTTTCGGCTTGTAATTTAGCAGTATCCACTTTGGCTATAGCCCGTTTAGAACAGGCTTTTATACAAGCTGGAGTGTCAAGATCAGGGCACTGGTCACATTTGTGAGCCTTTCGTTCCTGTACTACCACTGCACCAAAGGGACAAACCATCATGCATAGTCCACAACCAATACATCTTGTTTCATCAATCCCTTCCTCGGTCATGGCCTCAGTAGGGCAGATCAACTGACAGGGTGCGTCTTCGCACTGCTGGCAGATTATGGGATAAAATGATCCCTCCACTTCCCTTACCAGAATCCCTGAAGTTCCGTGGAGCTGAGCACATGCCTCCTGACAGTCCATGCACCCATCACAGAGATCCGGTTGGATAATTATCTTTTCCAAGGCTAAGCCTCCTATATTTTGAGTTCAGTGCAGATGGCATCCACGTTTTTCTGGATACGTTCTCTTTCCACTTCAGTAAGATGTTTGAAACGTTTCTGAGCCACTAAGTATTCATCCACCATTTTACGTTGTAATGGTCGGTAGGTGACACGGAATTCCCCGTCTTCGATTTCATAGAGTATCCATGAACCGGTTTCAACAGCCAAACGTCCCAGTTCAATGGTTTTGGATGGGTTGAAACCCCAACCAGTGGTACATGGCTGGTGTAAGTGAATGTAAGCCGGTCCATCTACTTCCTTGGCCTTCTGAACCTTCTTCATGAAGTCTTCCGGGTAGGAAATACTGGCAGTGGCCACGTAGGGCACACCATGGGCCGCCATGATCATGGGAATGTTCTTTTTGGGTTTGTCCTCCCCAAAACTTTCTTTACCATGGGGGCTGGTGGTGGTGGATGCACCGTATGGTGTGGATCCACTCCTCTGCACCCCGGTGTTCATGTATGCTTCGTTATCGTAACAGATGTAAATCAGGTTATGACCTCGTTCCATGGCACCAGAAAGGGCTTGCAGTCCAATATCAGCGGTTCCACCATCACCCGCGAATGCAACTACTTGGGTGTCTTTCCCCTGGGATTTAAGTGCCCTTTCAACTCCAGATGCTACTGCAGCTGCGTTTTCAAAGGCCACGTGTATCCATGGTATTTCCCATGCAGTTTCAGGGTAGGGGGTGGTGATTACCTCCAGACAACCGGTGGCGGAAACAGCAACTGTGTTCTTACCCAGTGCTTTAAGGGCCAGTCTAACCCCAACTGTAGCTCCACAGCCTGCACATCCTCGGTGTCCAGGAGCCAGGAATTCTTTTTCACTGATTTCCATTTAGACTTCCTCCTTTTTGAGTCCGATCCACTCCACCTCTCCGGTGGGGTTTTTAGTTTTATCAACGATTTCTTTGACGTAGTCTGGGGTTATGTCTCTTCCTCCCAATCCGGCGATAAATCCATAGGCATTAGCGTTGGTGGTTGCTTTAATTTCGTTGTAAAGCACTCCTCCCACTCCAAAGGAAATATTCTTATCCAGAACAGCCACCTTGGATGCCTTTTCCAGGATTTCCTTCAACTCTTCGCGGGGGAAAGGACGGAACACCCTGATTTTCAGGAGGCCTACTTTTTCTCCTTCTGATCTGAGAGTGTCTATAACATCTTTTATAGTGCCGCAGACAGAGCCCATGGCAACTATGATAATTTCAGCATCATCGCACTGGTAAGTTTCAACCAGGTCGTATTTCCTGCCAAATATCTTCTCAAATTCCTGATTGGCCTTGGCTATGACCATTTTAGATTTTTCCATGGATGCCTCTATGGCGTAACGGGCTTCCATATAATAATCTGGGTCAGTGAAAGTACCAATGGACATCGGATTTTCCGGGTCCAGGAATGCGTATGGTTTATATGGTGGTAAGAACTGGTCCACTTCCTCCTGGCTGGGCACATCCAGTGGTTCCACAGTGTGGGTTAAGAAGTACCCGTCAATACATACCATGCAGGGTAGTAGAACTTCAGGGTCTTCTGCAACCCGGTATGCTATTAAAACAGCGTCCAGGGCTTCCTGAGCGTTTTCAGCATATATCTGAAGCCATCCTGAATCACGTTCTGATATGGTGTCCTGCTGATCATTCCAAATGCTCAGAGGTGCAGATAATGCCCGGTTGGCGTTAACCAGAACAATGGGGCTTCTCATACCCGCAGTAGCAAACAGTATTTCGTGCATCAGGGCCAGGCCCTGGGATGAGGTGGCAGTAAAAACTCGAACACCTGCTCCTGAAGCACCTAAAGCGGCACTAATTGCGCTGTGCTCTGATTCTACTCGGATATATTCAGCTTTTAAATCCCCATCGGCCACAAACTGGGCCAGATATTCTGAAATTGTTGTTTGGGGTGTGATGGGATAAACAGGAACTACTGCTGGTTTGGCCATCTTAACCGCCTCGGCAACGGCTCGGTTGGATGTGAAAACTTTTTGAACCATCTTTATCCTCTCTCCATTTCTATTGCTTTAACTGGGCATTCTTCGGCGCAAATGCCACAGCCTTTACAGTAATCGTAATCTATATCATAATCCTGGTTTATACATCCTTCCGGACAGAAAAGAACACAGTTGCCGCAGTCAATACATTTTTCCTTATCTAAAATCGGCTTGAAGGTTCTCCAGCTTCCGGTTTTGTTGTTTCGGGTGCTTCCAGGTTCTTTAACACATGCTCCAATAGATACCATTAGATCACCTTTATTACTCCACTTTTTCGAAAGCAATTTTTGCTGCTTCAGCGTTCTTTTCCCCAATTTTACCAGGGAAAGTTTCTTTGGTTATTTTGATAATTGAATCCAGTGATACTTCGCCTATAACTTTGGCAAATGCTCCCAGCATCACCGTGTTTACTATGGGCACACCTAGGGTGTCCAGTGCAATTCCGGTAGCATCAATGGTGTACACATCAGCATCGCCTAACTCTAAATCCTCTTTAGTATTTATAATCACTTTTCCTCCGCTTTTAAGGCCAGATAATACATCTACAGCCTCCAGGAGGGTTTCATCCAATACAAGTACGTGATCTGGATTATAAACTTGATATCTTCTTCTTATTGGCTTATCATTTATTCTTGAAAAAGCCATGACTGGTGCGCCTTTTCGCTCAGCACCGAAAAATGGGAATGCTTGACAGTATTTTCCGTCTTCAAATGCTGCTTTTGCCAGTATCTCTGCGGCAGTAACTGCTCCTTGACCGCCGCGTCCGTGAAAGCGAATTTCGATCATCTATTTACCTCCATTCCTCATAGTTAATCATTATAAATTACAATATATATACGTGTTGGTGAACATAATTGGAGAATAAATTCTGGCACGTATGGGGCTTTAATAAGATAATACGGCCTAAATAATTCTTTTTAATGATAATAATTATAATTAACAATTATCATGTAATTTTAAAATATTAAATCCCTTAGATTCAATTTTTTTACCCTTCGAATTTTGAAGGTTTTTTCATTGGTATATTTTTTATATTTATATACTTTTTAGGTCCTATGGAAATATAGGATTTAAAAATAATAATGGGATTTTCCAATGAAAATACTGATAATCACCGGTGAACTTGCCAGCAACCTGGTAAAAGAAGCTTCTTTAAAATCAGACCATGATGTACAGATACATGTGGTTAAAACACCCATAGCTGCTTTTCTAACTCCTAAAAGGATCATAGCTGAACTTAGGACTTTACCGGCCAGTGAAATAGAAACATTGGACATGATCCTCACACCGGGCCTTATCCGAAAGGATGTAAGCTCCATAACTGATGAAATGGGAGTGCCAGCTTATAAAGGATCCACCGATGCTGCTGATCTGGATATAGTCCTTGAAATGGTGGATAAACTGGATCTTTCCACAAAGAAATCTGCAGACAAACTCATTGAAGAAGAACAAAGAAGAAGAGCCCTGAAATACATTGCTGATTTTGAAAATGACCATGAAAACATTAAAAAACTCCTAAAAAAACCAGGAAATATCTTGGTGGGTGATCTGCCGGTTGGTGAAGATTTCCCCATGCGGGTGCTGGCTGAAATTGCCAATGCCCCCACTCTAAGTCCAGAAGAACTCCTGAAACGTGCCGAATATTTCGTTAAATCCGGGGCAAACATGGTGGATATAGGAATGATTGCCGGGGAGAACATGTCCTCCAAAATACCAGCCATGGTAAGCTTCCTGAAGGATAATCTGGATGTAGCGCTTAGTATAGACACTCTGCAGGCAGAAGAAATCCTGGTGGCAGTAGATTCCGGGGTGGATATGGTCCTAAGCCTGGATCACGGTAATTACCCGGAAGTTCTACCCGAATTGAAACATAAAAAAATCCCGGTAGTTATTCTACCCACAGATTACAGAAGAGGATGGATCCCGGAAACCATCAACCAACGGGTAGAATCATTAATTGATCTCAAGGGGAAATGTAAAGGGGTGCAGGTTATTGCCGACCCAATACTGGACCCTGTAAACAGCAAAAGCATTGTTGATTCCATTATAGCCTGCCAGAAATTCAAGGAGAACCCTGAAGGGGATTGCCCCATTTTTTTTGGAGTGGGAAATGTCACCGAACTCCTGGATGTTGACTCAGTGGGTGTTAACGCCCTTCTTTCCGGTATTTCCATGGAACTAGGGGCCAGTATTCTCTTCACACCCGAAGAAAGTGGGAAAACCCTGGGAAGTGTCAAGGAACTGGCCATTTCGTCGCAGATGATGTTCCTGGCTAAAATGAGGGGTTCCATAGCCAAGGACCTGGGAATAAATCTACTGGTCTTTAAGGATAAACGCAGAGGAGAGACCATCCCGGAAGATGTTGATGTCCCGGAGATAGAAGCAGGTTTTGAATATAAATTTAAACAGGACCCTGCAGGTAGTTTCAAAATCAGCGTAGAAGCAGGGAGGATCAGGGCGGTTCACTACCTGAAAATGCAACCAAAGGTGGCTATTTACGGGGAAACTGCCTGGGAAATCTACCACGAAATCATAAACCGAAAACTGGTTTCCAGAATAGAACACGCAGCATACCTGGGACAGGAACTTCAAAAGGCTGAGGATGCCCTTAAACTTGGGAAAAACTATGTGCAGGACTTTCCACTTTTTGAAAGGTTTATGGAGTACTGATATTAAGACCATTGGTTAGTCTTTTAGATTTTCATTTAAATTTACCCGAAAATCAACTAATTTACAATTCTCAAATCATATTCATCAATTTTACAATTTCAATATTCAACAATTTTAGGTGTTGACCCTTCAAAATACTGAAGTTTTATATAGTAGTTAGGACCATATTTATACTTAAGGGGATGTGTTTTTATGGGTGTTCGTGGTCCTAAACCTGGTTTTGTGGATGTGGCTTGTCCTAACAAGAGCTGTGCAGATTACGGGAAAACTGAAAACGGTAATATTGTGGGTAATGGAACCTACCAGACAAAAAATGGTCCTGTTCACAAATTTATTTGTCGAACATGCTCTAAAAGTTTCACTTCACATTCAAATACAATATTACACGATTTAAGAACAAATGAAGAGACAGTTTTTTTGGCTTTGAAAATGATTTTAAAAGGCATGAGTTTACGGAGCACAGCAGAAGTTTTAGGTGTTAAACTGGATACTGTGCGCAGATGGCTGCGCATAGCTTCTGAACACAGCGAAGAAATAAACAAAGTCCTTATGAAAGACATAAAAGTTGATAAAGTGGAGTTAGATGAGTTGTGGACTTTTGTTAAAAAAAAACAGTTCCGAGAATGGAGCATGAATCAGAAGATGAAAGATGGATCTGGTTAAGCTTCGCACCTGAACACAGACTAATCCTAGCAGCCTACGCAGGTGCCATGACTCAAGATGCGGCTGATGAGATTGTTAAACAAACATGTGATCGAATAAACGAAGAGGAATTACCTTTATTTGTCACCGACGGAAGAAAATACTACGCACAAGCACTATTGGACAGATACAGCTATACAAAGGAGTTTTCAAGGACCGATAAACGAGGACGTCCACGAAAACCGAAACAAATGCCATTGCCTGAGTTAAAATATGCTCAAGTAGTGAAGGAGCGAGAGGGAAGTAAAGTGGTTAATATTGAAAAACGCATTATATATGGTATGGAAGAAGATATTGACTTTAGTTTCATCTCTACTTCTTACATAGAACGAGAAAATTTGACTTTAAGACAAGATAACAACAGATTAACAAGAAAAACATTAGGATATTCCAAAAAAGACGAATGGCTCCAACACCACGCCACACTACAAATGACAGACCATAACTTCGTACGAACACACGATTCCCTGAAAAAACCTTGCAAAACACATTTAAATGGTAAATTGTGGAGAAAATATCAAAAAAGAACACCTATGATGTCCGTAGGAATCACAGACCATATCTGGACCCTGGAAGAATTACTAACATTCCCATACCACAAAAACATCAACACATAAAAGGGTCAACACCCAATTTTATAATTTCATTAAATAATAAAATCATATTGGGGAACATTATATCTGAAATTAAAGATTCATAAGATTAAAGATACGATCTGATATTCACTTTGTTTATTCATTATATATCTCACTAAATTTATTCAAACCAAATTACCCTAAATATAATTAAAGTAATGACTCATTAAATTTCAAGTTTAAACGTTACGGGAGCAAATATCAATGGACCTATGTGATAAATGTGGCAACCCCCAGATCATCATCAAGAGAAAACAATCGGGACAGATGCTTTGCCAGGAATGCTTCATTAAAGCCATTCAGGAAAAAGTCTTAAAAGACATCCGCCGCCAAAAATTGGTTACTAAAGGTGACAAAGTACTAGTGGCACTATCCGGAGGTAAGGATAGTGTAATGGTCCTGGACATACTTAATAATCTTCGGAAAAGGAGGATCATCGACCTGGTGGCGGTAACCATTGATGAAGGTATCTGCGGCTACCGGGAGGATGGTGTGGATATAGCCGCACAAAACACAGAATTACTGGGTGTTAAACACAGGATAATCTCTTTCAAGGACTACCTTGGCCGCACGCTCGACGAGATTATGGCTGACTCGGGGGATAGGAATGCCTGTACTTACTGTGGGGTGTTCCGCAGGTGGATCTTAAACCAGGTAGCCCGGGAAGAGGGAGCCACCAAGATTGCCACTGGACACAACCTGGACGATGAAACCCAGTCCATAATGATGAACTATATGGAGGGAAACATCCAGAACCTCACCCGTATTGGGGTTAAATCAGAGTCCAGCTGTGAAGGATTCACCGTTAAAATCAAACCACTACGGGAGATACCAGAAAGAGAAACCGCCCTATATGTTATGGCCCGTGATTTACCAGTGCACCTGGCTGGATGCCCCTATGCCCGGGATTCCTTCCGGGCCAAGATCAGGGATTTTCTTCAAGAAATAAATCAGGAGCATCCCACCATAATGTATTCCACACTACGGGGTTTTGATAAGATCAAACCCGTTCTTAAAAAAGAATTTTCCAGACAAAACAAATTGGGAGTCTGCCGAGAATGCGGAGAACCAGCAGCAGCTGAACTCTGCAAAGCATGCAGCTTCCGCAAACAGTGGAAAAAGGAATAATTTTTGAATAATGGTTAGGTAATTGATTTAAATAAGGAAGAGGGTAATTGTTTTTAATTAGTACACCCAATGGTTAACACCATCAAAAGGTAACATATTATTAGGGAGATGAATTATGGAAGTAACAGTTATTGTAGGCGAAGATGAGGAAAAACTGAATGTGGATGGGGGTAAAACCGTAAAAGACCTTCTTCAAATGATGGAAATACCCGTAGAAACAGTGGTGGTTAAGAAGAACCAGGCCATAATCATTGAAGAAGAATTACTGGAAGAAGGGGATGTAATTGAAGTAATAAAGGTAATTTACGGTGGTTAATTCAATTAAATGATTAAATTAACTATTAATATTTAATTAACTATTACTAATTTATGGGATAATTTTAATCCAGGAAGTGTAGATGTGGATGACTTTCATCTTATTGAACAATCCATCAGCCATTATTTCCCATTAATCGGATTCTACAATGGTGATGGTGGTAAGGACTCATCTTATTTTATAGTAGGGGATTACAATCCCCATAGTTTCCAGGGACTGGTAAAGGAACTGGATGAACAGGGATTCATCCCCTTCATCAATCCCGAGGGGAATCATTACAAAATAAACATAGCCAAAAAAGGTGAAAAAGGTAAATCCAGGATTCATATTAATCTGCTCCTGCTACTGGCCACAATTTCCACCACCCTATTCGCTGGATATATTCTGGGAGAGGGAGATATGTGGAAGGCAGTTGCATTTGCCATTGCACTTTTAGGCATAATTGGAACCCACGAGTTAGCCCACTTTTTCGCAGCCCGCAGGCACGGTGTGGATGCCACCTTACCCTACTTCATCCCCGCACCAACAATGATTGGTACCTTCGGGGCGTTGATCAATGTCAAGTCACCCATACCCACTCGCAGGGCATTGTTCGACCTTGGGTACAGTGGACCGCTGGCTGGTTTCATAGTGGCCATTCCCGTCCTCTTGATTGGGCTGAAATTTTCTACAGTAGCCATTAACCCTGATGCTGCCATGGTTTTCATCCCACCCCTAATCATGCAGTTATTCACTTACCTGGTGGCTCCTGCTGCCACAGCTGAGCAAGTGATCATGCTCCACCCGGTGGCCTTCGCCGGATGGGTGGGAATCATCATTACCATGCTCAACCTGATGCCAGTAGCCTTCCTGGACGGGGGACACATATCCCGTTCCCTTTTCGGTCAGAAGATCCACGGGTTCGTTTCCATCCTGGGAATAATGGTCACCATAATTCTGGGATGGTATGTCATGGCCGCGCTGATGATCTTCATCCTGTTCATGAACAGAAGCCATCCCGGTGCACTGGATAACGTGGCCCCCATGGACCGCAACCGGAAGATCATAGCGGTGGTTATCCTAATCATATTCATTCTATGTCTTTCCCCGGTTCCCATGACCCCCTGATTTGAATAAAAAAAATAGATTTATTTAAGGCTAAAATTCTACAGAAGACTGTAATGATGGGATTAATTATTAAAAATTATCAATATAACCTATTAAAGTTACAGAATTATCAAATATGAACTATTTGAGTAAATTAAATCAGATGTATGCTTATTGAAGCTTAAAATGGTGATATTATGAAAGTACACTATGAATGTGCGTCCTGTTTCCTCCGTCAGTCCAGGGAAGCCCTGGATCTGGCCACAGATGATGAAGATCTGAAGATGCAGGTCACAGAAAAGATAAACAAAATATTATGCCATGAATTCAGGAAAGGAGCAGTTTCTAACCGGATCGGTACAAAAATACACCGCACCATTAAAGATGAAACTGGAAATCCAGATCCCTACCATGATCTCCGGGAAAAATCAGATGAAATTGCAATGCAATTCCTCCCTCAGGTGGAAAAGATCTTAAATAATGATAAATCACTCAAAAATTATCTTAAAGCAGCTATAGCAGGAAACGTCCTTGATTTCGGGGCACTGGGGCTTGAATCAGACATTGAGGGCCTGGTCATGTCTACGGTAGAAAAAGATCTCTCCATTGACCACTCCGGAAAACTGGAAATGGAACTAAAAAAGGCCAAAAATGTACTTTATCTAGCCGATAATGTTGGTGAAATAGTATTCGACAAATTACTGATAAAAAAACTCCATGAATACGATGTGGAAGTCACAGTAGCCCTGAAAAAAGACCCAATCCTGAACGATGCCTGTATGAAGGAAGCACTGGATGTGGGATTGGATGAAGTGGCCACATTAACCACAACTGGAACCGACTCCATAGGGATAATTTATGGGGATATCTCCGATGATTTCAAACAGGAATTTGAAGATGCTGATCTGGTTATAGCCAAGGGCCTGGGTAACTATGAAGGCTTAACCTCTATGGAACTAAATGATAAACCCATATTCTGCCTCCTAAACGCTAAATGCCAACCAATAGCCCGGGATATTGGTGTTGAAGTCGGTGATAATGTGGTTTTAAAAATAAATTGAATTATTAAATAAAATATTTAATGATGAAAACTAAGGGTAAAGCATGCGTGAATACTTCATAGGGATTGTGGTAATTATAATTTCATTGCTGGTGCTAGTGCTGTCTATTCACACTTTAACCAGTAATGAAATTGAAACAAACACCAGTTCTATCCAGTGGGGTAATGACTTAAACCAGGCCATGGAAGAAGCTAAAAAATCCAATAAAACCATATTCATAGATTTTTATGCAGACTGGTGTTCCTACTGTGGGGATATGGATGAAGAAGCCTTCACTGATCCTCAGGTTGTGGAGAGATTAACCCAGAATTACGTGTTACTGAAGGTGGATGTGGATGAAAACCCTGGTCTGAGTTCAAAATACACAGCCTACAGTCTTCCCACCATGGTAATTGTGGATTCATCTGGTAACGAGATAAAGAGGATCATTGGGTATCAAACCCCTGAACAGCTTTTAAGTCAGATTTAAAGGGATAGTTACACAAAATAATAATTCATTATAACTTCTTATTTCCGGAACAGGAATATTTTCAGGGGGATAAAAATGGAAACAGGGTTTCTACTATCTTTTCTCGCAGGAATGGCCTCAATCATATCACCCTGCGTGTTGCCACTCATACCCATCGTGGTGGGCTTTTCCCTACTTAAACGGAAGAATACAGAGATAGTTGCCTTTGGTCTGGGATTTTTCCTTCTTTTTGCCATAATAACCATACTAACCGCCATCTTCACCGCTGCCATAAATTATTATCTTTTGTATTTCAGAATAGCCGCTGCATTAATCCTGGTTATAATTGGGGTCCTGTTTATTATCAATAAAAAGTTGTTTAATATTTCAACTCCCTCTATTTCGAATACACCTGATTCTCAAAAGGGAATAGTTGGATCTTTTCTAATGGGATTTTTAACCTGCCTGGCATGGTCACCCTGTTTCGGTCCTTACGTGGTTGCAGTGGCAACCTACAGTGCATCAACCGGAAACATAGGTTACAGTATAATTAACATGGCCATTTTCGCAGGAGGTTTTTCATTAACCATACTGATAATGGCTTTTTTAATGTCCAGAATAGATTTCAAAGCTATAATAAAATATTCAGATTGGGTAAGGATTATTTCTGGGGTTATAATTGCTCTTGCGGGTTTGTATATGTTGATAGGTTTTTTGTAGGCCTCAATTAGAGTTTATGATAATCAGTTTTTAGAAAATGAGATATTAGCAAATAGTGGCCTTAAATTTTAGTATTTTCAGGATATATTAATCCTGATGATGAATGGAGATGATACAATGAAAATAGGTTTCCTAGGATTTGGAGAAGTTGCATCAACCTTATCTGAAGAACTTCTGGCACGGGGAGTGGAAGTTTCAACCTGTCTTGAGGGAAGAAGCCAGAGATCAGTGGAACTTGCAAAATCAACTGGTGTTGGTCTATTTGATAGTTTAATCGAGCTTGTTGAGACGTCTGACATTTTAATGTCTGTTGTGGTTCCTGCCGAAGCTGTCAGTGTGGCCAAAAAGGTAGGTGGGGGTTTTGAAGGAGTATACGTGGATTTGAATAATGTTTCTCCGGGTACAGTTAAAGAAGCTTTCACCCATATCCCTAATGGAAAAACCGTAGATGGGGCTATAATGGGTGGTATAAAAAACGGTTTAGAGACTCCTATCATTGCTTCTGGTGAGTTTGCTGAAAACTTTGCTGAGCTTAACCAGTACGGTATGAATATTGAAGTTATAGGTCCTGAAGTGGGCCAGGCATCGGGTTTGAAGATGCTCCGCAGTGCCTACACCAAGGGTGTTTCCGCACTTCTTTTTGAGGCATTTCATGCTGCATACAAGATGGAAGTTGATGAAACCCTATTACGCTATTTAACCCAGAGTGAAGGATCACATTTTCCTGCATCTGCAAACTCAAGGCTCACCAGCAGTGCCTATCATTCCAGAAGACGTGCCCAGGAGATGGAGGAAGTGGTGAAATTCCTAACCGAATACACTGATCCAGTGATTAGCCGTGCAACATGTGAGTTTTTCCAGTCCCTTCCGGATAAAACCGGGCCCATGCCAAAAAAGCCTGAAAAATATGGGGAAGTGTTTCGGAAAGTAGATAAAAACAGGTTATAGGGGACAAATATCCCCCATTTAGTAATAAATAAATAGGATTATGGGAATAATTATACTTAGACAATTTATTAGCTTCTGCATATTATAATGGATCTGATCCCATGCTAGATGAACAACATGCCAAGGAATGCCAGGAACAAATGGCTAAGCTTAAAGGCAGAAAGGTCATTGATTGTTCTTTCAAAGCCTATGAAAACAATTGTTGGAGGTTTTACATAGTCACTGACGATGGTGAACTGGTGATGACATTCTGTCCAGACTGGTCCTGTCCAGTGGTAGAACACCACGAAACCCACCATGAAGAAGACCCTGAAATCTAAATCTTTACCCTTTTTCCGAGACTTTTTTGCAGGGGTTAAATCCGGTTATAAAATCAGATCCTCTGATTGAAACTGAAAATTATTTTTACTTTATTATCCAACCTTCAACCTAATTCTCCACCCTCTCTTCTTCTTCACCAGTTCTCCCTCTAGTGGGATAATCTGGGAATCCACCAGTAAGCGCAGGTAGGTGGCCATCTTCCCGGGTAGTTTCAGTGGACTCTTCACCTTCCCTTCCGATGTTTTCAATTCACAGGCTAGAACACCCCGTTTATCCACATAGAGATGAGCTTTTAATCCTTCCTCCAGCTTGGGAAGTTCAAAGCTCCGCAGGTGAAGACCGGCATCAAAGGTGTATAATGGTTTATCTTTTGTCCGGGCACCGTTAAGGAACTTCTCATGGGCCTCGGAACTGTTTAAACCTGTTTCAACCATGTTAGACACAAACCAGTCCCTTTCAATAACCCGTTCCACAGTCTGATCCGGGGGGATGATTCCCTGTTTCTCATAGTCCTTTATAAGCTCGTAGATTTCTCTACGTGTCACGTCTTCCTCCACACAGCTCAAAGCCAGTCTGCTTAACACTGGCCCGTAACCTGCCTGGCGCAGGGATGCCCACACCTGATTCTCTGCCTGGTACCATCTCCCCTGAATAATATGCTCCACAGCACCGGCGTTCAAGTGGGCAATGTTCAGAAGGTTATGTCGGGACGTGGTGTTCAAACGTTTCAGGAGAACATCCATATCCCGGGTTTCAGGAACAGTACCCTTCTCAATCTCTTCTTCCAGTATACGCACCGTGGATTTGGGGAGTAATTTTTTCACACTTCCTGGTATGTGGAGATTGTTTTCAAGGATTTCGCTGCGTATTTGCCTTCCTGAAATCTTTTCCCCATTTACCTTACCTTCCGGTATGAAATGAAACTTCATTTTACGATTGAAACGCTGATACAGAAATTCATTCACCGCATACCACCTGATAACATTCCTATTCGGCAGATTACGGGGGATACCGCTGAATATTCCTCTTCGAATGAATCTGGCAGCGTATTTCTTTATCTGGGATGGGTTAACTTCTGCAGCATCCACATAGTCAGTGACTCCATCCTGGATCATCATGGCTATCCTTATGGGGACGGTGTAGGACATGGTCAGCCGGTGGTGCAAGCCTTCAATTGGTACTATCCGGTCAGCCCCTGCCTCCAGAGCCATCTCACTCCTTCCCTCGAAACTGACAAAGAACGGGGCGTGGTTGGCACTGTAACCTTTGTTAAGGTAGATTACCACTTCCTTACCCATCTCATCACCCAGTTCCCGGGCTTTTCTAATTAAATCCATGTGTCCCAAGTGAACCGGGTCAAAATCAGCGCTTATTCCTATCAAGTAATATTCACCTTTTTATAAGTTATTTCTCCAGTTAATGCAGTATTTGGACTTTTAATATTTTATTCAGTACCAAAAAGTTTTTTATTAACAAAAAACCTGTATAATGTCCTAAATTTTAGATTAAACTAATTTAATATAACATATTAATTACAATTAAATTAATTTCAATGTAAATTATTTTGTTTATTACTATTGATTAAGAGATTTAAATAAATTTAATACATCATTATTTCCCTATAAAATTAATAAATAAAGATTAATGTGGGGAAAAGATTGGGTAAATAAAAATATTAGGGGTTTTCTCATGACAAATGATAAAGAAGAATCTCTTAAAAGGAAATATGAGGAAGAAGCTTTAGATAGAAAGGCAAAAGCAGGAATCCAAGCTGATATTTCTACTGCCCCTCTTAAATGGTCAAACATTTATTAGAAAGAAACCACTGATCAATCAGGTTACATGTGTAAAATGCGGAAAGATTTTCAAAACTAACCGTAAAACCAAATTATGTTTTAGCTGTGAAAGAAAGAAAAAATGATATTTGTTATAATTAGGAAAATATCATAGAAAGATTCTTTTTATTGTGATACCATATAATTCATTGTAATTACAGGTGAAATTATGGGGAGGGGAGAACTCTAAAAATCGTTATCTCTGTAATTAACAATTAAGTGGGTGTCATATGAAAAGTAAAATAGGAATAATAGCAATTGTAGGACTTTTAATGGCAGTAGTTTTTGTTTCAGGATGCACAGACCAAAATAATAACCAGACTAACGCTTCCAACACAACAAACACATCAAATACTTCCACAGTTAAAGCTTTTGATGTAAAAGCAACACAGACTGGTCCTTCCACTGCTAAAAAAGGAACATCAATAACAATTAATGGCAGTGTCACCAACCACGGTTCATCGGCGGTAGCGGATGTTAAGGCATCGGGTCAGGATTTTATCAGGAATTTAGGTACCCTAAATCCGGGTCAAACTCAAACCTTCACTTACCAGGTGTACATACCAACCGATAAAGAGGTTCAAGCGGATTTCGGAGATAATGCAACGGTATCCAATCCATTATACATTGGAGGATTTGCAGTTACCTGCACAGATTCCAACGGATCCATACGCACATTAAACTCCAACCATCTGAACATAAATCTGAGTTAAGTGTTTTTAGGAAATTCATCCCTAAAAATAAAGGGAAATCATGAATTTCCTTTTACTTTCTTCTTTTAATTTTTACAATTGACGATAATGATTAATTATGGGGCCAGTGTAAACCACATTTAAAAAGAAATATCCCGCGGAGTATTGCACTTACTTCGGGCGGAAAGCCTTAACTGGACAATTATCCGCATCCATATCTCCCGGTACTTCATTCCCGAAGCATTTTCCCTTTTCTCCATCATCTAAAGGTTCATAAAATTTGCATTCACTACATTTGGGCATTAATTCACTCTCACTATTCTTTTTCCAATTAACGGTTTTTCATAAGATTGGTGGTTGACCTGGTCACATCCGAAAATTCAACATCAGCCACCCATTTATTCTTACAGTCACATTCAACTTCTTCTGGAATGGTCTGGTTGATGTTGGTTTTTATGATCAAATCTTTTAGTTTGGAATTGCATTTTTTACAATTATAGGGACCCCTGCGCGTTCCGAATCCGGCAGTGTCCATGATCACCGGGATGTTAACAGATTCACGAACCCGTTTTATTATCTCTAGGGCGCTCCATATCCATGGGGGCTGGTAGGAGCCACGACGCCATAAAATTTCCATTAAAGTCCCCTTATGAATGGTGGAAGGACAGAAAGCCACTCTACCAACTCCAATTTCTGCTGCGTACTGGGCTGATTTCACAGCATCTTCAATTGCCTCCCTTTCCGAGGTTAACACTGGTTTGACCAGTAAGTAAACCTTACCCTGCACTTTAAAATCAGATTTGAGCTGGTTGATAATATCCATGGATTTCTGGAAATCTTCCAGGGTGAATCCTTTGTTTATTCTTTGCAGGCGGATAGTATCATCGGCACTTTCCAATCCCATGGCCACTTCGAAGATTTTATCTGGAATTAGCTGGCAAAAATCCCTTAATACCTCTTCAGAAACGTATTCTGGTCTGGACTCAACTACAACTTCTTCCACATCATCATATTCATTGATAATCTGGAATATTTCCCTCCGAGCTTCTCTAGGTATTTCTTCTTCATTGAGGAAGCTGCCGGATACAAAGATCTTAATGGCAGTGGGGCCGGTGATTTCCTGGTTTTGGATTTGCCTCTGGAACTCAACTTTAAAAATTTCCACCAGTTCTTCTGAAGAAACCTCTTCCAGGGGTGAATCTGCAATGTAACTGCACATGCTGCACCCACCAGAGCCTGCCAGGGCCCAGGCACATCCTGGTGTGGGTAAAACTATGAATATACTCCTGCCAGGCCCGGAATATAATAGGTCCTCTCCTGACCAGCTGGCAGCCGATTCGTGCGGAGGCCTTTTTTTAACACGTTTCAGGGCTTTTTTTCGTATGTCGGGGAGCAGGTTGTTAAGGGGTTGCTGATCGTTCATATGGTTAAAGTTATAGAATTCAATTAATATATTTATTTTATTAGCAAGATTATTGCAGAAATTATTTAGCAAGATTATGCAAGAAATTTGGAATACATCCATATCAAAAAATGATGTTTTTTTAAAGGGGTGAGGGAACTGGTCAGGGAGATAGAAGTCAAATCGGTTTTAAACAAACAGAAACATGTGGATGACTGGTTCCTATCCGGTTATTCTTTAAACCCCTATTCAGGGTGTTCTTTTAACTGTGTCTACTGCTACACCCGGGGCAGCAAGTACGGTGAAAACCAGGTTCCTGGTCTAGCTGCTAAGATAAACGCACCCCAGGTCCTGGTTAAACAACTGAAAAACAGGGCCCGGAAAAGGGAGTATGAGTTCATAGCATTTGGTTCAGCTACCGATCCCTACCTGCCGGTGGAAAGGGATCTCAAGATCACCCGGGAACTTTTAATGATTATTCTGAGATTTCATTTCCCGGTACACATGGTAACTCGTTCTCCCCTGATTTTAAGGGACCTGGATATTCTTAAAAAAATTGGTGAAAAGGCAGTTATACCCTCTGAACTGGTGGGAAAAATGGATAAAGGGATTGTAACTTCTTTCTCATTCTCCACCACCCATGAAGATCTAGCCCGCATATTTGAACCTGGAGCTCCATCTCCCCAGGAGAGGTTGGAAACAATGAGACAATGCAAAAATGCTGGTCTGGTGGTGGGAGCTGTATTTATGCCGCTATTACCATTCCTATCAGATAGTGAAGAACATCTGGATGATATGATCCGGAAGGTTAAAGAGTATGGTGCTGATTTTATCTTAGCCAGTGGTTTGACACTCTTTGGAGAAGGACCTCAGGACTGCAAAACACGTTATTATAAAGTTTTAGAAGAATATTTCCCGGAGCTGGTTACTAAGACCCGTGATTTATTCGGTGATTCCTTCGCACCTTCCCGAACCTATCAGCATAAATTACATCAGAGGGTGACTAGGCTATGCAAGAAACATCAAATCCGAAATAAGGTCTATTAAATTACTAAAATTCTGGTCTTTAAAATATTACTTTTCAGGATGAGAGTTTATTCAATTTTTTAGAAAAAGAA
>NZ_CP017768.1:900000-1007500 GCF_002813695.1 Methanobacterium subterraneum | reverse complement strand
AGGGGTAAACAAACCACAATTTTTTCAAAGGATCGGGATCCCCCAAAATCAGGATAATTGAAATAAAACGGAATTTAAAAAAACAATATATTTTTAGAGGTGGATTAAGTTGTCAGAACTATTAATTCCATTGGATAAATACCTAGCAGCAGGATTACACATAGGCACACAACAGAAGACCAAGGACATGGAACGATACATATACCGTGTACGAGCCGACGGACTATACGTCTTAGATGTGCGGAAAACCAACGACAGAATCATGTCAGCCGCCAAATTCTTGGCAAAATTCGACCCAGAAGACATACTGGCCGTGTCAACCAGGCAGTACGGACAAACTCCAGTACGCAGATTCGGAGAAATCACCGGAGCACGAACCATCCCTGGAAGGTTCATACCCGGAACATTAACCAACCCCAACTATGGTAAATTCATAGAACCTGAAGTACTAATGGTAACCGACCCCCGAAGCGACTCACAGGCCATAATCGAAGCAAAACAGATTGGACTACCTGTAGTAGCACTCTGTGACACTGAAAACCTGCTGGGCAACGTTGACATAGTCATACCAGTGAACAACAAAGGACGAAAAGCAATAGCCCTGGTCTACTGGTTAATGGCCCGACAGATACTAAGGGAAAGAGAAGTACTGGCTCCTGAAGAGGAACTGGACATACTCCCATCAGAATTCGAACTCAAAATATAAACATTCATTCAACAAGGGAGCTCCCCTTTCAGGGAGCTCTTTTATATTGAGTTCATAAAATACTAGAGTTTCACCTCATTAGAGGCGTAAAACCAACTCCATGGTACGTATCCTTAAGTGGTTCATACCACCTAAGGGTTTAATCCATTTATGAGTTCATTTGGGGTTAAGTCCATTTATGAGTTCATGCCCATTTTGGGGTTCAATCCCTTAAGGGGGTTTGAATTATTTATGTGAACAATAAATTTCACGAAAACAATCATTTACAGTATTCTTGTAAAGGATGATTTTGAAATATTTTATTAGAATTACTCAAAATGAGCTCTATTTTAACGAAATCATCCATGGAGTAACCCTACTCCAGATAAAGGGGGAATACATAAACGGGGGAAGTATTTAACATACTAATTGATTCCATACCATAACTAATGGATAAAACTAAATATTGTAATGATTCCATACCATAACTAATGGATTTGAAATTATTATAAAGTTAAAAACCATAAAATAGATTTAAAAACTTTGGATTAAAGTTCCGGACTGATCTTATAATCCCATAATAATTATACTACCAAAAATTATACTGGTAATCACATAATAATTCTCATCACCCCAATTTGGAAAGTTTAAAAAAATGTTTAAATGAATGTTAAAATAACTTTCCAGTAATTAAAAATTTAGATTAAAGACTGTTTAATAATTCAAACTCTTTAATAATCTTTAATAAAAAAAGGAAGTTAATAAAAGGCGGGAAAACCTTTTATTAACCAAGGGGGATTTCTATGATCAGGAAACCTGCCGTGGCAGGAATGTTCTATGAATCAGATGAAGGTTCATTAAAGAAGAGAATTGAATGGTGCTACCAGCACAAATTAGGACCTGGAAAGCAACCGGGAAAACTGGGAAACCAGCGGAGTATCAAAGGACTCATCGCTCCCCACGCCGGGTACGTATACTCTGGACCAGTGGCAGCCTGCTCATACCTGGAACTGGCCGAAGATGGTATGCCCGAAACAGTGGTTATACTATGTCCTAACCACACTGGAATGGGATCCGGATTGGCCACCATGACCCAGGGCTCATGGCTAACACCTCTGGGAGAAGTGGAAATAGACCAAGAATTCGCCACCGAACTGGTGAACTACTACCCATTACTGGATGATGACCCATCTGCCCATATCCAGGAACACAGCTGCGAAGTACAGCTACCCTTCCTACAGGAAATCAGCACAGATTTCCAGATGGTACCAGTGTGCATGATGATGCAGGATGTGGAAACCAGCCGGGAACTGGGAGAAACCATAGCACACACCGCAGCCAAACTGGGAAGGGACGCCGTGGTAATTGCCAGTACAGACTTCACCCACTACCAGCCACAAGAAGTGGCTCAGGCCCATGATGAGAAGGTACTCCAAGCCATAGCCAAAATGGATGAAGTGGAAATGATCCAAAGGATACAGGAATACCAGGTAACCATGTGTGGCTACGGACCAGTAACCGCCACCATAGAAGCATCCCGAAACATGGGAGCCCAGACAGCCAGCATCCTACAGTACGCAACCAGTGGAGATACTGGTGGAGACAAAGACTCTGTAGTGGGATACGCCTCAGCAGTATTCAGGTAAACTGTGTAGATTCAGGTAACTGTAGATTCAGAGGAAAATCCAACAATAAAGACACGGAATAAATCTAAAACATAGATTAAAATAGATTTAAATCTTAATAGATTATAACTTAGCTTAATAGATTATAACTTAGCTTAATAGATTATAACTTAGCTTAATAGATTATAACTTGGTTAAATCAAAAAAAAATAGACTAAATTCATATGAAAATAAAATTCATAAGAAACAAATTCAATAAGAAATAAATTCATTACCATTAATCAGGAAATTCCCATAAAATCATTGAAAACCAGTTGATTGTGGATCGCATGTTACAGGATGAGTTCCCAATAAAATTGTGTGAGTATAAATGGCCGAAGATTCCCTAAAAACAGGGATAATCCCCATTATAAATCAAACAATGGGATTTAAATGGTTTAAAAAAATAGTAATAATGGTCATAAGTTAAATTATCAAACTCATAGGTAATCATTCAGGGACAAAAATAAACCAACAGGAAGGGTTAGTTAAAATAGAAAAATATTCGACAGATTTTAGTGAACGGAGTTCAATCCAATGACAGTCACCGCATCTGCACCAGGCAAGGCCATCCTTTTTGGAGAACATGCAGTGGTCTACGGGAAACCAGCCATTGCCGTGGCCGTAGATAAAAGAGCCAGAGTAACCATCAACGAAGGAACCACAGACCACATACAGCTTAAAATACCCGAACTGGATGTTTACGGAAGTATCAATACTGATACTAATTCCATAACTCAATTAACCAGTTCCGGTGAAGTGGAAGAAAACCCTGGTACCTTTGATGCCGGGATAATGCAATACATTAAATGTGCACTATTCCAGGAGGAACTGAATTCCCCACTGGACCATGGCCTGGACATAGAAGTGGATCTGGAAATACCCATAGGAGGGGGGCTGGGATCATCAGCAGCCATCACCGTGGCCACCCTGGCCGCCAGGGCACGCTACCAGGAACAGGAACTATCCCGAGAAAACCTGGCCCGCATAGCCCACCAGGTAGAACTGGAAGTCCAGGGAGCAGCCAGCCCACTGGACACCACAGTATCCACCCATGGGGGATTACTATACTTCACACCCCAAAGAGGAGCAGTGAAGATAAAAACCGCCTTGAAAATACCACTGGTAGTGGGATACACCTCCCAACCAGGAAACACAGGCATCCTGGTGGCAGAAGTCAGAAAGCTACGCCAGGCACATCCCACCATAATCAACCCCATCCTGGAAGTCATGGAAGAGATAACCAACCAGGCCCGGGAATCCATAACCCGGGGAGACCAAAAACAGGTAGGGGAATTGATGAACATCAACCAGGGACTCCTGGATTCACTGGGAGTTAACACCCTGGAATTATCCTGCCTGGTTTACCAGGCACGCCATGCCGGTGCCATGGGATCCAAAATAACCGGAGCTGGAGGTGGGGCAGCATCATTGCCTACTGCCCCGGGAAAACCAGGGAAGTATTAACAGAACTGAATTCAATTGAAAACGCATTCCAGGTGGGAATATCATCCAAAGGGGTGACCTGGTGATTAATTTCACGATGTTTACAGAGTTAGGAGAATAATTGTCTTTATAGGAGAATACGTTTCATGATTATCCTTAAACTGGGTGGAAGTGTAATCACCCGAAAAGAAGCCACCGAACCCACCCTGGAACCGGTGAACCTGGACCGCATTGCCAGGGAAATAGCCAGGGCAAAGCCAGATAAACTGATCATAATCCACGGAGCAGGCAGCTTCGGACACCTGCACGCCAGGAAATATGAAATAGGCAGCCCCATCCACACCAAGGAAGAACTCCAGGAAAAGAGGATGGGATTCACCCTAACCCAAAATTCGGTTAAAGACCTTAACCATTCAGTATGCCATTACCTGCTGGAATATGGAATTCCTGCAGTGGCAGTGCCCCCATCATCATTCATAATCACCCATAATAAACGAATCAAATCCGCCAACCTGGAAATCATTGAAAAATATCTGGAAATGGGACTGGTACCAGTCCTCCACGGTGACGTGGTTCCCGACACCCAGAAAAGCATCCAGATGGCAGTAGTCTCCGGTGACCAGCTGGTGAACTACCTATCCCTCCAACTAAAACCCGAAAGAATCGTCCTGGGCTCAGATGTGGATGGAATATACGACCGTGACCCTAAAAAACACACCCATGCCCAACTCCTGGAAGTGGTGAAGTCACTGGAAGACCTCCAATTCCTGGAAGGAGCACAAACCGTGGATGTAACCGGGGGAATGGCCGGAAAACTGAAAGAACTACTGGATCTGGCTGGTAAGGGAATAGAATCTGAACTCATAAATGCCGGGTGCGAGGGATTACTGGAACGCACACTGAAGGGTGAAAAGGTAAGGGGAACCCTAATCAGTAAATAAATAACATCCAACACACGTTAAATTCAAAATAATAAATAATAACATTAACATAAAAAGATTGAACTCATAATTACCATATTAAATCAAAGGAATGAATTAAACTCACAATTATTAGAGAATTAAGGATTGGATTAACCTCACAATTATTAGATTAGAATTAAAAGTAATGAATTAACTTATAAGAAATGAATTAGACTTACACTACCTGAATTGGATTAAATTAAAGGTAAGGAATTAAACTCACAATTACCAGAATACGAATTAAATCAAAAAGGAATTAGGCTTAAATTAGTTAGAATTAGAATTAAATAATAGAAATTGAATAAATCACAGATTCACGAGCATCAATCAATAAAAAAAAATCGATAATATAATAAAAAATAGGAAATGTGAATCAGAAGTAAGGAAAAATTAGTAAATTTAGACCTAAAAGGAAGAGATTATGATTTCAGATAGAAAATTAGAGCATTTGCTATTATGCACCCACAGCGATGTGGAATACCATAAAAAAACAGGATTCAAAGATGTGGAACTCGTCCACAAAGCCCTTCCTGAAGTAAACCAGGAAGAAATAGACTTATCCACCTCCCTACTTGGGAAAAAGATGGATTCACCCATAATAATAACCGCTATCACTGGAGGACACCCCTCCTCAGTGGAAGTAAACCAGAAACTGGCCCGAGTAGCAGAAAAACTCAACATCGGCCTGGGACTGGGAAGCCAGAGAGCAGCAGTTGAAAACCCGGAACTGGCATCAACCTACACCATCGCCCGGGAAGAAGCCCCCGAAGCCCTCTTAATAGGGAACATAGGAGCACCCCAAATGGAACAGGCCCACGAGGCCGGGGAGATGATGGACCTGGATGCACTGGCCATACACTTAAACCCCCTGCAGGAGGCAATCCAGCCAGAGGGAGATGTGGACACCAGAGGATACCTGGAAAACATCCAGAAAACCGTGGAAGAAATGAACATCCCGGTAATAGCCAAGGAAACCGGGGCCGGTATCAGTGGAAACGATGCCCTATCCCTGGAAAAAGCCGGTGTCCAGGCCATCGATGTGGCCGGGGCTGGTGGAACTAGCTGGGCGGCAGTTGAAACCTACCGCAGCCAGGATAAAACCATGGGCGAGCTCTACTGGGACTGGGGCATACCAACCGCAGCCAGTACCGTGGAAGTAAGCCAATCAGTACAGATACCAATCATATCCTCCGGAGGAATAAGAAACGGATTAGAAGCAGTAAAAGCACTAGCCCTAGGGGCCGATGCAGTGGGAATGGCATTACCAGTTCTCAAAGCATCATACTTGGGTGAAGAAGCACTCTTCAAATTCTTTTCCAGATTCCTGGAGGAAATCAAGGTAGCCATGTTCTTAGTAGGAGCAGGCAACCTGAAAGAATTACAAAAAACAGACCTGGTAATCCAGGGAAAAACAAGAGAATGGCTCCAGGAAAGGGGCTACAATACCAAAATTTATGCAAGGAGGTCATCCTTATGAGTGTAGAAGTAATTGCCATTGGAGGCTATGAAGAAGTGGGCAAAAACATGTCCGCAGTGAAAGTGGGGGAGGATGTAATAATATTCGACATGGGAATCAACCTGGATCGGGTGCACATCCATGAAGACACCGACATCGCCCGTATGCACAGTTTAGATTTAATTGAAAGGGGAGTCATACCAGACGACACCCTGATGAAGGATGTGGATGGTAAGGTACGGGCCATAGTATTCAGCCACGGACACCTGGACCACATCGGAGCAGTGGCCAAACTAGCCCACCGCTACGACGCACCCCTCATTGGAACACCCTACACCCTGGCACTGGTGGAAAACAGTATAAAACAGGAGAGGAAATTCGAAGTATCCAACCCCCTCCAGGTCCTAAACGCCGGAGAAAAAATGCAGCTTTCCCCAGATATCACCCTGGAATTCGTGCACACCACCCACAGTATACCCCAGGCAGTTAACGCAGTGCTGCACACCCCTGAAGGTATCATTGTCTATGCACTGGACTTCAAATTCGACAACCACATGATGCTCAGCCCACCCCCAAACTACCAACGCCTAAGGCAACTGGGTAAAAAGGGAGTACTGGCACTTATTGTGGAAACCACCAGGATGACCGAAAAACAGCAGGAGAAAACCCACTCCGAGAAGGTAGCCAGAATAGTCCTGGAGGATATAATGAAGGACATCCTCCCAGCCAATGAAGGATTGCTGGTAACCACCTTCAGCAGTCACATCGAACGTATACAGGCCATCTGTAACATAGCCCAGGAAAGCAACCGAAAAATCCTCCTGCTGGGAAGATCCATGGAACGGTTCGGGAGCATAGCCGAAAAAATAGGAATACTGGATCTCCCTAAGGGGGCCAGCCTCTTCGGAAGCCCCAAATCAGTTAACCGGGCACTGGCCAGGGCAGAGGAAAACCGATCCGACTACATACTGGTAACCACCGGACACCAGGGAGAACCAGACGCTCTCTTACCAAGGATAGCCAGTGGAAGAACCCACTTCAACGTGGCACCAGGGGATAACGTGGTTATAAGCGCACCAATCATACCCAACCCCACCAACGTGGCCAACCGGAACCTGATGGAGCGACGTTTGAAGGATCACGGGGCCAGGATTTACACCAACGCCCACGTATCCGGACACGCCGGCCGGGAAGACCACCGGGACTTCATACGAATGCTACAACCAGAACACATCATACCTGCCCACGGGAGCCTGGACATGCTAGCCGCCTACACCGAGATGGCTGAGGAAGAAGGGTACAAAATGGGTAACAATATTCACGTACTGAGAAATGGACAGGCACAGGTTTTCAACGGAGGAGTTTAATGGAATCAAAACTGGAAGTAACCGAGATCCTCAAAAGATACTCTGCAGACATAGATCAGGAGATAAACAGGGCCCTGGAAACAGTGGACCCTGAAACCCTTCGCCAGGCATCGGAACATCTGGTTAAAGCCGGTGGGAAGAAACTCAGACCATCACTGGTGGTTTTAAGTGCCGAAGCAGTGGGTGGTGAAGTGGAATCCGCCCTTAAAACTGGAGCCGCAGTGGAACTCATCCACACCTTTAGCCTGATCCACGACGATATCATGGACCAGGACGAAAAAAGGAGGGGAAAACCCTCAGTACACGTACTATGGGGAGAACCCATGGCCATTCTGGCCGGGGACACCCTATTCTCCAAAGCATTTGCCACGGTAATGAAAAGTGAGGACGATGGGGTGGCACCGGAGAACATCCTACCGGCCCTGCACACCGTGGTGGATAGCTGCGTGAAGATCTGTGAAGGCCAGGCACTGGACATGGGATTCTCAGAACGGGAAGATGTCCGGGAAGAAGAATACCTCACCATGATCTACAAGAAAACCGCAGCCCTAATAGCTGCCGCCACCAAAGCCGGAGCCATACTCGGTGGAGGGACACCGGAACAGGTGGAAGCCCTGGCAGAGTACGGTCGACTCATAGGAATGGCCTTCCAGATACAGGATGACTACTTGGATGTGGCCAGCAGTGATGAGGACCTGGGAAAACCAGTGGGTAGTGACATTGTGGAAGGAAAAATGACCCTCCTGGTGGTGAACGCACTATCCAAGGCTAGTGAAGAAGACCGGGAACGTTTACTGGCCATCCTCAAGGAAGAGGGTGATGAACATGTCACTGAGGCCATGGAGATCATGGAAAAATATGGATCCATACAATACGCCTGGCAGGTGGCTCAGGAAGATGTGAACCAGGCCAAACAGTTACTGGACATCCTGGACGACAGTCCAGCCAAGGAAGCACTCATCAGGGTGGCTGACTTTGTACTGGAAAGGAGTCATTAGGCCTTGCACTGAAAAGGAGTTATAAAACTTCTTTTAAGTCAGGTCATTAAACAGAGCACGTAGAAGTTTTTTACTCACTAATAATTGGGGATTGTCATTTAAATCCCCTAAACTAATTGTTTTTCTTAAAATTTTACTCAAATTCTTTTATTTCTAACTCATTAAATGAAGACGAAGTGATTATACAATGGATAAACTGGAAGAACTGGTTCGAAAACAAGCACTGATCAACGCCGCCAAACACGGGGGTCAGGCCCAGCCCGGGGCAGTGATCGGGATGATAATGTCCGGACACCCTGAATACCGGAAACAGGCCAAGGATGTATCAAGACTAGCCGGGCAGATCACCGCCCAGGTAAACCAATTAAGCCCTGAAGCCCAGAAGGAAGAACTGGACAACCTGGGAGGTTACCAGGAAAAGAAGAAGGAAGAAAAGGTCAAGGGACTCTCTGATCTACCCGGTGCTGAGGGGAAAGTGGTTCTGCGTTTTGCTCCAAATCCATCAGGACCCCTCCATATAGGGCATGCACGGGCAGCAGTTTTAAACCAGGAATACAGTAAACGATACCAGGGTAAGCTAATCCTACGGGTTGAAGACACAGACCCACGAAGGGTGGACCCTTCTGCTTACCAGATGATACCGGAAGACCTGAAGTGGATGGGAGTGGATTGGGATGAAGAGATCATCCAGTCCGACCGGATGGAAATCTACTATGAACACGCCCTGGAACTCATCAAACTGGGAGGGGCCTACATGTGCACCTGCCCAGGGGACGTGTTCAAAGAACTCAAGGACTCCTCCCAAAGCTGCCCCCACCGGGATGCCAGTGTGGAGGAGAATTTAAAGCTATGGGAGAAAATGCCAGAAACCGGTGAGGGTGAAATGGTTCTCCGGGTAAAAACTGACATAGAGCACAAAAACCCTGCCATAAGGGACTGGGTGGCCATGAGGGTTGTGGAAGATGAGCACCCCCGTATTGGTAAACAGTACCGGGTTTATCCCATGATGAACTTCTCGGTGGCAGTGGACGACCACCTCCTGGGGGTTACCCATGTTTTGCGGGGTAAGGACCACCTGGCCAACAGTGAAAAACAGGAATACCTCTACCATCACATGGGCTGGGATGTACCACACTTCATCCACTACGGAAGACTGAAAATGGATGATGTCAGTTTATCCACCTCCCAGGCACGTCAGGGTATTGAAGAAGGTGTCTACAGTGGCTGGGATGACCCCCGATTGGGAACCATCCGGGCCATAGCCCGTAGGGGTATACAATCCCTGGCTATAAAGGAGTTGATGATGGAGATCGGGGTGAAAATAGCTGACTCCACCGTAACCTGGAAGAAGATCTACGGATTAAACCGTTCCTTCCTGGAAGATAAGGCCAACCGGTACTTTATGGTGGAAAACCCAGAGTTGGTGGAGATAGAGGGTGTGCCTGAATCATTATTGGGAAATGTGGAAAGACCACTACACCCCGACCATCTGGACCTGGGAATGCGCAGCCTGGAATTTAATGGAAAAGTCTACCTCAGTGATGAGGACATACTCTCACAATCTGATCAGGTTCTGAGGTTAATGGATGCTGTGAACATTATCTTCCAGGATGGCGAGGCAAAGTATCACAGTGAAGGTATTGATGAAGCCCGGGAAGCCAAAGCCAAGATAGTGCAATGGGTGCCCACCGAAGGTGCAGTTGAAACCGAGATGGTAATGCCTGATGCATCGCGGGTTACAGGATTTGCAGAGTCAACCCTGAAAGGTGTAAAAGAAGGTGAAGTGGTACAGCTAGAAAGGATTGGATTTGCCAGATTGGATAAGAAAGAAGATGGGAAGTTAAGGTTCTACTACGCCCATAAATAGGAACTCATGTTCCTAAATAGAACATTTAACTTCTAACTATCTCCTTTAACCATTTATTTTGCCAAACAATTGACTTATCAAAGATATCAATTGTATAACACTCACAGGGGTCTTTAGAATGGGAATAAAATGATTAAATAAAATGATTATCTATTTTTTTACTGCATTAAAAGGAATAATAACAAATGATTTTTTAATTATCGATTTTTTAACCCTAAATATTAAGGCCTTTTTTTACGGGGCAAATGGAATATTTTTAATTAATATATATTTTTTTGTAATTTTGTTTAATTTTCACGTCGGAAGTTGAATTTCCGCATACCTTTTCCGGCAAAGAGTTAATATGGTTTGTGATAACATATTAATGAGAATGTGGACAATATTGTCATTTAAGATAAATATCTGGATGTGTAATAAATTGTTCACATTGTCGACTTGAATTACATGATACTATGAATTAAAAACTGTAAAAGGAGGTGAAAACGATAAAAAACAAACTAATAAAGCTGACATTAGCACTTGCATTCATCTTAATATGCATAGGAACAGTATCAGCAGCAACTGCCGATGAAAACATCACCATATCTGCTGTAAATGATACTCCGGATCTAGAAACCCAAGAAACCCTACAGGATGTTAGTATCAGTGGTAAAGTGGAGAAGTGTTCCGATGGAAACCCATTCCCCGGAGTAACCGTAACCACTACCAGTAGCGGAGAAACCATTTCAACCACTACCAACGTCGCCGGTACTTATTCTCTGAACTTTAAAAGCAGTTCCACTAATTTCCAAGTAACCGCCAGCGCACCAGGACACCAACCATCCACTCAAGAAGTAACTGTACTTCCTGGGGAAGATAATATCTACCGGGATACCGCTGACTTCAAATTAGGAATGGACACAGTCTACGTCGCCACCACAGGTAGCGATGCTACTGGGGATGGTACCGACGCTAACCCTTACCGAACCATCGCAAAAGGAATAACCGAAGCAAACCCTGATGGTACAGTAAATGTGGCTGATGGAACATATCAGGAACACCTTACAATCGGTAAGAATGTTAACCTGATAGGTGCCAGTCAAACCGGGACCATCATTGATGGAACCAGTAACGGACGACCGGTAACCATTAATGGCGGGGTCACTGTAACCATGAGTTACTTCACCATACAAAACGGAAGAGTAACCGGTGATTATGTCTATGGGGGTGGAATCTACAACAATGGTAATCTAACCCTCAACAACTGCACAGTAAAGACCAATCAAGCCAACCCAACCACTTTTTATGGATCCAGTTACGGAGGAGGAATCTACAACGCTGGGATCATGACCATTAAAGGTAGTACGGTTGAATACAACTATGCTACTGGTTACTATGCCTATGGTGGAGGAATCAATAACTGGGGCGCCATGACTATTGAAGACAGCACCGTACAGAATAATAACGCTATGAGTTCTTCTGATGAAGCTCAGGGTGGTGGAATATACAACGAAGACACACTTACCATTATTAACAGCACCATAAAAGGGAATACAGCCTGGAGCACCTACCCAGATGACGCATATGGTGGTGGTATCTACAACTACGGGACCTTAATTATGGATAACACAAACATGGAAGGTAACATAGCACGTGGATACTACGCTGTAGGTGGAGGCATCTACAACTTCTATGGTAACATGGAAATCAGTAACAGTAACATCAATCAAAACCTCGCCGAAGCCAGCAATACCTCAAGTTACGGTGGTGGAATCTACCTTAATAATGGTAGTTTAACCTTAACCAACAGTAACATCAACCAAAACACAGTGACAGGACAATCTGGATATTCCGCTGAAGGTGGTGGAATCTACAACTCTGGAGCCAACATGAACATCAATGGTGGGAGTGTAAGTTCCAACCGGGTTAACGGAGGAGATGCCAAAGGTGGTGGAATCAGTATCGGGGGTTATCATAATACAGTGGCCATAAATGGTTGCACCATCCAGGATAACGCTATCTACAGTACTTCTACTGCAAATGGTGGTGGAATTTACTACCTTGCTGGCTATGGTTACAACACCGCCACTATGACCATCACTGACTCAACAATCAAAGGCAACACCGCCACTAATGGTGGTGGGATCTGCAATTACCAGAGTACTCTAACCATCACCGGGTCCACTATCCAGGAAAATAATGCGATTGTTGGTGCTGGAATCTGGAGTTCTGGAACCACTAGTATCTCTGATTCAACTATCACTGGTAACATTGCATCTATCCAGGGTGGTGGAATCGACCACAGGGGTGGTACTTTGACGGTCACGGAAACTGACATAACCCACAACACTGCTACTAGTTACGGTGGTGGAATCTCAAATGATGGTACTTTAAACATTCAAAACTCGGCCATCAATGACAACACTGCCATGTTTGGTGGTGGAATCTACAACATCGACCGGGAAGTGGTTCTTGACAACACAGAATTACTACGAAACACCGCAACTGGGGGTGGCGTTAACGGAGCACGCGGAGGGGCCATTTTCAACCATTATGGTGCAGTGACCATCGATAACAGTAAAATCAATTACAACACCGCAAATGCCCTCAGTACAGATAGTTTCGGTGGAGGAATCTACACCTGGGGTGGCAGTTTAACAGTAACCAACAGCAACATCAATCACAACACTGCAACTGCCGTTAGTAATGTATACGGTGGAGGAATCTACACCAGTGATAGTGTGGTGACCATGAACTTCAACCGCATAGTGGGTAATTCCCCTAAAGCCATCTACCATTCCCTCGACTCACAATACGGGACTGTAAATGCCGAGTACAACTGGTGGGGATCCAATTATGATGCCATAACCAGTTACTTTGGTAGTGTAGATCTCTGGCCATGGTTATACATGACCTTCCAGGCTGATCCAACCACTATCCAGCAGGGTGATACTTCAACCCTAACTGCTAACTTCAACAATGCCTGGGATGGAGAAAATCCGGTGACACCTTTCGATCCAGCAATTGGGCATTTACCCGATGGAACACTGGTGACTTTCACCACTGACCTTGGTCAGGTGGGCAGTCAAACTGTGGATAAGCCAACAGTGAATGGTGTGGCTACCGCTACACTAACTGGAACCGAATCCGGCCTTGCCAACCTATCTGCCACTCTGGATGATGAAACCCTAACCCTTAACGTGGAGGTTGAAAATGATCCGTGTGCCAATGTGACCATCACTAAGACTGGTAATGGTCCTTTGAATGTGGGGGATACTGGTACTTTTACCGTTTCTCTGCATAACAATGGGCCTGATGCTGCTCATAACGTGGCAGTTACTGATGTGGATGTTCCTTCCGGTTGGACTGTGACTCCTTCTGTGGGATCATGGGATTCAGCTACCAAAACCTGGAGTGTGGGAACGCTCAATAATGGTGACAGTGCAACCCTAACCATCAGTGGATTAGTTACCGCTGCAATGGCCGGGACCACCCTCACCAACACAGTTACCGAAACTCAGGATGAACTGAACCAGGAAACACAGACTGCAACAGCCAGTATCACAGTTAATACTCTATCTCCTAAGGCTGATCTGTACATCAACAGCTGGTCCAGTAAAAGTAACCCTCATGTGGGTGAAATATTCACTATTACCTTTAAATTGGGTAATAGAGGACCGAACACAGCAGAAAACGTGGTATTCACATTACCACTGCCTGATGGTGTGGAATTTGTGGATGTAAAGGTGGACCAGGGCACAGTAACCTACGATCCTGCTACCCGGACCATTACCTGGACCTTGGGTGATGTGATTGTGGGAGATCCCTACGCATGGGTAAATGTTAGAGCACTGAACCTGGGAAGTTTCATCTTCCGACCAACACTCACCACTGACACCGATGATCCTAACCTTGAAAGCAACATCCAAAGGTTGACTTTGAATGTCCAGGTAGCCGGTGGATCAACTGAAACTGTGCATGCTCAGACTGTGGGAATGCAGGAAACCGGAACACCAATGGTAGGAATAGTTCTAGCTGTTCTGATGGTAATAGGTGGATTTATCAGCACCCGTAAAAAACAATAAGAGGAAAACCCTTAAAACCTCTTTCCCCCTTTTTTTTATTTAAAATTCAAATTAGTTAAAACATTGACGTATGTTTATTATTTATTGAGAATATTATAATAAATGACTATAAAATCTGTAATTTAGCTGAAATTATTTCTAATTTTTTTTATATAATATAAATTTATATATAATTTAAAGTTCATATTAAATTATAAGAGTTTAGGGAGGTTTTTTAATGAAAAAAGATGGAATACTAGTTTCAGGAATCATAGCAATTTTGATTTGTGTAGTAATGGCTTCAGGGTGTACCAACACACAAACTGGGAATAATACCGGCTCTGGAGAAAAAGTTATTGCTGAACTTAATCTTCCGAAGGACAACAGCAGCAGTGCTTCTTCTAGTTCAAATTACAATGTAACAATACCAGAAGGAGCAAAATCTGTTAAAATCAAATACCAAGGTTTGCAAGCAGCTACCACTAGTATTGGGGGGACAGATGTGAGCAGTATGGCAACTCTCGGTGTTTTCGCTTTAAACATGGTGCCAACTGAAGGTCAAAGCTATGCTGATTTTTCAGGTAACGTTGTTTCTAGTAAATCTGTAGATGTTGGTGGTGGCGAATCTGATGGTACAATAGAGTTCAATCAAACCGGAATTAAAGGAGTGTTTATTGCAGGAGTAAATGTTAAAGGAAAGTTAACAGTCTCTGCAATAACTTAATAATCAATGCTTAGTGGGGATGGACATCAGATTTCAGGAAATGAAGACTCAACAATGATTCCATAAAGTGGTTGTATAAAAACACTCCCCTGCGCCAGAGCACCAATTGCAGGTATAGTTCTAGCCGTCAGCATACTGGGCCCATTAATGGTCAGCCGTAAAAAAATAAGAGGAAAACTGTAAAACCTCTTTTCCACCATTTTTTTTTATTTTTACCTTACACAATAGATTGGAACATTCAAAATTTTATAGGATATATCAATTTTCAGATATAGTTCCATTATCTTATAATTAAATTAGTACTTTGAATTTGTCCTTGTCTACTTAATGGAATCTTAAGATCATCACTATATTCTTAAAAACATGTGAAATCTGTCACTAAAAATAAGATAAACCATTTCTATCTGTGATGTTAAGTTTTAACTGTTAAAAAAACCATAAATAATACACAGAAAGCGAATTCCATAATTTACCCCAAAAATGGAAATCCTCTCAAATGGCGGTCTAGCAATGGAAACAGACTATTATCACGATATCAAGATGCAGAAACTCTTCCATATCCTGGAAGAACCCAAATCACTGGATGGAATAGATCTATCCAAGGGATTCATACAGAACCTGCTACTTAAAATCATCAACACCTACGGGAATATAAAAGTACAGCAGATGCACGAAATCACCGGACTACACACTGACCTCCTGGAGGAATGCCTCAAACCAATGGAAAAACAGGACCTAATTGCTCCAACCGGTGGAGGGTTCCTCTTTGCCAGTGTGGACTACACCATCAAGAAACAGGGCCACCAGAAAGCAGTCCAGTTAATGGAGGAAAACCCCTACATTGGAATCGCCCCGGTAACCTACGATGATTACTTCAAGATCATGGAAGTCCAGCTCAAAGGACGCTACCCCCTCCACATACCAAAAGAGGTGGTGGAACGGGCCTTCCACGACGTGGTGGGGATGAAACATCCTAAAAAGGTTTTAAATGAAGCTGCAATTGGGGGAAAAGGATTCTTCATCTACGGACCACCCGGAACTGGTAAAACCTTCCTCACCAGTAAGATGTCGGAACTATTACCACCCATCATCATACCCCGATACATCGAGTTCAGTGGGAACATAATACAACTACTGGACCCGGACTTCCACCACCTGCGGGAAGAACAACCTGGAGACCCCCGATGGGTTAAGATCTACGCACCATTCGTATTCACAGGCTCCGAGCTCAGTACCGAGAAGATGGAAACACTATACAACCCTAACAAGGGAGTCTATGAAACCTCCCCCATCATCAAAGCCAACGGAGGAGTACTATTACTGGACGACCTGGGACGGCAGAAGGAAGACCCCAACGTACTCCTGAACCGGATGATCGTACCCTTAGAAAATAAGAAGGATGTGATCTACGTTAAAGGAGCACCAGTCATCGTGCACACCCACTTCATACCCGCACTCTCCACCAACCTGGAGATCACCATCATTGATGAAGCCCACCTGAGACGGGCACCCTTACACGTGTACTTGGAGGTACCTAGCTCTGATGAGATCGTGGAGGTGTTCCAGCGAAACCTGGACATTTTAAAGGAGGACTATGATCCGGAGGTTCTGGAAAGGTTCCGGAAGGTTTACATACCTCAAATGCAGGGAGGGGAAAGCCTGAAACCCACCTTCGCCCATGCCCGAGACATAGCCCAGATAGCCCAGGCCATACGCATCCGGAGGGGGGAGGAGAGGATGACGGTGGAGATCCTGGAGGAAGCCCTGAACCAGCACATACTGGTATCCATGCAACGCAAGTACACCCCCGAACTCTTTGAAAGAATCATAACCCAGGGAAGCAAGCCACATCAATAAAAGTAATCCCCCATGAAAAAAGGGAGGAAGTAAATCCTTATCCCTATCATATATCCATCACCAACACCAGAATAGATCATACCACTAAAAAGTAGATTATCACGATCATAAAGCCAGTAAAAAATGAATATTGCCCATCCAAGACCATATGGTGGGTTATAATAATTTTAAGGACTGATATTTCCATAATTGTTCTTGGGGAAAATCTTTTTAAGCGGTTCTTAACAATATAAAAGAGGTTAAAATCACTACACTAAGAGGATGATTATATATGACATGCAACATTTTAGTAGGCGGAGGCTGGGGAGACGAGGGTAAAGGTAAATGTATCACCTACCTCTGCTACCAGGACAAACCGGAAATCATTGCCCGGGCCGGAGTAGGGCCCAACGCAGGCCATTCGGTGGAGTTTAACGGAGAAAAATATGGACTGCGGATGATTCCATCCGGATTTGTCCACACCGGAGCAAGACTCCTCATAGGTGCCGGTGTACTGGTGGACCCAACAGTCTTCCACCACGAACTGGACTACCTCAACAAGTACCAGGTTAAAAACAGAACATTCGCTGATTACCGCTGTGCCATAATCGAAGAAGAACACAAAGAACAGGACAAAGGCTCAGACCACCTGTACAAAAAGATCGGAAGTACCGGAACTGGCTGCGGACCAGCCAACCGTGACCGGGCACTACGAACCATTAAACTGGCAGGGGATGTGGAAGCCATGGAAGGATACACTGCCGACGTGCCACTGGAAGTGAACACCGCTTTGGATGAGGGACGTGACGTGTTCATAGAAGGATCCCAGGGTTTCGGATTATCCCTGTACTACGGAACATACCCCTTCGTAACCAGTAAGGACACCACTGCATCCAGTGCCGCCGCTGATATTGGTGTAGGACCCACTCGTATTGATGATGTAATTGTAGTTTTCAAATCCTACATCACCCGTGTAGGGGAAGGACCATTCCCTTCAGAAATGAAACAGGACGAAGCCGAAAAAATGGGACTGGAAGAATACGGAACAGTCACCGGACGAAGAAGGAGAGTAGGACTCTTCGACATGGATCTGGCCCGTGAATCCTGTATGATAAACGGAGCCACCCAGATAGCACTAACCTGCGTGGACCGAATATACCCCTCCTGTGAAAGGGTAACTGAATACTCCGGCCTATCTGGTGAGATAAAACGTTTCATTGAAGAAATAGAAAACGAAACCAAAGTACCAGTAACCATAATCAGTACCGGACCAGACCTGACTGATACTATCGACCTCAGGGACGAGTTAATGTAAGTTTGGGGTTGAAAAAACCCTAATATTTTACATATTTAGAGCATTAAAACATTTCACATATTGGGGGGATTAAAACCCCTTACAAATATCTAAACTGGGTAAATCAAACCCCAATCCAATAATTTTTCAATAAACTTTCCTATTTTTTACCATCATTACTATAACGGTTTAGGTTTACTTAAGGACACATAAAAGAAAGGGGACATAAAATAATCCCTGGGGGTGGATTAATAGATGCTGGAGATAACTGTCCATAAAATAAGGGGACACTGCCCGGTCTATAAAGAAGGGGACCGTCTTGTTTTTAAAGATCCAGAAATTGATCTGGAGGAGACCGATGCCCTGTGCACCCATGCATTGTCAACTATTTTACATTACACCACTATTTTAGAACACCACTGGATACCCCTTGAACTGGGACTCACCCGGGAAGGGGATGAGGAACACGCCTACCTGCAGTGTGTGGATCCCGGGAAACCCTACACCAATGGTGGCACCGTAATATTCCAGTGCCGGAAACTGGAGGAACCATGAAAATGCTGGTGGAACCATGAAAATCTACCTTCTAATCTCGGGTAAGTACGGTAGCCGGGTGGTGAATAACCTGGCAGAGCACGGAATGGCCAGTAACATTGTGGGGATGGAAGAATATCCTGAAGATCTACCTCATTTTATTGATGATTTTTCCCATTACATACCCCACAGTTTACCTGATGCTGATCTCATCCTGGCCGTGGGTCTATCCGGGGACATAAACATGGTAGTCCCGGAAGTAGCCCGGAAAACCGGTGCAAAATCAGCCATAATACCCATCTACAGCCCGGAGCAAATGCCCCCTGGGCTGCAGCAGGAAATCACAGAATCCGCCCCAGATGTGAGGATAGTTTTCCCCAAACCATTCTGCTCCCTGGAACCAATCGGAGATGCACCCATAGATGAGTTTGCCAGCCGCTTCGGTAAACCAGTCCTCTATATCAAGTCAGATAATTTCATTAAAAAGGTGAAAGTACTAAGGGGTGCTCCCTGTGGTTCCACAGATTACATTGCCAAGGGACTGTGGAGCATGCCCGCAGAAGAAGCAGAACTCAACGCCACCCAGAAACTCCACAACTACCCCTGCAATGCCAGCACCGACACTGACCCGGCAGTGGGTGACACCAGCATGCACCTGGCCAGCTACCAGATCAAAGAAGCCGTAAAAAGGGGACTGGGCTTTGCAGTCAAATCAGCAGTGGTGGACGATGAAATCTGTGACACCGCAAAGTGCCAGGAAGAATGCCTGAAAACCTGCCCCCAGGTACGAATAGGGCTGGAAACCATCACCATCAGTAATGAGGAAAAGGCGATAATTGACCCTGCTACCTGTGGATACTGTGAAATATGTGTTAAAGAATGCCCCCAAAATGCCATTGAAATACAAAATGGAAGGTTTGAACTGGAAGGATGACTATGCCTTTAATAGGGGGGCACATACCAAAATTATGATGCCACGGATTACCCACTCAAACTGTTCGTAACAAATATGATATGGATTCAAATGTAAATTCAAGCAAGTTAAAGGAAATAATCTAATAATTTCAAAGGTGATACAATATGGATGATAAAGAAAAAGTGATCAAAGCTTTCAAGGACTCTGAAGAACCTTTAAACGCCACTAAAGTCAGCCAGATATCTGGTGTGGAGAAAAAAGAAGTGGACAAGATCATGAAAGAACTTAAAAAAGATGAAACTATCATATCTCCAAAAAGGTGTTACTGGGCCTTGAAGGAATAAAAATAACCTTATTTTTTGACAAAAAATCCTCATCTTTTTTGTCTTTTCAAAACCAGTGCACAGTTAATAGTTTTTTTATGGGTTAGTGTATTATTTTTGTAAAAATTAATTATAAGATCCCCCTGGTAATTATTGTGAAATCATAATAAAAAACAGTAAATTTTTAATATTTTGAAACTTAAATAATCACATGGAACCAATTTCTTTATCATTCCTGGAAGGAATAACAAAAGAACAGATTGATATTCTTCCTCATGCCACTGAGAGGGATGAAATACATAAAGAATTGCTATATAATTGTATTATTGAAGATGATCTAGTTGGCATCTTAAAGCAAAGGAAAGATATGTATCGGATTTATTATAAACATCCTATAAGAGGTGAAAAATATGATCTTGTAATAGTTATAGATGTTAAAATATCTTCAACCATAATTATAAAAGTGGTCACGGCATATATTCAAACAGTTAAAAGAAGGGTGCGTTAAAATGAAAGCTAAATATTTTGAACTTGTCAAAAAATATGACGCCCAATCAGACATCTTGTATATGCACAAAGATATGGAATATAAATATAGAGAGTCTGTAGAAATGGGTGATAAATTTATTCTTGACTTTGATTCAAATCATAAACCAGTTGCACTTGAAATCTTAGATGCATCAACATTTTTCAACGTAAATAAATTATCCCTAAAACGAAATTTTGAAATGAAAATGCACGTGCAAATTGAGAAAGATCGTATTTATTTAAAAGGGTTATTCAAGTTTTTTGTTCATAATAAAAAATGTCCATCTGCATTTGCTCAAGATACTGCAAATGATATTGATGCACCACTATTGGCAACAAGCTTTGAGATGGCAACAGCTTAGATAATTTTTCTGAGTTTTATTTTTCCCATTTATTAAACAAAGTAAATAGTTTTGTATAAAAATATTTTTAGTTCCTAAACTTTTTTTTCTATTGAAAAATAATTTTCACTTGTCCGGGGGGTTTGTATTTTTATTTCTAAAAATACCTTTTAGGAGAATAATAATGATTTTAAAAGCGTTAATTTAATTATATGCTTAATATCTTTATTTAGGGATAAAAATGAAGCATCACTTAAATTACAGTAAAGAAACCCAAACTATATCTTGTTTATGGAGTAATATCAACTAATTTATTAAGGACTTTTTATTAAGGACTAATTATCGTTAAGTGTTCTTTTAACTAAATTGAGTTTTTTAATAATATGGGCAGAGATGAGTACTATGAAACTTTACATCATAAGTTCCGGGAAGTATGGCAGTCGCATTGTCAACAGTCTGGCAGAAATGGGATTGGCCAGTAGCATGGTAGGTTTAGAGGAGATTCCAGAGGATCTACCCGAGTTCATAGACGATTTTGCGCAGTACGTACCCAAATCCATTCCCACTGCGGATCTCATCCTGGCAGTGGGACTCTATGGGGATATTAACATGATCGTACCCATCATCGCCCGGAAAAGCGGTGCTAAATCCGTGATCATACCCATCCACGACCCGACACAAGTACCACCTGGCCTGCAACGGGAGATAGAAGAATCTGCCCCTGAAGTTAAAATCGTATTCCCCAAACCATTCTGTTCCCTGGAACCGGTGGGCGACACCTTCATTGACAAATTCGCCCGGGAGTTCGGCAAACCCAAAATGGAAATAGATGCAGATGGTCTTATTAAGAAGGTGAAGGTACTCCGAACTGCTCCCTGTGGCAGCACCCACTACATAGCCCAGCACATTGAGGGCATACCCATTGAGGAAGCAGAACTGGAAGCAGGGAATAAATTGCATAATTATCCCTGTAACGCCAGTATGACCACTGACCAGGTGGTGGGAGACACCATACTCCACCTGGCCGGGTACCAGACCAAGGAAGCAGTGAAAAGGGCACTGGGTTTTGCCACCAGATCAGCAGTGGTGGACCATGAAACCTGTGAAGCAGACGAGTGCCAGCACGAATGCATCAAACACTGCCCACAGGTACAGATCGGCCTGGATACCGTAACCTTAAATGAGAATGAACAGGCAGTGATTGACCCGGCCAGCTGCGGATGCTGTGAGATCTGCATCCAGGAATGTCCCTACGGATCCATAGAAATGGAAGAAAGGAAATTCACCCTGGAGTGATTCAACCGGGAATAATTGTAAATCCCTGTATTAATATTAACTCAACCTGAAATCAAACTTGAATTCAAAATTATTATAAAAAATAAACCATCAAATAATTAATAACCATAGTAAAAACATTTTAACATTTCCTTACCGGAGCGATAATAAAATGCAGGGTAAAGTAATTTTCATTGGAGCAGGACCCGGAGACCCGGAACTACTCACCATCAAAGCCGCCAAAGCAATTGAAAAAGCAGACACCATAATCTACGCCGGGTCACTGGTAAACCCGGAGGTCCTATCAGGAGCCAAACCTGAAGCTGTGATCTACAACAGTGCCGAGCTGAACCTGGATGAAATTGTGGAGATAATGGGGAAATCTGTAGGTGAGGGTAAACTGGTGGCCCGGGTGCACACCGGAGACCCGGCTATCTACGGGGCCATAGCCGAACAGATACAGTACCTTAAGGCCCGGAACATCAACTACGAGATCATACCTGGTGTGAGTTCCCTGTTTGCCTCGGCAGCGGCACTGGAAGCAGAGTTAACCCTACCTGAAGTTTCCCAGACAGTGATCATCACCCGTCCCTCTGGCAGGACACCTAAACCAGAACGGGAGGCCATCTTCCGCCTGGCAGAACACCAGGCCACCATGTGCATATTCCTGGGAGTGCACATGATCAGTAAAGTGGTGGCTGAGCTTCTGACCTTTTACGATCCCCTGACCCCGGTGGCAGTGGTTCAGAAGGCCAGCTGGGATGATCAAAAAATTGTGAGGGGCACCCTGGATGATATTGTGGACCAGGTCCAGGAGGCAGGTATCACCAAGACCGCACTTATCGTGGTGGGAGATGTGCTTGGTACTGATAAGGTGACTCCATCCAAGCTCTATGATGCACACTTCACGCATGAGTACCGGAAGGGTGAAGGAGAATAACCACATCATTACCCCTCCTCATTAAAACAATCCTTCCTCGTGATAAAGGTGGGTAAAATTTTATAGAAATTTAGGCTTTGTAGAAACCCTTTTTTTAGTTGATTTGTGTTGATCTGTAGATGTTGTATATTGTGTTTTTGAGTTTGGTTTCTTTGTTTGATAGTTGTGTGCTTCTGCTGTGGTTTGTACCATCGAATTTTCTTTTTATTACTGAAAATATGCTTTCTATATTGTTTCTGTTTATGTATATTTTGTGTCGGAATATTGTTGGGCTTTTTAGTCTGTATTGTCCTTTTTTTGCTCTTTTTTTGAGGGGTATTTGGTCAAATGCTTTGAGTTCTTAATTTATGCATTTTCTTATTGGTTCTGTGTCATATGCTTTGTCTGCTACTATGTAATGTGGTTTATACTTTTTGATTTGTCTTAATGCGGGTTTTGCAAATTGTGTGTCGTATTTTGGTCCACTTGATGTTTGATAATATAAAATAAAGCGTGTTTTTACGTCTATTGTTAAGTGGTTTTTTATGTAGCTTTTTCTTTCTTTTTGCCGTATTTTTGCATAATACTTGTCTGCATAATCATTAGTAAAACCAGAGCCGTCTAATGCTATTATATCTGCTTTAATATCGTTTAATGTTAATATTAATTGGTTAATTTCTCTAATTTGTTTTGAAGGTAGTCTTTTAAAAAATTTTTGGATCGTTGTAAAGTGTGGAACCTTTTTTATTCTCAAATATTTCTTAATTATGTCTGATACATCAATAAAATCAATTATTTCACGATATGTTGATTTTGTGTAAATTTTCATTGCCAATATTGTGAATAAAGCATGTTGTGAATATAAATGGTTTGAAAAAGCATTAGAATACTTGCTTATCGCTATTTTAACATAATAATATGTCCTTTCAATGAATTTCACCAACTTATTTTCTTTTAATTCACTATTCTTGTTTAAAAATCTTTCTAAACATTGAATATTAGAATTTTTAAAATTAAAATCCAAAAGATTTAATTGCTTTGAACCCCCACAATAAACAGGGGAATAATAGATTTCGCTAATCATAATAATATTATTCCCCTTTCTCATTATAAATACTTTAGCAACCTGTTTTAAAAATATGTAAGTGTAATTTCAAGTGAAAATAGGAAAAACTAAACCTAAAACTAACAAATTTATTTTATTACAAAAAAAACCAAAAAAACCTCAATTTCAAATAAAAAAACATGGTTTCTACAAAGCCGAAATTTATATATCCTGATTTTATTTTCTGGTTTTCCACAATCCTATTATTTTTTTAAAATTCTATAATGGATAATAACCCCCTCCATTTTTCATTGGTTAGTGGGGGTTTATGAACCCTTATTTTCATTGTTTGGTATAGTGATAATATTTGGTTTCTAAAAGTGCATTATTATTTTACTTTGAATGATTTTTTAACTATTTTTGAATCGATAAATTTAATATGGAGGAAGTATATACTTCCTCCTGGTGTTTACATGAAATCTCCGTTGATCTGTGACCAAAGAGACTCCAAGTGGAAATTGTTGGGTGAAATACTTAAAATTTTCGGTTCCCGTAGAGTAAAGCAGGAAATAGCTAAACACGGCATTAAACCCGCTGATAAAGCTGGAATTATGTTTAGAGTTATGTTTACTAGTATGTTTTTTTCTGTGGATGTTTCATATGTGTTAAGGGAGCTTAATGAGAGAGAAGAACTTAGGAAATTTGTTGGTGTGGAAGATGTGCCTGATGTTGACAGTTTTTATCGTTTTATGTCAAGGTTTTCAGAAAATCAGTTTGTAAAACTGGTTAATGGTGTTTTGAACACTCAAAATCCTAGTAAAAGGCGAAGAAAGACCACTATTTTGGTGGATAGTACTGATTTGCAGGTGGATATAAATTGGAATCGGAAAAAAAGATCTAAAAAATCTTTGGAAGATGAAGAGTTTAAATGGGGTTGCAGTTCTTCTAAGGGATTTTATATTGGATATAAACTCACAATAGCTTTAGAATACCCTAAAATGAAGCCATTAGCCTTTATTATTCACCAGGGATCTCCAAATGATGCTCCAATCTTCACAGAAATCATGGAACAACTGAAAAATAGACGTTTAATACTGAAAGGAGATACTTTTATCTTTGATAAAGGATATTACAGTAAGGATAATTATATTAATGGTATTTTAGGTTATAATATTGTTCCAATTATTTTCCCCAAATATTATTTCAAACTAAACAAGATATTAGATAGTTTAAGCTATCCATTGGATTGTTTTAATAAAAATACTAGCAAATATAAGAATAAAAGTTTTTACAAACGATTAGTGCGTGATTTTAAACGAAAAATCACCAATTGGAAGAGATTAAAACCTATACGGGGCATGATCGAAGACTGGAATAAATTAACAAAAGAAGCTTTTTCTATGAAGAAAATACACAGATTTACCTACAGATCAGTAGTAAAATACGTTTCTCTAAATGTACTTTTAGCAGGCATCATCACACTACTCGGTTATAACTCTAAAAAAGCCATACAATGCCTCTCCGAATGGTGAAAAATGGAGGGGGTTAACCAATAAAATCAGTAATATTAATAATTAATCTTAGTTTATTATGTGGGAATTAATTGGGGTATTGATCATGACTGGAAAAAATGCAATCAAACTTTTTGAGGATAATAAAATTAGGACTTTTTGGGATGAAAACGAAGAAGAATGGTTCTTTTCGATTATTGATGTTATAGAAGTTTTAACAGGTAGTAAAAACCCCCGAAGATATTGGAGTGATTTGAAAAATAAAATGAAATCTGAAGAGGGTAGTGAACTGTACGAAAATATCGTACAGTTGAAAATGCCTGCTGCTGATGGAAAAATGCGATTAACTGACGTAGCCAGCACAAAACAATTATTAAGGTTAATTCAATCCATACCTTCACCTAAGGCTGAACCTTTTAAATTATGGTTAGCTGAAGTAGGTAAAGAAAGGCTGGATGAAATAGCTGACCCCGAACTAACAATAGAAAGGGCTATAAAGACTTATAAAGCTAAAGGTTATTCGGATGATTGGATTAATCAGCGGTTAAAATCAGTTGAGATAAGAAAAGAATTAACTGATGAATGGCAGAGGTGTGATGTAAGCGAAGGCATTGAATATGCAATTTTAACTAACGAAATCACCAACGCATGGTCTGGTATGGATACTAAACAATATAAGAAATTTAAAGGATTGAAAAAGGAGAACCTCAGAGATAATATGAGTAATCTTGAATTAATTCTTACTATGCTGGGTGAGGCATCCACCACAGAGATATCTAAAAATGTTAATCCCTAAGGACTTGAAGAAAGTAAAGATATGCTAAACGCGGGGGAAAAGTTGCAGGAGAAGCCAGAAAGAACATAGAAAAGGAATCTGGGCGGCCAGTTATAACCAGGCGTAATGCTAGAACTCCAGAGCTTTTAGATGATCACAGTTAAAGAACCGGTATTTTCCCCTCCATATTTTACTGGCAGGGATGAAATGAACTTAAAGAATTATGTTTTACTATGAAACTTGAGAAAATTGACCATAGATGTGGACTAATTTCATTAGTTTCAAATCTTTTTAGAATGATATTTTCAATAAATAGGGCGATTTGAATAATGTAATACTTCATTTAATCCTGTTAGGTTCACTTGAAGATTTAGTGTGCTCAAAGTAACTTGTGTACATAGGTACGCTTGAAGATTTAGTGTACTCAAGGGTACTAGATACCATCCAGGATACTCAAGCCGGTATCATGGTTTTTTATATTCCATTACCAGCATGGTAATATCATCGAACTGTTCCTGGTCTTTCACGAAACTGTCGATTCCTTCCAGGATACGGGAACACAGTTCTTCAAGCCCCGGATCTTGGTCCCGGTTTACTGCCTCCAGTAATCTACCCTCACCAAAGAGTTCCTCACCCTCATCAATGGCTTCGGTAACACCATCGGTGTAGAGGTAAACCCGGCTTCCAGGTTCCAGGTGAATCTCTTCCGGGTGGTACTGGGTGTTCTCCAGTCCTCCCAGTATGAATCCTGGTTTGGACTTCAGCCACTGGTAATCCCCACCACCTTGTTTCAGGAGGGGTGGGTTGTGGCCGGCGTTAACATAGGTGAACCTTCCGGTAGTGGTTTCCAGGATACCCATCCAGCTGGTTACAAACATGTTCTCATCATTACCCTCCACCAATTGGTTGTTAACTGTGGAGAAAACTTCCCCGGCATTTTTACCGAGCTGGGCCTGGTTTTTAATTAATGTCTTGGCAATCACCATGAACAAAGCTGCAGGCACACCCTTACCAGATACATCGGCGATCACCACTGCCAAGTGGTTATCATCCACCATGAAAAAGTCATAGAAATCCCCACCCACCTCCCGGGCCGGCAGGTTGGTGGCGTAGATGTCAAATCCATCCCTAACCCCTAAAGTACTGATCCGGGGTAACATATCCGCCTGGATTTTCCGGGCAACATTCAATTCGGTGTTAATTTTTTCCTTCTCCGAGGTGACTTTCTTCAAATTTTCCAGGTAGATCTCCAGGTCCTGGATCATGTTCTGGAAGGAATGGGCCAGGATCCCCACTTCAGTCTCATCAGCAGCATACTCCTGACACTTGGCAGTGATTAGGGCGCTGCTGGCAATACCCTCAGAATCACTGACATAATTATTGACAATATCAGATATGGACTCAATAGGGGTGGTTATGGTCCTTTCAATGTACCTTAAAAGTAGAATTGTGGATATATAAAAAATGGATAGGATTAATGTAACATGGAGGTAAACTGACTCCCAGAATTGTATTTCACCACCTTCTGGAAAGGGGATGGTGTAATAGTATATGATCCCGGTTACCATGGCGATGATAGCCCCGATGATGATGAAAACCAGGATTAACCTTTCGGTTAATGAAACCCTTATCTGGCTAGTTTTTTCCCCAATTTCCTTGGTCACTGGTTTTAGAACGTAGATTAAAGCCAGGGAATAGGTTATGGTCCCGGCAGCCATGGACCATATGCTGGGCCCGGTATACAGGGAGTAAATAATATTCTCAGTTCCCACCAGGAGTGCCACCACTGCCATTGCATCATATAAACCCCGGGGTAGGAAGGTTTTAGTGACAGTGCGGGGTTTGATCATGAGGATACCGTAATAGTTAGCCCCAATAACAAGTAAAGTACCGAACATTATGGAAAAATCAAAGTTATTCAGGGCGAATATTATGGTGGTTAAGGAGACCAGTTCGTAGAGTCCCAAGCCGTCCAGGAGGAAACCAAGGAAGCCGGCCATTACCACAGCATTTACAAACATTATCACCACGAATTTGGTTAAATTCTTCACAGTGTCCAGGCGGGGTGGGCTGATGGTCTTATCCTTATCCAGCAGGTACCATAGTTTGTAGGGAATGTAACCGTAGAGGAACTGGACAAAGAAGTACATGAGATAAATTTCCGGCGGATCACCGGAGAGTATATCTGCTCCCAGGTACCCCAGGGCTGATCCCAATGCACCCCATGGGCCAAAGAGTAAACCAAAAACAGGGGGTAATGCACTGGCTGGTCCCAGCTCAGAAATAGGTAAGACTGGGAATAAATAACTGAAAAATAAGTTAGTGAGGAAGATCAGGACACCGCAGATGGCCATTCTGCTGATTTTGTGCTTCAGGGTGGTGGTATTCATTTTAATCCTAAATTTAACTGTCTATATGGGTTTCCCAATGTGGGCTGTTTAATTGGGTTTCCTTTTTAATCCATTCTCTTGTGGAGGGTTAGAATATTCTTCCCCTCCTGGTACTCGTAGTGAACCTGGTCCACGTTTTTCTTAATAAGGAAAATTCCCAATCCACCGGGTTCTTTTTCTTCAATTCCCTTAGAAATATCAGGGTCCTCTTTTCCCAAGGGATTAAACCGGTTTCCAGAGTCTATTAACTGTACCATGATCTGTAAGGGGTCCTCATCTATAATCAGGCGCACGGTTATTTCTTCATCTCTTGTTTCTTCAGGTGCGGTTATTTCTTCCTGCACAGTAATTTCTTCCTGCCGAGTTATTTCTTCCTGTACGGTTATCTTTTCATGATTGGTTATTCCTTCCTGCGGGATTATCTCTTCCTGTGGGATTATTTTTTCCTTGTTGAGTTGGTAAGCATAGCTGGCAATGTTTACGAATGCTTCTTCCACAGAAAGTTCCAAGCGGAGCAGTGCAGTGGCATTGTACGGGAATGGCTCCAACTTCCGTCCTATAAATTCCAGTACACGACTAAGGTTTTCTTTGCGTGCCGGTACTGTTATCTGGTCCATCTGATATCTCCCTTTCATTTACCTTGACGTTGATCCCCGGATTTTAGGCCCTCTCCTAAACTCTTATCCTTTATTTTTACCCTTATTCTTTCTATTTTATTTTATTCATTTTTTTTTAATCGGGTGGTACGGCTTTGTTTAGTTTAAGGGTTCTGTTTCTTTAATGGTTAAAACATCGGAAAATCCAGTGGTTTCAAAGATCTCCATTACCATGTCGTTCACATTTTCTATCACCAGTGTGCCCTGCTGGTTCATGGTCTTCTGGGTGGAGAGGATCAGGCGCAGCCCTGCACTGGAAATATATTTCAGATCACTAAAATCAAATACCAGATCCCCCACACCGGGAAGAGCTTCCTTTAATTCTTTCTCCAGCTCCGGGGCGGTGTTGGTATCAAGCCTGCCATCTAATTTTATGGTTAATTTGTTCCCTTCTCTAGTCTTCTCAATGTTCATCCTTTCACCATGGAAACGGTAATTTATTGATTTTTAAGTAATTCACAAATCTTGCTCAGGTTAATGTTTTATCTTTTAATGCTAATCACTGTACTGTTTAAACCTATCAACCGGGCGTAACTTATTTCATGGGCTATCTTCTGCAGAACTTCAATACTCTCAAAGGAGCCCATATCCTCCGGTGTATAAGTGGAGGGGTCGAATTCGGTTCCCGTGTCCTTGAAGGCAATGGTAATATGTTCATCCCCAATTTTAGTCAGAATATCCATGTACTCCATTTTATCCTGGTTGTAGTTGATTATATTCACCGCCATCTCCTCCACTGCCATACCAATGAGGACAGCAGTCCTGGGGTCCACCCCGTTTTCCTGGGTAAAGTCAATGAGCTTCTGGGATATGCCCACTGCATCACTCAGGGAATTTTTTATGGTCACATCCAGAACCGGAGCATCATGGTAACTGCCCATGAGGAAGAACCCGGAAAGCTCACCCCTGGACCGTTGGGCAATTAACCGGGTGGACAGGTAGATCAGTATTATGGTACCAACCTCTGCCAGGAGGAATGACACCCACACTCCATCAATACCCATAACCCCGGAGAGAAGGTAAGCCAGAGACACAGGTAGAATCAATCCCTCGGTTATGGATATCAGGAAGGATAATTTTCCCTGCTTTATGGCCTGGGTGTAGAACATCATCAGGAAGGTCACCGCAGTGCCCATGATGCTCAGGGAAAGTATACGCAGGGCATTCACCCCCACAACTAAGTCCACCGGGTCGCTCACCCCGAAGAGGTGGAGTAGGGTGCTGGGGAAGGCCAGTAACAGGGCAGTGAACACCACCCCGGTGACTAACACTATCTTCAGTGAGGTGTTGAGGGTGTACCAAACCCCGTAGTAATCCTTCTCCTGGAAGTAAATGGAGACAATGGGGGACATGGATTGTGAGGTTCCAATGAGGAACATGTAGATAATGTAGAGGCTGTTGTAGAAAACCGAGAATGCAGTTAAACCAGGTTTACCAGCATAGAGTAGGATGAAGGTGTTGATGAAGAAGAGTTTCACTGTTAAGAATAGTTGCATGGAGGCCGGGGGAAATCCCAGCTTCACAATATCCCCCACCAGGTAGAGTTTGCACTTGGCCAGGGAGATGAAGTGCATGGTCCTCTCCTTGTGGAAGAAGTACTGCATGATGAATATGGTCCCCACGGTGTACCCGGTGATGGTGGCCAGGGCTGCTCCCTGAATATCCATCCCCAGGACCAGGATGTAAAAGAGGTCCAATGCCAGGTTAACGATGTTGGATATTAGGAGGGCGTAGAAGGATAATCTGGGCATTCCATCAGCACGTATGAAGTAGGCGATGCCCATAAGGAAGAAGAGCAGGGGAGATCCCATGAAGTAAACCCCCAGGAATCTTTCAACCAGCACGGCCAGTTGGGGGTTGCTGGTGAGGGCAGCCACCAGTTGGTCCATGAACACCAGTCCCAGGGACGAGAAGCATAATCCCACCAGGATCAAAAGCACGATGGAGATGGTGAAGTACATGTCACTCTTCTCCTGGTTACGCTCTGCCTTGGAAACCGCGCTGAGCAGGGAACCACCCAGGCCGATCATCCAGTACACCAGGTTGATGAAGGTGATGATAGGGGCGATGAGGGCCATGGCTGAGATATTGATGGGTCCCAGGGTGTTACCCACGATGAGGGTGTCCATGAAGGTGCTGAGGTTCATGGCCATGGACATGAGTAGGGTGGGCAGGAAAAATTCCCTGAACTTGGCCCTAACCAGATTGTAGCTTCTTTCGTACATGTAGTAATTCCTCTTATTCTAGATTAATTATCGTATTTTGGTTGATATTCTTTTATTCTGGATTAAATTCTTCTTCTTTTTATCCATCAAAGTAGTTTTTATCCGTCAAAGTAGTTTTTATCAATCAAAGAAGTTCATCTCCTTCAGGTACTGGATAAACATTACCAGGTATTCATCATTTATGAGGGGCCATTTATATCCTAAACGGTAGAGTATCTGGGTGGTGTAATCGTTATCCACCTCCACCAGACCCCGGCCCTCACCTTTACCCATCCCCATGGCGGTTACCAGTCCACTGATGGCATCCTGTTTCGTCTCATCTTCCCTGGACCGGGCGAAGCTTTCTCTAAATTCATCTTCCTCTGACCCGGAGATTGCCAGTCCCACCTCCCTCATCATATCCACAATATCCCCGATGTAGATCTGGTGACTGTTGTAAACATGGAAAACACAACACTCCCGGGGTGCCTGTGAAAGTAGCAGGATAGCCCGTGCTGCCATATCTATGGGTGTGAGCTCCACCTTACCACCTAAAACCTGGTATGGTATTTCCCCTATTGCAGCGTAGGCCCTCAGGCGCTTGATGAAGGCATTGGTTTCGAAGTTTATCTGGAATTCACTGTCAGACTGCCGGGCCATGAGGTTACCCATCCGCATTATCTTGGCATTTAATCCCTCACTAACTGCTTCCAACACCACCCTCTCCGCCAGGAACTTGCTGCTGAGGTACTTGTTATCCAGTAGCTGGCCCACATATAAGGTTTTCTCATCAAATACCGTGTCCAGTGGTGGTACATTATCCACACTCTCCCCGGCCACACTGGTGGTGGAGACCTGTATATATTTACAGTCCTTTTTCCGGGCAAAATCCACCCCGTTAACCACTCCTCCAATATTTATATCTTCGATCTGGGTTCCGGGAGCGAAGTGCTTCACATTGGCGGCACAGTTGATCACCGTGTCTATATCCAGGCCCCGGGATTTTTCAAAGTCTGCTTTACTGGTAACATCCCCCTCAATAACATGGATCCTGGTACCGAAAAGTTCCTCATAGTTTTCACTGAAGTAGTAGAAGAGGAGGGTTTTAAGCCGGTCCTCAGGATTGGTACGCCTACCCCTCCGGAGCATGCAGTAAATAGTGCCTTTTTCGTTTTCTAAAAACTCCCGTAGGACGTGTATCCCTAAAAAGCCAGTGGCCCCGGTTAATAAAACATTACCCAAACTCTCTTTATCCAGTTTCACAAAGTTTTCTATGGTGTTATTTTCCAGGATCTTATTAAGAGCATCATAGGAGTATTCTTCATGTTCCTGGACAGATTTTTCTGCTTCATTTATGAACTGGGCCAGTTTCCGGGCTGTGGGATGGGCGAAAACATCCCCATATTTTATTTCGTATCCCTGGTTCAGGGCTTCAATGGTGATCTTGGTCACCAGGAGTGAGGTTCCACCCAGTTCAAAGAAGTCATCGGTAGCCCCCACATCAGGCACGTCCAGAATCTCACTGAAGGACTGGGTGAAGAATTTTTCAATACTATTCTCCGGTGCTACGTATATTCGTTCTTTTAAAACCGGTTCCGGTAAATTTTTAACATCAGTTTTACCATTGGGTGTCTGGGGCATCTGTTCCAGGTGCATGAATACGGTGGGCACCATGTACTTGGTCAGCCTCTTTTTGAGTTCTTTTTTCAGATCCTCCACATCAATGTCCATGGTGCTGGTGAAGTAGGCGCAGAGGTGTTCCTGTCCCTGGACTGGTTTAACCAGGACGGTCACTGACTTTATACCATGATAGTCGGAGATTGCACTTTCAATCTCCCCAATTTCGATTCGCAGACCCCTCAACTTGATCTGGTTATCCAGACGTCCGAATATATGGTACTCGCCGTTTTTATCCCTGCTGGCAAAGTCCCCACTCCTGTAGTAGGGGATGCCGTGGCGGGTGATGAACTGTTTCTGGTTGAGTTCCTCCCGGTTCCAGTATCCCCGGGCCACCCCCATTCCACCCACGTACAACTCCCCGATTACTCCACTGGGGAGGGGGTTACCATCCAGGTCCATGACTTCCTCGTAAACATTCAGGAGGGGTTTACCCACATTGATGTTTCCTGAATCAGTGATGCGGGTGGTGTTGCAGGATATGGTGGTCTCAGTGGGTCCGTAAACATTGTATATCTCCCCGGCACTGCAGCTTTCCAGTTTTTTATGTAGCTGTGGGGGATAGGGTTCTCCACCGATACTGATGATCTTACACTTGGACACTGCTTCACACATACCATCCACTTCCAGGTACTGTAACATCCTGGATGGTGTGGCAAAGAAGGAATCCACTTCGGCTCGGTTAAACAGTTTAACCAGTTCCAGGGGGTTCCTGGTTTCCTCGTCACTGGCCAGTACCAGGGTGCGGCTGTTCAGGAGGCTGATCATGACCTCGTGCAGGAAGGCATCAAAGGCTACGGTGGTGATGGAGAGCATATTCCGGCCCTTATTTACAAAGGCATGGGCAAAACAGTTTTCCGGATCCGGGGAGGCGTAATTGGTGATATTGGCATGGGTTAACATCACCCCCTTCGGGAGGCCAGTGGAGCCAGAAGTATAGATAAGGTAACAGAGGTTCTCTGGGGATAGATTTGGTTCCAGGTTTTTTATTGATTGATTTGGTTCCAGGTTCTCAACTGGTTGATCAGGATTTAGTTGATCAGGATTTAGATTTTCTTCACTTCCCTCTTTTAGTGGGTTCTCTTCAATCCCTTCTCTTAGTAATTCATCCACACTGATGGCCTGGGGTAAATCAATGGTGTTGAAGTTGTAATCGGTGATAATGTACCGGGCATCACTGTCCTTAAGGACGTGTTTCACCCTATCCTCCGGATACTCGGGGTCCACGGGTATGAAGGCACAGCCGGCCTTAACAATACCGAACATGGTGGCGATCAGTCGACTGTCACGTTTCAGGATGAACATTACCCGGTCCTCCACCCCCACACCCCTTATAACCAGGCCGTGGGCAATGCGGTTGGCCATCTGGTTGATTTCATGGTAAGTGAACTCCCCATCCTCTGCTATCAGGGCCACTTTATCCCTGCTTTTGGTGACCTGTTTTTCAAATAACTTATTCACCAGTGGCTCGCTCACTGGTTTCATCTGGAACATTCCCTGTTCACCAGCCACCAGGCCAGGTTCACCAGCCACCAGGGAAACATCACTTAAACGGGCATTAGGGTCCTCTATCAGCTTGTTCACCATTAATTCCAGGCTTTTTATAAAGGTCTCCATGAGTTCCTGTGAATAGAGGGCATCGTTGTACTGGCTGAAGAGGTAGAACCGGGAACCAGTGTCGGTTACATTAACACTGGCCTTGAACTTCAGTGCCTCGTATTCCAGGCTTTCCCTCTCCAGGGTCTGTCCATTCATGGTTATTTCCTCAATGATCTTCCCGTGATAGGCGTATAAAAACTCGGGGAACAGGTCGTACTTATCGGAAATCTTGGTGAAGGGGTACACATCATATTTCAGGACATCCAGCCAGGTTTCCTCCACCTGGCTGAAGAACTGGGTGACGGTGGAGGTACTGTCAATATTCAGGGCTATGGGCAGGGTTTTAACCATCATGGCCAATGTCTTCTGGAACAAGGGATTGCTCCGGCCATTGGATATGGTAGAAATTAGAATATCACGGTTGTAAACAAATTTACTTAAAGTGAAGAGGGTTGCCGCTAAAAACAGGTTATTGGGGGTGATGGAATTATTTTTACAATAGTTTTCCACCTGTTTTTTATCTAAAGACACCCCCACCTCACCTAACTCACCTTTCTCTTCTTTCCCCTTGAGATCCGGGGAGATGACCGTGGCACTGTCAAACTCCGCCACTTTTCCCTCAAAGTATTCCCGGGCCTGGCTGTAGATCTGGCTTTTTTCAATGTCCTGTTCCTCTAGGCTGAGGTCATACCCGTCATACTCCTCAGCATCCACCACCCGGTCATCGTAGATCGCCCCCAGGTCATTGAAAAGGAGGTTCAAGGATGTTCCATCCACCATCAGGTGGTGGAAGTCTGATAAGAGTATGGTTTCATCCTGGTGGGTGTAAATTTTAAACCGGAACAACGGACCCTCGAATAGGGAGAATGGTTGTATAAACTCATTTATCACATCATCATCCACCCGACCTTTTATAACTTCAATGGTGACCTGGAAGATATCCCTTCGTTCCTGGTAGATTTCACCATCATGCATAACCAGGCGCATTTTAAGGTATGGGTGTTTTTCAACCAGTTCCTCCAATGATTTTTTCAACCTATCCACCGAGATTTCTTTAAAGCGTATCATTTTGGGCAGGTTGTAGGTCAGTTTTTCCGGGTTTTTAACACAGTCAAAGTACACTCCCAGCTGGTTCTGGGTCAGGGGATAATAGTCCATTACTGGGTATTCCTTACGGGTAACTGCCGCTGATGTTTCCACCTCCCTGGCTATTTCCCTTATGTTCCGGGCGCGCATGATACTGGTTACATTGACCTTAAACCCCAGTTTTTGGGAGATCATAGTCACCAGTTTGAGCACCGATAGGGAGGTGAGGCCTAACTGGAAGAGATCAGTGGTCACCCCGAAACTGGTGGTGTCCAGTATATTTGAACACATCCCTAGGAGATCCTTCTCTAACTCTGTTTCTGGTGTTATAACTTCATCCACCAGGTAATCATCAGGGTCTGGGAAGTTCCTAAGATCGGCCTTTCCATTGAAGGTCATGGGGAACTGGTCCATCCTCACCAGGTAGGAGGGAACCATGTACTGGGGTAATCTATCCAGTAGATATTTCCTTAAAAGGGTGGTGTCCACTGGCTTCTTCTCGGTGAAGTAGGCGCAGAGGTGTTCAGTGCCGTGCACCTCCCTTACCAGTACAAAGGCGGATTTAACACCATCATAACCGGTGATTGTATTTTCAATCTCCCCGAGTTCGATTCGCAGTCCCCGGAGTTTGATCTGGGTGTCCATCCTGCCCAGGACATATAACTCCCCGTTACTGTCGCGCTTGGCCAGGTCTCCGGTGTTGTAGTAGCGGAGGCCGTTGTAGTTTATGAAGCGTTCCTGGGTGAGTTCATCATTATTCCAGTAGCCCCGGGCCACTCCCGCCCCGGCCACGTAGAGCTCACCCACCACATTGTAGGGTAGGGGGTTGGTGTCTATGTCCATGATCCGGTCGGTGACATTTAAAAGGGGTGCCCCGGCGGATATATCATCGCTGGTGAGGAGTTTACCATGGGAGGCAATGGTGATCTCGGTGGGGCCGTAGGAGTTGTAGATCTCGGCGAAGGTGTACCTGGAGAGGGTGTTGTAAAGCTGGGGAGGGAAGGTCTCTCCACCTACGATGATCACCTTGCAGCGGGGCATGGTTTTCTGTACTTCCTCCATTTCCAGGTACTGCAGGAGCCGGGTGGGTGTGGCACCAAATGCATCGGCCCCAGTTTCCTCGAAGAGTTTCACCAGTTCCAGGGGATTCACAGCCTGTTCCTCACTGGCAAAAACCACTGGCATTCCATTGGTGAGGGTGGCCAGCATTTCCCTTAAAAATACAATGAAGGACACCGTGGATATGGATATCATCTTACGGGCCCGAGTAACCAGGGCATGGATGGGAATGTTTTCCGGATGGGGGGACACGTAGTTGGTGATACCCCGATGGTTCAGCATAACACCCTTGGGTTTGCCAGTGGAACCAGAGGTGTAAATAAGGTAACACAGGTTCTCCGGCGAGAGATCCGGTTCCGGGTTGTTCTCATCTTCTTCGGTGAGCAGTTCATCCACACTAACTGCCTGGGGCAGGTTAATGGTAACGTTATCGTGATTGGTGATGATGTAACGGGCATCACTATCCCTGATGATCTCCTTTATCCTTTCTTCAGGGTAATCCGGGTCCACGGGTATGAAGGCACAGCCGGCCTTGACAATACCCAGCATGGTGGCCACCAGGCGGCTGTCACGCTTTAATATGAACATAACCCGGTCTTCCAAATCCACCCCGCGTTTGATAAGTGCATTGGCTATGCGGTTGGCCTTCCGGTTAAGATCATGATAGGTGAACTGTCCATCCTGGGCAATTAAAGCAACTTCCTCCCTGTTCTTTTCCACCTGTTTTTCAAAGAACCGGTTTAGGAGGGGTTCCTCCGCCGGGTTCAGGTGGAAGTTTTCCTCCTGACCATCGTCATCTTGTAGGGCAATATCCTCCAGCATTACCGGTTGTTCCATCAGTTTATTCACCAGGGTGGCCATGCTCTCGGTGAAGGTAAGGCTTAGATCATCTGAGTAAAGGGCATCATTATAAAAAAGTGTTATTTTAAACTCATCCTCCTTTTCGGAAACATTAACCACCATTCTGGGTGTTTTTAAATCATCATGTCGGTATGGGTCTGGACTGTATAGGGGGTCTTCTCTGTACGGTGAGTCTTTACTGTACGGGGAACCGTAATTGTATAAAAATTCGGGTAAAATGTAATGTTCACTCTTAACCCTGGTGAAGGGATAATAATCATAGCTGGTGACCTGGGTGAAGGAATCATGTACAGTATTTAAAAATTCCAGTACTGATTTACCGGTGTCAATCTTAAGGTAAAGGGGTAATTCCTGTAGTTTATCATGGTTAATAGATTCTGGTAATTCCTGTAGCTGGTGTTTCCTTTTTTGTGAGTTATTCCCTTTATGTTGTTCATTCCTTTGTGAGTTATTTATTGAACCTATGGGGGAATTATCTGAAATAATGGAGATTAAAATATCCTTACTGAAGACGAATTTAACCAGGGCAAAGAGGGTGGCTGCTAAGAATAGGTCACTGGGGTTTATTCCATTTTCATGGCAAAATTCGTTTATTACTCCTTTTCCCATGGAAACTGCACTTTCCGGGTAGTTTCCCTCTTCTTCCTTACCACTTAAATCAGGGCTGATGGTGGTGGCACCGTCACTTCCCTGCAGCATATCTTTGAAATATTCACCAGCCCGGTGGTAGGGGCTGGTCTCTACCTCCAGTTCACCCCCGGTGATATGGGGGTTATTGGCAATTTGGTGGATGAGTTTTTCCAAACCCTCCACCAGCCTTTTGATTTCTTCCCGGGAAAAGCAGTCCCTATTGTATTCAATGGTTAAAAGCTGCAGGCCATCCTTATCATCCAGTGAGGGGTTCACCCGTATGTGGAAGGGAAATTCACTCTTGGAACTATGGAACAGGTACTCCAGGGGTGCATCGGTTGAATTGGATACTATGGAGTACATGGATAGCATAGCCGGGTCAATACCTTTCTTCTGTAGTTTAGGCCCGTAAATGTTGAAGGAAAGCTTTCCATGGGTCAATCCATCCTTCACCACCGACTTGGTGTAGAGCAGGGTTTCTTTAAAGGACCGGTTTTCATCATAACCAAGCCGGAGGGGCATCATATTCACGAACATGCCCAGCATTTCCCGGGTGTCCTCTCCAAAGTCCCGGCCGTGGTACACACTGTTCCAGACCAGGTCATCAGTGTGGGTGCTCCGGGCAAAGTAGAGGGAAACCAGAGACAAGGCCAGTATGAAGGGAGAAATCCGTTCCCCATCAACAGAGTACAGGTCTTTTAACCGGTCCCTTAAATCCCCATCCAAGTGGAAATTTTCCCGGCTGATACCCAGATCAGAGGAGGAGTACCAGTCATGGTGATATCCATCCAGGTTAGATAGCCAGAACTCTTCATCCTGCTGGGCTTCTCCACTGGATAGGTATTCTTTTTCCTTTTCCACATATTCCCTGTAGGAAACTGGTTTGAACTGGTATTCTTTTCCCTTTTTCAGGGTCTCTATGCAGTCTTCCAGTTCCCTGGCCAGGATGGATAGGGAAGTACCGTCCATTATGAGGTGGTGAACCCGCCCCAGCACAATCAACTCTTCCCTGGTTTTAAGGAGCTGGAACTCATAAAGAGGGGAATCGAAAATTTCCTTAAAGGTTTTAAGGGAAAATTCATGGATATACTGGTTTATTTCATCTTCAACCTCACCAGTCAGGTCAATAATTGAAAATACAGTATTTTCATCCTCCTTATTTTTATCCCCAGTATTTCCATCCTCTCTATTTTTATCCTCAGTATTTTCATCCATTTCATCAGAGGAATGTGGACTGTTTTCTCCCTTTTCAGCAGTGGTAACTGAACCTTCTTCATCAGCATAATACTGTGAAAAGTTCATATTTTCATCTTTCCTCATGCGGAGTTGAAGATTTCCACTTATAAGGATGGATAAAGCTTTTTTAACATGTTCTTCGTCTTCAAGTGGAAATCTGGATTTGAATGAGATGATGTAAGATTCGTTTCCATGGTTGCTGATCTCGGTTATTATGGTCCTTTTCTGGGCATTGGATAGATCGAAACAATCCACAGTTAAATCCCCCTCTGGTGTTGGCTCTTTATTTCCATGGTTTCCCTCTCGGTTTCCCTCAATAAATCGTCTAAACTGATTAAATTTGGCTTTGAATTTGGCTTTGAATTTGGCTTTGAATTTGCTTCCTGGTTAATTTTACCTTCTGAACACACCGCCAGCATGTACTCATCCCCAGCCACGCTCCAAACTCCAAATTCCGGTTGTTTGTCAGCTAATTCCAATCCACCGGTGTTTTCATTCCGTGTTTTAACTCTTATCCTAGCACCCTTATCCCGAGAGCTATTGTTGATATCTATGGAGAATTCGTCAAGGGCCATGCGGAATCCCAGGCCAGTCATTTTCATGTAACTCTCCTTTAAAACCCAAAACTGGAAAAAAGCTCTCTCTTGACGGGGGCTGTTCTGGATATGCTTGTATTCACTGCCGAAAAAATAGTGCCTGGCTATGTCTAGCTCTGCATCTTGGATGTGTTCAATATCCACTCCTACTGGAGAATCAGTAACTGCACAGGCCACGTAGTCCTCGGAGTGAGAGAGGTTAAAATGAACATGGGGATGGTTCCCTAAAAAAGGTTTACCATATTTATCATGGTCGAATACCGGATTAGAAATGCCAATTTGATTTAAAGAATATTTTAAAAGAAGTTCTGCACCTATGGATAATTTTTTATCCTTCTGATGGATGTATCTGGCTGTTTTTTCAAGCCTCTCCAAAGATACAGCATGATGGGCCTGATTTATGTCCAGCTTTGAAACATCAGTGTAATATAACAGCATGGCACTACCCTAAATTTATTAACACATACTTTATGGGCTTTAATCTAATTACCAGCACTATAACATATATATTTGGCGGACCACCTATGAATCTTATAAAAAGGGGATTACCACCGGATCTAGCGGTGTACTTGGGAATTTAGAACTAATACTTAGAAATTTAGAACTATACATTGAAAATAATCTGCGATATACTTAAAAAAATTGAGGAAAAAATCAAAAAAATCATCACTTTTTTATTATAGGGTAAAAATCATTTTTCTATTATTAGGGGTAATCATTTTTTTAATTAGTAGGTGGTAATCACTTGAATTATCAAGTGGTATCTTCTTAGAAAAAAATTATGTACTCTGAATGAAGGATATTCTAGATGGTGTTCATATTTAAATAATTTATATTGGAATCAAAAATAAATAAAAAATTAACTCTTTTTAAAGAATTACAATACTTCCCCACATTTAACCATGAAAAACCTTTATATAATACTTAATAGTTAAAAAAATAGGTTTATAATAAATATTATCAGAAACTACGGAGTGGTGAACATTTCTAAACAGAAATCACATGTTAAATCCAGGGTATCATATTACACTAAAATAACCTTTCTGGGGGTAATTATTCTATTAATGGGGATCATGGGATTGGTATTATTAATCAGGATCTCAGGGTTTATTCTATTAACCGGGATATGGGGATTTCTACAGTTATCCTTACTCGCCTTACTGGTCATCACCGGGCTAATCATATCTAGATATGGGTGGTCTAAACGCCGAACCTGGAGTAGGGGTGCTAAGGGTGAGAAGATAGTGGCTAAAAAGCTCAAGAAATTACCTAAAAAGTACACGGCTATTCGGGATGTTAAGATACCAAATTTGGGTGGTGATATTGACCATGTGGTGGTGGGACCCACCGGGGTCTACGTTATTGAAACCAAAAATTACAAGCCAACCTACATCCCAGATGAGGACTGCTGGTACCATACCTCCGGCAGAGTATCCCCACAAAACCCTGCCAAACAGGTGAAATTACAGGTCTCAAAGTTGAATGTTTTTCTAAAAAATAAACTGGGTAAAAAATTAAATAAAACAGCCATAAATCCAGTAATATCTCCAATAAACCATAATCTAATCCTTAAAAAAGATATAAAATCGTATGAAATCGTTTACCCTGAAGATCTAGTTTCTTACCTTTCCCACGGGCGGAAAATTCTGAGTTCTAAGGAAGTTAAGGAGATAATTAATATCTTAGCTAAGTATGGTAGAATAAAATAGATGCTTAATATACCTCAGGCAGAGTATCTCCACAAAACTCTGCAAAACAGGTGAAATTAGAATCATCCAAATTGAATGATCTTCTCAAACCCAAATTGGGTAAAAAATTCAATAAAGCATCCATAATTCTTTATTGAACATTTTATTAAACTATAATTTTCAGTACAAACATTACGAACATGTAAAAAAATAATGTTTATATTGTTTTGAGATGAAAAAGAAAAAACATTACGAAAATCTAATAATATTGTAAATCCTAAAAAAACAAGTTTTTGTTTTCCTTATATCTCAATCTCTATTTTATTGAAATTAACCACAGGTTTCTTGGCATTTTTAGGGCCCGGTTCCAATTTAATGAAACCTTCTTCTGCTAATTTATGCACCCTTGGTTGAACTGTTTTTAAATCTTTGTGAAGTATATAGGAAAGGTTTCTTATGGATGTGGGGTGCTGATTTTTGATGATGTCCAGCATTTTCAGATCTGACATATTTATTTTAAGATCCTTTATGAAGATGGTTTCAGATTGTTTGACTTCGGCGTCTGGGTGTTCTAGGTGGTATAACCAATCTTCTAAATCCAGTGGATATAAAACATTTTTCGGGTCTTTTTCCATCAACCTTTTTAAGTTATCCATTGAACCATATTTTTCCTTTAACATTTCCACCAATTCGCTACCTTTCATCTGGCGAACCAGTTTTATTATCATAATCCTAACTCCTCTCTTATTTTATCTTCCACAATCTTACCTTCTCTGATGATGTGCTGATAGATAATCTCGTATATTATTTCTGGATCATGGATGGATAATTGTTTTCTATCTGGATGGATGTGTACTCCATGGTAATAGTTATCCACTTTGAAGTTGTCTGGCATTACAACTATTGCCCATCCTCGCTCAGTTATGCGAAAGTAGATTGTCCTACTTGCTATCTGCACTGAATTTCCACTTTCATCTTTCATGTTACCCTCTGTTCTACATCACATATAAAACAGTTGAGGTATAAAAACCATCAGTCGATGTTGGTTTAATTAATATTTACATTTAATAATACTTATTTATTAATTAATAATATATTAACTTAAGAGAATTTCCATTAACCTTTCCTGAAAACTTTTTTTTGAAAACTCCGGAAGGATTCTATGTTCCCCACAGGTTGGATCTGGAAAAGAGTCAAAGTACTCCTGGTAGAACCAATTGAATGAAAAAAGGAATTATAGGAGTGTATATCTGGTCAAAAATGAGATGGGCATACTTGAAAACTTTTTTAATGGCTATTCTAGACTTTTGAGTTTAAAATGGATTAGTCACTCAAATGAATATGAATCAAAGGTCCGGGAAAGATTTAGAATGTGTTCAAGACTTAACAAGATTTGAAGAATAGGATACTTTAATATCAATAAAATCAGTAGTATTAATAATTACTCTTAGTTTATTATGTGGGAATTAATTGGGGTATTAGACGGGTAACAATGCAATTAAACTTTTCGAGGATAAAAAAATTAGGACCTTTTGGGATGAAAACGAATAAGAATGGTTCTTTTCGATTATTGATGTTATAGCCGTGTTAACCGATAGTAAAAACCCCGAAGATAGGGGTGATTTGAAAATTAAAATGAAAATTGATGAGGGTAGTGAACTGTACGAAAATATCGTACAGTTGAAAATGCCTGCTGATGGTAAAATGCGTTTAACCGACGCAGCCAGCACAAAACAATTATTGAGGTTAATTCAATCCATACCTTCGCCTAAGGCTGAACCTTTTAAATTATAGAAAAGGAATCTGGGCGGCCGGTTATAACAAGACGTAATGCTAGAACTCCAGAGCTTTTAGATGAGTAACAGTTAAACACCAAGGTTTTTACATGAACAAGTAGAGAATCAGGTTAGCTTAAAATCTAGTGAAGCTCATTTTGAAAGAGCAATATCCAGCCAATGTGTTCATTAGTCACTATTTTCAAGTAAAATTCTAAAATAAGACATGGACTTAATCTGAATACGATTTTCTTTTTGGTTGAATTAGTACAACTAATCCTGAATAATTTTTGAATAATAAAATATTAGTATAATCAGGAGCATATATACGATTATGTCTACAAAATCTGTATACAGTATTCGTATACCGGCCCAGTTTCGGAAGATGATGGATGAAATGGATGATGTGAACTGGCAAGAAGAAATACGGCAGTTAACCATTAGATTAATCCAGGAAGAAAGTAAAAAAAGGCTCCTCAGGGATGCTGAAAGTATCAGAAAAAAGATGAAGGATGTTGAAGCAGCAGAACTCATTAGAGAGGATAGGGATGTCCACTAAATATGTTTTAGACTCATCAGTTATAGCAGCCATTTTTTTCCAGGAACCCTCCTCAGAAAAAGCTGCCAGCGCAGTAGAAAATCATGAGCTGGTTACAGTTGACCTGGCACGAGCAGAAGTAGCCAACGTGGCTTGGAAAAGAGTAACATTCTTTAATGAAGACCGGGAAATAACCACTAAGGCACTCAAGATGAGCATGGAATTCATAGAAACCAGCTGTAAAGTCATCCCCACCCGGGAACTGGTGGAAGAATCCTTTCCCATGGCTTTAAAAAATAAAATTAGTTTCTACGATGCACTTTTTGTGAGAGCGTCACTCCGGGAAGGAGTACCACTACTTACCCTGGATAAAAAACTCGAAAAAACTTCGAACCTGGTTAAACTACTGTAATTTAAGTTCAAAACTGGAATTGTTAAATAATTTTAATAATTATTTTGAAAAATAGGAGGAAAGAATAGAATTAACCTTCTTTGAAAATATTATTTTAAACCCGGTTCTCTTTCTGGTTAAAATAGTCCAGCTGGTCCTGGATCACGTCGCTGAGACTGTATTCAATCCTTGCACCTATTTTCTGGATTTTCTGATTATCACAGAGTAAGAGCGGTATCTCTGATGGCCGGAACCGGTCGGGGTTGAACTCAATGGTCAGAGGTCCCTGGTCAGTGGTGACCCGGATCCCCTTATCCTGTATGGTGTATTCCAGCTGGTTCTCCAGGATCATCTGGTCCACCCTGGTCTTGTCAAACTTAACTCCGAAGATGGGATCATCATCGATTTCCGTGGGATTATTGATGGTTTTTGTCTGTTCATCGCCTTTAAGGGTTTCAATCCGGTTTATATCCCACCCTGCCCTTTCCAGGCCCAGTAATATGTAGCTCAGGACGGAGTTGGTTCTCATGGATCCCTGGTTGTACACTTCACCACCACGCCCCTTACTGGCAAGTACCTGGTATCCCTGGATGATGTCAGTTACATGGGACCAGTCACGGCAGGCATTCAAGTTGCCTATGGTGATCCGGTCAGTCTCCTGGTGTTTCAGTTTCATGATCTGGTTGGTGATAATGGAGGTTACGAACATCATACCCCTACCCGCCCCTTCGTGGTTGAAGGCCCGGGACACCACAGTATCCAGTCCATAGGAGTGGTGGTAGTTCTGCATCAGAAAATCACCCGAAACCTTGCTCACTGCGTAGGGGGACATGGGGCGCAGGGGATTGGATTCACTGATGGGTAACTCAGGGATTTTCTCTGGTTCGGGGAAGATGGTCTTACCACTATCAAGGGCCCGCTGGTACTGTTCCTCGGAGGATATAACCATGCCGTAAACTTCACTGGAGCCAGCAAACACTATCTTGGCATCAACATCCTTAATACGCACAGCTTCCAGGAGATTGGCCGTGCCAATGGTATTAATATCCTGGGTATCCAGGGGACGTTTAAAGGAAAACTCCACACTGGACTGGGCTGCCAGGTGGAAGATCACATCTGGCTGGGATTGGTCCAGGGCACTGGCCAGGGAGGATATATCACCAAGGTCCCCCTCCAGCATCTTCAGCTTATCCTTAATACCCTTGTCTATCAAGTTCTTTTCCATGGCCACCATATCTTCCGGCCTTATAAAACCATAAACATCTGACCCCTTTTCTAAAAGTTCTTTAGCTAGATACGAGCCTACAAATCCATTGGCCCCGGTTATGAGGATGTTCTTTTCATTCCAGTTCATACTACTATCTTCCAGAAATCTTTTTTCTTAATAAACTAAATCGGTCATCTAAAAAAATTTATTTATACCTACATACTTTGTATTCCCTTCTAATCATATAAATTATTTAAAAGTTCATTTAACTAAAAATCTGAGATAAACAAGATGAAACACATTCTGATTTTTTAAAAAAATATGCACAATATTAGAACTATTTTTAACATTCAACACTGCAGGTACTGCTAAAAATCATCAAAAAGAAAAATTAACCTTTTTGTGGGAATTGATAAATCTATTTATATTTATAATCTGGTTTTATTTACCTTTCCTTCCCTGATTAAACATGTTTTCCAGGTTAACATTAACTAGGTCTGCTAACTTGAATATCATTGTAACCAGGGTTTCACGGGCTGCACTGGCATCTTCTCTGGCTTCTTTTACTCCTTCCTTAAAACCGTTCACTGGTCCGTCCACTGTCCAGTTGGAAGGTTCCTTCAGGACCTGGAGGAAGGCTGATAATCGGAAGAAGAATGTCATCAGGCGGTAGATTGGTAGGAGGAGTATGAAGGGGAAGTACTGTTCTATGTTGCGCTTGGTGTTGCTGGGTGAGTTCTGGTAGACGAATATGATCACCACCAGGTCAATGGCTACGTAGAATGAGTATAACAGGAGGGTTACCACTGGTATTATGTACAGGTAGAGTCCCAGGATGGGGAATAATGCCAGTACAAAAACCCAGAGGAGTCTGGGGAAGGCAATGGTATGGTCCACCAGGAGGATCCTCTGCAATCCCATGAAGTTGAAGGAACTGTAGGTGCACTGCCTGAGTCTCTGGATCTTAATGGATATCCGGTTGGTGAGGTAACTCCAGATCATGCCGGGGCTTCTCTGTCCCCAGGCAATGCTCACCATATCCTGGAATGAAACATCATCCTTGGGAATGGGGCACTGCTTCTCCTGCATGGAGGCCACCTCAATCTGCCCCCGTGCCCATCTCACCCGCTGGGAGTAGAGGGTGTCATAATCAGTTATGGCCTCCACATATGCCACAGCCTCGGGGACATGGATGATGCTCACTTTCCTGTTGTGGAGCATCATGGTCATATGCATATCCTCGGCCACGGTGAGGGGCCAGTAACCACCCACCTTTCCAATAACCTCCCGTCGGAAGGCGGAGAAGGCTCCGGACATGGAATAAATAGAACCCACAAAGGACTGGTAACTTCGTTCAAAGTTAAAGGCAGTTATGTACTCCAGGAACTCACATCGGGCAAAGAAGGTTTCCAGGATTCCATCCTTATCCCCATGATATTCTCTAACCTGGATTTGTGGGTTAATAATATCAACCTGAATTTGGGGATTATCATTATCCTCCCGAATAGATGAATCAACATCAATGGATCCTAATGGTGATAGAGATAGGGCCCTGTTTGTACTGGTATCACTTGCAGAATATTTATGCAAATAGGTGATGACTTCAATATCCCTGGCACCATCCACATGTAAAATGTTTCCAATGGTAGTGGGTGTTAAACGGGTGTCCTTATCCAGGTGTATGCCTGATTCGGGGACCCTGATTTCAATGTAACCGGTGGCTGCACCTACCTCTGCTTCCCGGACAAAGGGCACCACAATATTATGGATGGCATCAGGGGCCATCCTTGCATCAGCATCAATGGTAATGATTATACTGCCTCGAGTACTCTTAAGACCAGTATTAAGGGCCTGCACTTTACCAGTGTGCGGTCTTTTAATTATCCGGAGCTTCTTACCGTTATCAACTGCCCGGGGTTCGAATAATTCTGCTTTTTTGATGGTGTTATCAGTGGAACCATCATCCACCAGGATTACTTCCATCTTACCGGCGGGGTATTCAGATTCCACCAGTGACTCCAGACAGACCCCAATGGTGGCTTCCTCGTTATGGGCTGGTACCACAACGCTAACCTCCGGTAACTCATCATCCTTCACCCCAGTATCAACCTTCCTCCGGGTCTTATTGGAGAAATGTAGTTTGAAGGGTATGGGCACCCCATCAATGAGTATGGTCAAGAGTAACCAGGTACCCCAGACTAAGATAACCACCCAGCTTGGATCCTGCATTTTTCTATCGGCCTACCATTCTTTTTTCTATAATCTTAAATTTATTATATCGTGAATCTCTTTTTTTTTAATCTTGAACTCTTCTTGTAAATTATATAAATCGTTTTTCCACCATAATCGTGTTCTGGGATCATTTTTTATAAAAATCCCTAGAATTTAATTTTTTTTAAGAACCCCTAGAATTTCCCGGATTTAATGTTTTTCCGCACCGTGTTCATGGTTGGTTTGGTTAGGAGGTACCAGTAGAGGATTACAATCAACACAAAGAAGATCAGTTTACCGATTATGGCGTGGGCCAGGTAAACCGAGGTTTTCCCGAAGACAGCCACAATGGCCACTATGGATAGTATCCGGATTATGTTGGCCAGGTAGGTGGCCACCACTCCTATGGTGGCGTATTTTAACTTTGTCTTCCAACTGTAACTGGGATAAAATAATAGTAATGCTACAAAGACGCTTATCTCTATTATGGATGAACATTCCAATCCTATTCCAAAGATACTCCACCCGGCTGGATCCGGGAAGAGGAAGGCGTTGGGTGCCAGGTACTGGGAGGACATGCCCAGTATGCTGGCAACGTAGGCCATGGATTGTGCTTCAATACTCATGATGTAACTATCATAACCAGTTAAAACGAAGAAGGACATGAGGAGGGCTACCACTGACACGCTTCCCACCAGGTAGTAGGAAAGCCACCATCTCCTCTTCCGGGCAAAGGCAGCTATAGTCATGGTAATCCCGGCGATGACCACAATAATCCAGGGTGAAGGGATACTGGTGAATGATGTGCTACTGGAAGTGATGAGATGTCCAGGGTTATGGTTGGTACCATCGTACCATTTGGCAGTGATGGTGTAACTACCCTCAGTGGGGAAATTAGTGTTGGTGGTCACCCAGGTATCAGTAAAGCTGTCACCAACTTCCAGGGGATCTAAAGTTGCAGTGTGTGTTCCCACAACATTCCCTCCACCATCGGTAATGGTGTAGACGATCTGTGAGTCATCCAGGGTTTTCCCATGTCCCTGGGCATTGGTGAATCTGCCCTGGCAGGTTATGGTAATGGTCTCACCAGGATTAGGATAACTGGCTTTATCCGGAGCGAGGTTGGTAATGATTCCCCCGTACTCGGCAGCGAAGATGGGTGTAACCAATAAAAATGAAATAGCCACAGCCATTAAACTAACAATTAATAATCGTTTGTACATAATTGGACCAATATTGTTCACTGTAAACAATATATATTTCCTGGTTTAAAAGGCCTTGCTTATTTTAAAGTTATGTATTTGGTACTTTAAATATATCACATTGTTTGAAATAATCCTAGACTCTCGGATTATAATTGGTTTCTATCAACAGTAATGAGTTATATTAACAGTAACAGGTCCAAGCAAGATATAAGTATTTATATCAATTTTTTGGGTAATTAATTGAAATTATAAGAATAATTAATGAATTTAAACAAATCCATCATTTACCAACTTAATGATCTAAACATTTACACCATATAAAAAAACTAGTTTATGCAAACTCAAATCTCTTCAATCTCCATTTAGAATTATACGGTTGTCCTGGGTTTCGTATTGGAACTTCTTCCGGGAAAAACCATTAAATTGAATTTCTCCCTCGGCCATGGTTATAAGTCCCTGGCTTAACCTCTGGAGAGAACTTATTTCAATCTTATCATGCACTCCTTCCTCCATGGTCAAAAGAAGAACTGCGTTCCTGCTTTTTACGGTGTTGGTTAATACGTGCAGGAATTTATACAAGGTTTTCAAATTGGAGTACATCAGCAAGGTGGAAACCGAGTCGAAAACTATCCTTATCTTTTTAACATCTTTATCCCTGAAAATATCCAGGAATTCATTGATGAAGGCCATGATGGTGGCCAGTTCAGTTGGGCTGCTTACAAAACGTACCTGGTTAATGTAAGCAAAATCAGGGGCCAGATCGGTGCGGGAGGAGATACAGTTAACCATTCCCAGATACTCCAGATCGTTATCTGAAAACTCTTCCACAGTCTCCAGTATAGGGTCGCTGGTGGAGACAAAAATACAGGCTTCACCATTTTTTAATCCTTCCCTGATGAATTCTTTAGACAGAATGTCCTTCCCGGAGAAAAGATCGCCTAAAAGCATTAAATTGGTGCCGGGAGGTACTTCAATTCCCATATCCGGATATCCGAATTTATAATTCATAAACTATAATTCCACCTTTCAACTCTTAATATATTAATGAACTTTAATTCACATTGATCTTCAGTTTAGTGATGAGTTGTATTAAATTTGATCTTTCAAGTGCAATGATAAACTTAAAAGTGCATTGGTAACTTATCATTCCCCTTTGATCTTCAGTATTAATTGATCTTTCACAGCACAATAATAAATAATTACAGATATAGTTCTTATATACGTTTCTATTAAGAATATTGATTAGTACCAACAATAATATTAAATGTGTAACCCAAAATTTATAGATACCACCCACTACTACTAATGGCGATACTTTTGACCAGGAACATCTTCACAAGATCAAACCTTCTGAACTGGATTTGTCTTTTGATCCTTATTTTAACAGTAAGTTTAGTAGTGTACTACCGTGTCCGGATGCAAATCATCATCGGACCTTTCTGGGACACATATTCCTTCTTAGCCAATGCCCTGGAATATGCTGGGATGGGCACTGGTTACATTGAACTGGACCGATCTCCCTTCCTCCCTTTCCTAACCTCGCTGGTATTCAGGATGGGATTCGTCTCGGAAATCGCCATTTACATGGTGGAGGGTTTGATATTCATCTTCGGAGTTATCGGACTTTACCTCCTACTCAAACTACGGTTTAACCCCCTGGAAAGTTTAGCCGGATCCACCATTTATATCTCATTTCCGGTGATACTGGTCTGGTTGGGGATCGGATATCTGGACATAGCCGCGGTAGCCTTTTCCATATGGGCAGTTTACCTCACAGTTCTAGCAGTTAAGAAGAACCCTAAATATTTTTACCTGGCATTCCCACTGGCCATGATGGCATTTTTAACCCGTTTTACCGCAGGATTCCTGTTATTCCCAATTATACTGTACATTTTAATGTGCGGTAATTACCTCCGGAACTTGAAAGAGATGATCCTGGGGCTGGTCCTGAGTATTCTGATTATAATCCCCTACCTGGGCTTCATGTACCAGAGAGCCGGGGACCCTTTCATCACCCTCACCAGCCTACTGAGCATACAATCTGAGTCACTCTCCGGGCACTCTGCCTTCTCCGCAGATCCACTTTACTATCTGAAAACACTTGATCTGTTCATATCCATCCCTGGATCTCTCCATCACTGGATTTTTTATCTGTTTGTAATGATCCTGATCTTGGGAGTGATCATCTACTTTTACAACTTGGTTAAGGACCATCAGCTAGACTGGAAGTCTTCCCTTAACCGATTGAAAATCCTCTTAATGGTGTTTTTTGTTATTGCCTTCCTGTTCACCTTCAGTAAAATCAGTAGCATGGCCAGCATTGGACTGGTGGTCTTATCCTGTTACCTGGCCTATGATTTGTGGAGGGGCAGGGTAAATCTGGACCTGGATCTACTCATGTTTTCATGGTTCCTGACCCAGTTCATAGTCCACGCCCAGTACGGTTTGAAGGTGGACCGTTACTTCATCACCATGGCTCCGGCCCTGGTTTACTTCCTGATCCTGGGAATCCATGAGATATCAGGGCAAATAAGATTTAAATACCGAAGATTTAACCTCACTAGCTATATTCTGCCCTTAATACTCATCATGGTGGCATTATCCTCTACTGCAACCTACCTAACTGATATTGACCATATACTGATGGATGAAGACCAGCACATGGCTCTAATCTCCGAGGAGGATTTTACGCCCTTTAATGTGAATGCATCGGATCTGGTGCGGAATAAATACACGGTGGAGAGCCTGAACCAGGCCACCCAATGGCTGATGCAGTATGACCCTGACTACAGTAACCGGAAGATACGGTCCAACTTATGGCCTGGGGCTGTGTGGAATCTGCGCATGTTCATGGATATGCAGCCCACTGTCAACACCACCCGGTTAACAGCCCATGAACTGGCCAAAAATGATATTGACTACTACATATCCTCGGAATCCCTGAACATAGATTCCTATCCTCCACTGGAACAGTTTGGAATGGTAACCATCTACCAGAAAGACCCCTCTAAATTAGAAAATAAAACCAGGATGCTCTACATTGGGCAGAACTGGCAGAACTACATCGATGAGGTCTTGGGCCTTAAGACCTACGTTATATACGAGAATAAGGGTCATGCTATCCGGGGAAAATCCACAGAGATAGACTCCCATTCCCTGGAAGAACTCCAGCAATATCCTTACATCCTCCTCTACAACTTCAAATGGCGTGACCAGGAAACGGCCGAAGAATTGTTAATGGAATACGTGGAATCTGGTGGGACACTGGTTATTGACGCATCGGGTAACTTGGAGGGTACATTCTACAACCTGGATAATTCTGAATTCCTGCACACCATCATAACCCGGAAGAGCCTCCCTGGAAACCCCAAGGTAGAACCAGAATCAGTAAAACTATCCCCATTCCTGGCCGATGGTCAGCCCTGGTACGGGGCCAACTATGAATCAACTAACCAGAATAAGATCGAACCACTGGTCACTGTCAATAACCAAACTCTAATTGGTGTTCAAAAAGTTGGTAAGGGTAAGATCATCTGGATCGGCTACAATTTCGTCTGGCATGCCTTCCACACGGACAACAATGATGAAATGGGATTAATCCAGGAAGCTATTGGGATTTAAGGTCAGAAACTAATTGTTCTGGGTTCCAGATATCATTAATAGATTTACCGAGAACGGGAATTCTCATCTGGGTAGTGTTAGGGTTATCATTTCAATGGGATTCACTTTAATAAAAATATTGACAAAAAACGGGAAAGTGATTATTCAATGAAAAAGGGTTTAAAAGGGGTTATGTTCTTATTTTCAGCACTCTTAATCTGTGGAACTGTATCGGCAGCAGCCAATATTGATTTGTATTACACTGATACCCATAACCATCCTGTGGACGAAGTCCAGGTTGGTGAAACCATTGCTTCCAACATTGTGGTTCAAAATGATGGAAATTCAGTTACCAACGTGGTGGTTGAACAGTCTTACCACAATAATAACCAGTGGATCAATGATGATAATTACTACACTTCCCTGGACGGGGGTAACACTTGGGCCCAGAATCCCAGCTCGGTAACAACCCGTAGTGATGGTTTCACCTGGCAGGTTGGATCACTCCTGGCCCAGCAGAAAGCTATCCTACGCTGGCCAGGCACACCAGTGACCCCGGGTTATGAGGTGATGAATGTGCAACTATACCTTGACCAGTTAATGGTGGATTCAGACACTGCAAACATCACCATTACCAGTGCCCCCATTACAGTTGGAACTGCTGCAAAAACCGTTGGTATGCAAGAAACCGGAAGCCCACTAAACTACCTATTTCTGGCCCTAGCCTTGATATTTGGGGGATTAATATTCTCAAAGATATGGATTAATATTTTCTAAAAGCTGGTATTTTTTCTAAAAGCCGGTATTGATATTTTCCAAAATGCTAGGGTTAAATCATTCAAAAAGGTAATAAAAAAAAGAATTGGACAAAAAAAAGAAATTGATTAGATAAAATCCAGCTTCAGATCTAATTAATCTGGCCAATGAAAATATCTTATTCTATTTTTAACTAAAACTCACCCTTAACCAGTTCCACCAGGTACTCCCCATACTCAGTTTTTTTAAGGGTTTCAGCCAGTTCCAGGACAGTTTCCTCATCAATCCATTCGTTGTTATAGGCAATCTCCTCTAAACAGGCCACGAAGAATCCCTGTCTTTTCTGGAGGGCTTCAATGTAGTTACTGGCTTCCAGGAGTCCTATGTGGGTTCCGGTATCCAGCCAGGCCATACCTCGCCCCAGTAATTCCACTTTTAACTGTTTCCTTTTAAGGTACTCCTCGTTGACTGAGGTTATTTCCAACTCACCACGTTGGGATGGTTTCACCTTTTTGGCTATCTCAACCACGTCATTATCGTAGAAGTAGAGTCCTGGTATGGCATAGTTGGATTTGGGGTGTTCTGGTTTTTCTTCCAGTGATAGGACGTTCCATCCTTCATCAAATTCAACAACTCCAAATGCTTTAGGGTCCCGAACGTAGTAACCAAAGATTATGGCCCCTTCATCTAAGGAGGCGGCTCTTTTGAGTATTTCACTGAACCGGTGTCCGTGGAAGATGTTATCACCCAGTACCAGGGCCACGTTATCATCTGCAATGAATTCCTCCCCTACTATGAATGCTTCGGCCAGTCCCCTTGGTTCTTCCTGTACTGCGTAGGAGAAGCTCACCCCCAGCTTGCTACCATCACCCAGTAAATCCTCATAGAATGGTAAATCCCGTGGTGTGGATATTATGAGTATCTCCCTTATCCCAGCCAGCATCAGCACTGACAGGGGATAGTAGATCATGGGTTTGTCGTAGATTGGCAGTAACTGTTTGGAAACTGCTTTTGTTATGGGATAAAGGCGGGTGCCGGAACCTCCAGCTAGTATGATTCCTTTCATAATAATTAACCTCTTAAATTCTATTTTTTTTAATGTTTAATGTATTCAATATATAACTGAACATTTTATATTCCTTGGGGTATATTTAAAGACTTTCCAGGGAGTATTTTTATATTCTTAAATAACCCTTAAGTAATTCCCATGCACAGTACCAATTTTTAATGTTAATCTAGTTTCAGTTCTGGTTCCAATATTTATTTAATATTTTCCCCTAAATGCAAGTACTACTGTTCCCATGGGAAGAAACTCCGGTTCCCATGAGAAAGTATATATTCGCCGGAGATGAAGGGCTTTTTTTTAAGTATTATTTATTCGCTACTCAGCCCAGGTCCCAGTGTTAAATATTAAATGGGATAGTAAAAATCTGAGGTTTTTAATAATGATCTACATTTTAACAATGATCTACTTTGATCTCATGCTAGGGGATAATAATTATTTGAACCTTTTTTAAGTGTTAATTAATACCTGACTGCACCAAAACCACAAAAGAGGTTAAAGATGAAACTTAACCTTAAAAGTAGCAAAACTCAAGAAGAATACTGGATTTATACCGAGTTATTATCATGAAGGAGCAAGAGTTAAACCAGGAAAAAATTCACTGGGAACTAGTTGAAATGGGAAAAGAGTTAGCCCATACTAAAGAAAGGTTAACTGAAACCCAGTCTGAGTTAAATTACCTTAAATCCATAGTGGGTCACACCGAAGATGCCATTGTGGGTTTAGACCTGGACGGGACCATACTAACCTGGAACCCTGCTGCAAAGGTTATATATGGTTACACGGAAAGTGAGGTGGTGGGTAGCAGTGTGTCCATCCTCATACCACCCTACAATGCCGATGAAATATCCCTGATCCTGGCCTGGATCAAAAGTGGGGAAAGGGTGACCCATTATGAGACTCTGCGCCGTAGGAAGGACGGATCCATAGTGAATGTATCCCTCAGTGTTTCCCCCATCAAAGATTCAGCTGGGAAAGTCATTGGAGCATCCAGCATAGCCCGGGACATCACCACCAGTAAAAAGATGGAACTGGAACTCCAGGAAAGTGAGGAGAAATTCCGGGAGGTCTTTAACAATGCCAACGATGCCATAGTCCTCCACCCCATTAAACCCGATGGCAGCCCAGATAACTTTATTGAAGTGAATGATGTGGCCTGCAAGCGTCTTGGATACAACCGTGAAGAATTACTGGGAATGAATCCTCGGGATATTAATAATGAGGAAACCATAAGGCAAATACCCAGGCGTATGGAAAAGATCATCAGGAATGGGAATAACACCTTCGAGGCAGTGAACCTCACCCGTGATGGTGTGGAAATACCAGTGGAAGTCAGCGCCCATATTTTCAACCTCCGTGGTGAGAAGATGGTCCTTTCCATATTAAGGGATATAACCCGGAGAAAGGAATCTGAGGCTCAACTCCTCCAATCACTTAACGAAAAAGAATTATTGCTGAAGGAAATCCACCACCGGGTTAAAAACAACCTCATGGTCATTAGCAGTCTTCTTAACCTGCAATCGAAGTACATCAAGGATAAGGCTGCCCTGGAGGTTTTCCGGGAAAGTCAGAACCGGGCTCGTTCCATGGCCCTTATTCATACCATGTTATACCAGTCCACTGATCTCAAGTGCATTAACTTCGGGGATTACATAGCCAAGCTCACCAGTGAACTATTCCGCACCTACATCACCCAGGATAACATCGACCTTAACCTGGATGTGGGAGAAGTGCTCCTGGACATAAACACCAGCATACCTCTGGGACTTATTGTTAACGAACTGGTCTCTAACAGTCTTAAACACGCCTTCCCTCATGGAGAGAAGGGAGAGGTAACTGTCCGATTCCATAAGGTCAATGATCATTTCACTTTCCAGGTTTCAGATACTGGTATTGGATTTCCATCGGACCTGGACTATCAAAGAACCAACTCCCTGGGGATGCGCCTGGTGAACACCCTCACCGACCAACTAGACGGGGAAATAGAGTTGGACACCACCAGGGGAACATCTTTCACCATTAACTTCAGTGAAGAAGAATATGGGGAATAAACACGGTAAAAGTCTATAAATTAATGTTTACCATGAACATCCTTACCCAGAACACCCGCCCAATTAGTGTTCAATGGCAGAGGTTATCATACTGGTTATAATTGGAGTCTTTTTAGTTTACAATTCTGTTTTTATTTCTTTTAGTTTACAATTCAAGTTCTTATTTATTTTAATTTATAATCCAGTTTCTAGGGTAGTCTTTTTAGTTTTCAATCTAAGCTTCTTCAATTATTTAGATGATCTCAAGGTTAAGATACACAATGAAAGGAAAAATTTGTTAATTTACCCCTTAAAATGGTTCTATCTATCTTCCTGGTTTATCATTTTTGGATATTTCTGGATTCAATCCAGTTTGTAACCAGGTAAATCACCAGTGCCACTACCAGGGCCACGATGGTAATATAATAATCGTCATTGGGGACCAGGTTCAAGGTGAATCCCATCCAGTTCAGGGGATAGAAAAGGGACATTCCATAACCCACCTGTATAAGCAGTAAATCCATCAGGTAGTGGGTAACTATTCCCAGTGATAAAAAGAGGAAAGCCTTCTTTTTCTCCTGGAAAAGGAGGGATGTAATCCCTGCCAGGAGGAATGAACCTACTGGTAGGTGGAAGACATAGATATAATTCCACAGATCAAAACCAAGAAGTTCCCCTATAATGGAGACCTTTATGGCATCTGGGAAGATGGATCCCACCATAACCAGGACGGTGTTAGCCGGGTTAAACTCCCCATAGTGGAGGCGGAGTATGCGGCATAGACTCCAGGCCACTGCCACGTGAACCATCCAGTCAGGCATACCTACCGCCTCCTGAAATGGAAAGCTTCCCAGTCAAAGGACCAGTACCGCTGGAAGAGGTATCCCAGGAAGATTAAAACTAGAAGTGAACGCAGTAACAGGAAAAGGTACTTCCAGTTCTCATTCACTTCCACCCTTTCCACATTTATTATGGTGTTATTTGCCCCTAAAACTCCCACCACCGACACCTGATCCTTTAATTCCACCGGGGTGTTGCTTTCCACCTTCATGGTAACCAGTTGGCCCTGCTGGTTTTCCTGGATAACCAGCATTCCATTATCCCTGCCGAGCACTGTTCCATCCACATTAACCACTTCGCCCTCAGGGTAATCAGCGAGTATAACCTCGTATGAAGGATATTTAAGGTGTTCCTGGTATTCAGTGGTGTAGTGGATGCAAAGTCCAGCCAGGACTACTACCAGGATGAGCCCGGTTAAAATTCGCTTGCTGGGTGTTTCCAGTTTCACTTTTATTACTCCGTAACTCCGTAACCAGAGTAGTTATTATCAAATACATTTCATATTTGTAATCAACTACTGGGTGTTAATAATCATCTACAATGGGTGTTTTATCACTAATCAGCTTTCATTTCTTTATCAGATTTCCCTTTATTTTAAAATATATACTTTAATCTCAAAATTCTTTGTTATATCAATACACCATAACGAGATATTATAATAAATTCTAGAAAAACGTAATTCTATTTGATTTTACCAACAAGAAGGGCTAAATGATTTCATGAATAGATCATTTCAAAAAATTTAGGATTAATTAATATTAAAAGTTAATTTTTAAGTCTAAAAAAGGGGTTTTTAATTTAACGGGTTAGTTATCATCAGAGGAAGGTTTAACCCGCTCTTTGTACTTCTGTTCATGGATTATTATGTTGAAGGTGGTCCCACCATTGGTAATCATTTCAATCTCCCCATCAAGTTGATTAACCAGGGTGTTAACCAGCTGCAGTCCCAGGCTGTGGGATTCAGCGAAGTCCAGTTCATGAGGGAAACCAGTACCATCATCCCTAATCAATAAAAGATACTTGCCTGGTTCAGCTGTTTCCAGGAGGGATATTCGGATTTCACCTTCATCCCGATCCTTAAAGGCGTACTTTAAACTGTTAGATACTAGTTCATTGATTATAAGTCCCAGGGGAACGGCAGTGTCAATATTGAAGTACAGATCACTAACATCCATGCTGAGCTTTATACCTGGATTTACAGTGTAACTGTGGAACAGGTTCATGGTTAAACTCTGAATGTATTCTTCCACATTTATCCTGGCCAGATCCGAGGTCTGGTACAGTTTCTCATGGATCAGTGCCATGCTCTTCACCCTTCCCTGGCTCTCCTGGAGAATGTTGGCTGCTTCTTCATCATGGATGTAACTGCGCTGTAAATTCAGGAGACTGCTGATTATCTGCATGTTGTTTTTCACGCGGTGGTGGATCTCCCTTAGTAAGAGTTCTTTCTCATTCAGGGATCTTTTAACCTCATTCTCCGCAGTTTTACGTTGGGTTATATCCAGCAGGGAAACCACACTATCGGTGGTGCTTGGTATAATGGACGCATATAGCATGATCTGCCGTTCTTCACCATCTTTATCCAATAGTCGGAATTCATATTCATCTGGAATATTAACATCACCGCTTCTACGCATCTTATGATACTCTAAAATTCGTTGTTGATCTTCAGGATGCACAAAATCCATAAAACTCAATTTATTTTCAATTTCCTCCACAGGGTAACCACTGAGGGCCTCGCAACGTTTATTGGCCATGGAGATAATGGTGTCCACACCCACGATAATGGTGGCAGTACCGGTATTCTCAAAAATAGCCCGGTAAAAAGTTTCAGATTTTAATAGTGCATCTTCAGCCTTTTTACGTTCAGTCTGATCAATCACGGTACATATGGCACCGTTAAAATGACCATTATTTAAGCGGGGAATGATCCAGCCACTCTGGTATGATCTTTTACCCTCTGGGTTTCTGACACATAGTGAATCATAATAAACCGGTTGCATGGTTTTTTTGGCCTTCCGATAATAATCCTTCAAACCATCTACATATTCATCAGGAAGCTCCAGCACATTCAAACCATCCAGATTCCTGGTTTTACCCCCTGCAATCTCTTCCATACCCCGGTTCATGAAGTAAAGATGATCATCACGGTCAGTAACCCATATGCCTTCATTTATACCTTCAACTAGATTCTCGTAGAATTCTTTAAGTTCAAGACGTTTAAGATTGGATTTCTGCCGCTCCCGATCCATCCCATTAAGAATATTGGCAGTCCAAATAATTGTTGCGGTTAAAAAGGCCAGGGTGACCATAATTCCGAAAACATTCCCGAAATGTTCACTGTACATTTTAAGCTGGTGACCACGGGTTATCAGCAGATCCAGGATGAACACTGCCACCAGAGCCGCAGGTAGAAGACGCCGTGCCATGTACCCCCCACTGTTCTGGGCAGTTATCCGTCCCATGTAACTTTGGTCAGGGTAAAGGCAGAGGATGCCCACTGAAAGAAAGATATGAATCAATGATGAGAGAAAAGCCATCTGCACCATTAAATCCAGAAGGAAACTGGAACTCACTCCATAGAAATAGGAAGATAATCCCAGTAATCCTAAAAAACCAACTATAAAAGTCAGAAACTGCATTAAGTGGGGTTTATATTTGTAACTGGCCATCAACAGGGCAATACCCACTAAGACGAAGTTAAGAGCACCCAAGGATCTACTTTTACCCAACACACCAGCCGAACCAGGCAGAATACTTGAAAATAACTGGTTCATACCGATATTAACACCAGTAGCATATTCCAGCAGGGTTAAAGCACCTAGAATAGTGACCAGGGCGGCCAGGATCCGGGTTACGGAGAGTAAATTGGAAGTAAACCTACGGTTTAAAAGATACAGGCAGACTCCGGCCATGATGAAGATTAATGTACTGTTGAATTTGGTCCCGGGGAAGCCCATGAATTCTCCCCTGAGCACTGGTATGTTTAAAAACCACCCCATGGCAGATATGATCCCTAAAATTATCACCAGCAGGGCACAACTCCTGGAATAAATTTTAAAATGAGAAAGACGATTGAGATAAATGGAATGTTGTTCTTTATCATCTTCCAGGGGCACCTGGTCAGGTTTTAAGGGTTCGAATTCGCCCCTTATCGGGTTTGACATGGGAAATAGTTCCTCCAACTATACCTAGATAAAGATTTATTATCCTAAATATTTTTAAAAACATCTATTCCTTAAATGCAGATATTAAATGAGATAAATATTAATCTAAGGACTTTAGATGAGCTTTACACTTCCCAAAATAAGGGAATGGTATGTGTTAGTATTCAGTAATATTATCTATCAATTATTATGTTACTGGTAGATAATAAGTGGTTAGGTTGTTTTTTGTAGGAGGGTAGAGTGAATAAACTAGGTGGTATGGTGCACAGCGACGCTGAGTAGAATATTTCCATTGAAAAGTGGAAATAAATACTTACTCCGGTAATATATTTTCGGATAGAATGCTGGAGGATTTTAATGGAATATTTAAGGATAATAATCCATTTAAACCATTAAAATAAGTATTTAAGACTTAAACTGCCCTCCAGTTTAGATAATAAAAATTTATAAACTTTGAATTACAATATTATATTGGTGTTAATATGCAGAAAACTTTAGAAAACCTTACAAAGGCGTTTATTGGTGAAAGTCAGGCTAGAAACAGGTACACTTTCTATGCTAAACAGGCTAAAAAGGATGGTTACCCTCAGATACAGGATATTTTCCTGGAAACTGCTGAAAACGAACAGCAACATGCCAAATGGTTGTTCAGAATGATTCAGGACCTTAAAGGAGATGCTAACCTTGGAAATGATGAGATCCACGTGGAAGCAGAAGCTCCCCTAACCATAGGGGACACTACTGAAAACCTGAAAGCAGCCATAGCCGGAGAACACTATGAAAATAGTGAAATGTACCCGGAATTTGCTAAAGTGGCTAGAGAAGAAGGACTGGATGATGTAGCTCAGCGTTTAAATGCCATTGGTAAAGCAGAGGTCCACCACGAGGAAAAATACACCCAGCTATTGGAGCAGGTGGAAGCCGGCACCATGTTTAACAAGGATGAAGAAGTCACCTGGGCCTGTGTAAAGTGCGGATACTCAGTCACTGGAAAACAGCCACCGGAAAAATGCCCAGCCTGTGACCACCCTACCAAATACTTCTACATTCGCTGCGAAAAATTTTAAGATAGCCAGGTAGTTCCGTAAGGGGAACTCCCCACCCATCATTTTTTTTAGGGAATATTTTTCATTTACTGAATATCAAATCATTACTGAATTATCAAATCCAGTAAAAAGATTTCTTATACCAACCATTAAACAAAAGTTTTCAAAATAAAAGACCAGACTTTTCAAAAATTACTATATAATTACCATTAAAAAAAATTATTTAGAGGGTGCAAATGACTGAAAAAGGACAAGTTTATCGGTGTGATGTTTGTGGGAATATTGTGAATATTCTCTGTGAGGGCCAGGGGAACCTGGTTTGCTGCGAAGTGCCAATGGAACTTTTAAAAGAAAGGCAGGATAAGGATGGGTCCCTGAAGCACCGGCCAGTAATTGAGAAAACAACAGAGGGAGTCAGGGTAAAAGTGGGAGAAGCAGCCCATCCCATGGAAGAAAACCACCACATTGAACTGGTGGAGTTAACCACTGGTAAACATGTTTTCATACAGTTTTTAAACCCCGGTGACCAGCCAGAAGCAGAATTCCCGGTAGAATCTGATGAAGGGCTACAGGCAAGATGCTACTGTAACATACACGGATTATGGAAATCATAAAATGAATATTCCATTTTTTTTTAACTTTTTTTCAATGGTATTCCCGAAGAAATATTCCTTCATAAAAATATATCACTTAAATAGTTCCAATTCAAAACTAATATTAAGGAAATAGTACTATTCAAATTATATTTTAATGAGATTATTTCAATCTTTACAGGTAAATATTTCTAGTAATAACCCATACATATTAGATTTATAGATGAATACTATGGTTTCCAAATATTTTCAAGGTTTAAAAAGAAATTCAAAGTGTGCAGGTGTGTTATGCGTAAAATAATCCCCATCATATTCTTCGTGATGATTATAACTGTTTCTTTATCTGGATGTTTAGGCAACCAGATAGCTCAGATAGATCAGTTAACCGACAGCATCAATGGTCATATTAAAGCAGGGGACAACTATTTCAACCAGGCTGCCACCAGCACCAACAAATACCAGTACACTGCTGCCCAATCACAGGCAGAAAACGCATCATCTGAATTCAACCAGGCAAGAACAACCTCCCAGGAGGCATTGATATACTCTAAAAACCTTCAGGACCAGGTTTACATCACCTACTTTCAAATCACCCTCTATGAACTGGATGCCAAGATCAACGCCACCAACCAACTGAAAGTGGCCATACCATTATTTGCCCGGAATGACACCAGAACCGGCAACACCCACGTGGACAGTGCCAACCAGTTCATGCAACAATCACTGAAATACCAGAAACAGAGAGAGGAAATAGTACAGCAGAATCCCACTAAATTCAAGTTCTAAATCATATTTAGAGTAAAAAACATAGCACAACTGGAACCACAATTATTATATCCGGACACACCCGAACCATTATTACAGGGAATAAACATAACAACTAGTTACAAAGGAATAAAGAGAATATTTATTTGCAAGGAATAAACATCAGATTATTATTTCTAAATTCACCATAAACAATTTAAGAATAAATTATTATTAGAATATAATCCATATTATTTAAGAATACCCCATCAAATTAAATACAATCCAGTATTTAACAATACCAATCAAAAAGAAAGTTCTAAATTAACGTAAACCCGTTTATACCATAAATCTATTTTTATGAGGTTAATTCAATGAAGAAGACATGCTCACAATGTAAAGGAAAAGGAAGGAAGGTAGTAAGCTACAAAATATGCGAAACCTGCCATGGAACCGGAGTATCCGGTGAAGTAGATATAAAAGGCCATCTCAAGGGCTTATCTGGAGGGGCCAGGGAACGCTTCCAGCTTGACGAAGAACAGGAAGTACCTTGTAGTGTATGCAGTGGTAAAGGGGAAGTGGAAGTCACCGAAGAATGCCCAGAATGCCAGGGAGAAGGAGAAATAAACCTGTGCATCAATTGCGGTAAACCCCTAGAAAAGGGAGACTACTGTGATGACTGCCAGAACAAAACACAGGTATACATATTACACCCTGCTTCGGAAATGAGTGACCTGGAAGTGGGAGAACACTACAAAGGGAAAATCACCAGAGTGGAAGACTATGGTGTGTTCGTAAGCCTCTCCAAGAAACTTTACGGACTCTTAAGGCTCAGAAACCCACCCTACAGTGTGGGTGATGAGTTATTTGTCCAAATCATCGAGATCAAACCCCGTCGGGGAGAGGTGGACCTGGCACCTGCCGCTATCAAGGGATCCTACGACCTGGTGAAGGTCAAAAAAGAGATTCCCCGCACCCGAATCGAAGAACTCACCCCTAAAATTAAGGGAAGAAATGTATGCATAGTGGGTGAAGTGGTGCAGATCCAGCAAACCAGTGGCCCCACCATATTCACCATCTCTGATGAAACCGGGATCACCTGGGCCGCAGCCTTTGACGAACCTGGAGTACGAGTCTACCCCAACATCAACGTTGATAACATGGTGGAAGTCCTGGGAGAAGTATCACTCCACGGGGGCAAAATCCAGATAGAATCCGAGAACATCGAACGCCTGCACGGATCAGAAGCCACTGAAGCAAGAAAACGTATCGATGAAGCACTGGATGAACGTGCTGTACCTGAAAACCAGGAACTCATACAGGACGCACCCATACTCCAGAAACTCCAGCCCAGACTGGTCAAAGCCGCTAAATCCATACGTAGGGCTGTTTTAGATGGTAGGAGCCTCCTGGTACGCCACCACGCTGACGCCGATGGGATCTGTGCAGGTGTGGCTGTGGAAAAGGCAGTGATACCACTACTACAGGAGATCAACCCATCCAACGATGCTGAATGGCATTACTTCCGCCGGTCTCCCAGTAAAGCACCCTTCTATGAAATAGAGGATGTGGTGAAGGATTTAAGTTTTGCCCTGGAAGACCAGGAACGACACGGACAGAAACTACCCCTCCTAGTACTCTTAGATAACGGATCCACAGAAGAAGACATCTTAGCCTTATTGAAGGTTAAAATTTACGATATAGAAGTTGTGGTGGTGGACCACCACTACCCTGGAGAGGTCACTGATGGCCGGGTGGCAGTGGATGACTACGTGGATGTTCATGTGAACCCATATCTAGAAGGAGGGGACAGTCAGGTCACTGCCGGTGCACTGGCAGTGGAACTTGCCCAGATGATCAACCCGGAGGTGAAGGACAGACTCTTACACCTGCCGGGTATTGCTGCAGTGGGAGACCATGCCCGATCACCCGAAGCACAGTGGTACATCGATCTTGCCGGGGAAAAAGGCTATGATCTTGAAGATTTGGATAGGATCGCCACTGCCATTGACTTCGAAGCTTTCTTCCTGCGCTTTATGAACGGCAGGGGAATCATGGATACTATACTTGGTCTGGGTAATCGTGAAAAACACACTAAACTGGTGGATGCATTATACACTGAGTCCCAGAGAAGGGTGCAGTGGCAACTGGCAGCTGCCTTACCCAACCTGAAAACCCAGAGTTTCCCCAATGGTATCATCTTCAATGTCCTGGATGTGGAGAAATTCGCCCATAAATTCACCTACCCTGCCCCGGGTAAGACCTGTGGTTTCGTCCATGACAGTATGGTACAAAAGCATGGGGAGGAAACACCAATCATCACACTAGCCTACGGGCCGGACTTTGGAGTTATCAGAGCCACCGATGCTGTTAACGAGATATTCGGGTTCAACCTTAACACCATAATCCAGGAATTATTGGGTGAAATCCCTGAGGCTGGAATTGATGGTGGTGGCCATGAATGTGCCGGTAGTCTGAAATATGTGGAAGGACTATCCAAGAAGGTGCTTGAGAGCTTTGCGGCTAAGGTTGCTGGCTTAAAAGCATCATAATAATTTTTTTCGATTTTCTACCTTCTCTCCATTATTTTCCCTCGTACATCTGTTCCCTCATTATATTTTGATTTTTTCTAATTTTCCCCATATATGATTCCCTATTTTCCCCATATTCCCGATTTCCCATATTTTCCCCATATTCCTGATTTATTATCCTGATTTAAATGAATATCTCAGAAATGGTTTTTTTATTATAATTCTTCAAGTAATATTCAGTTTTTTGTGAATATTTGAACCCTTATAATTGGATTTATATCCTAATTAACTCTTTTTCAATGGGGATTCTTTTTTCCCTCTGTAATTTGTGATAATCCTCACAAAATAACTTTTAAAGTTTATGGATATGTGAAGGGTTATTCTTCAATGGAAACAATATTCCAGGACCATATCAATATTCTGGAAAAAATACCTCATTTCTCAATTTGGGGAGTTTTAACATTGGAACTTGGGTTAATGCTGATTAAGTGTTTTAAAAAGGAAAATAGAAGTGTAATGAAAATGAAACCAGTATATAGTTACGAAAAAATGGAATATTCAGGGGTGAACATTTAATGTCCAGCAAGAAAATGGAAAGATTATCAAGTGGAATTCCTGGTTTTGACGAAATATTAATGGGGGGATTCGTACCCCGACGCTCATACCTATTAAGGGGGTTACCAGGAACTGGAAAAACAGCCCTGGGGATGCACTTTTTAACCGAGGGTGTTAAAAATAATGAAAAAGTCCTGTTCATCAATATGGGGGAGCCTACCGCCCAGGTAATAAGCAATGCCAGGAATATGGGCTTTGAAACTGAAGGTATTAACTTCCTGGATCTTAGTCCTGATGAAGATTTCTTCGCCAAACAGGAGGCTTATGACATATTTTCCCCAGCAGAAGTTGAAAGGGAAACAACCACCTCTCAAATAACTGAAAAAGTACAATCCCTGAAACCAGTCCGTGTTTTCCTGGACCCTATCACCCAGTTCCGGTATTTATCCACCGATGAATTCCAGTTCCGAAAACAGGCCCTTTCATTCCTCCGCTTTTTAACAGATAATGGAGCCACAGTCCTATTCACCTCTGAATTCAGTGACCATGACCCTGATGACGATCTCCAGTTCATGTGTGATGGTATCATAAACCTGGATTTCTTCAAGGATGGCCGTAGTTTAGCGGTGAGTAAATTCAGAGGTTCTGGGTTCAGGTTTGGTTTTCATTCCATGCGCATCACTCGTCAGGGTGTTAAAATTTATCCTCGATTGCGACCAGTGGTTACTGAAAGGGAATTCATCCAGGAAACCATATCTTCTGGTGTTCCTGAGATAGATGAACTACTTCATGGTGGTATTGAACGGGGTACCACCACTATAATCAGCGGACCCAGTGGGGTGGGTAAAACCACAGTGGGAATACAGTTCATGAAGGAAGCTGCCGGCCGGGGGGAACGTTCCGTGGTTTACACCTTTGAAGAAAGTAAGGAAAACCTGATCAACCGGTGTGAATCCATTAACATACCAATCAAAAGCATGATAAAGACGGGTATGCTCGCGGTGGTTCCAGTGGAACCCTTACGTTACTCTCCTGAGGAATTCGCCCAGCTGGTGCGTAAGGAAGTTGATGGGAATGACTCCAAGATCGTGATGATCGACAGCACCTCCGGTTACACTCTCTCCCTCCGTGGGAAGGATCCAGTGAGTAATCTCCATGCCATGGCCAAGTACCTCACCCGCTCTGGTGTCACGGTTATACTCATAAACGAAGTGGAAAACATCAGTGGAGAAATAAAAGTAACTGAAATTGGTATCAGCTACCTGGCTGATAATATAATGTTCCTCAGATATTTTGAAACCAGCGGAGAACTACGCAAATCTATTGGTGTGCTTAAAAAACGTTTAAGCGACTTTGAGAAAAGCCTCCGGGAAGTACGCATCACCCAGTACGGTATCCGGGTGGGACCTCCACTCAAGGATATTCGTGGAATACTAAGCGGCACCCCGGAAAACATCAAAAACTAGGAATGCTAGGTTACCTTGGGGGTATGATTTAAATGTCTAAAACAGTAATACTGGCTTTAAATCGCAATCAGCGGAACCTGGACATTTTAATTAAAATTTTAGGGGAAGAAGGATACCAAGTTATAGGGGTTTTAAGTCCTGAAGAACTGGACAAAGAGGTTGAAAATCAGGGAACCATAAACCTGGTACTGATGGACATATCCGGATTCAACCGGAGTATCTGGGACTCCTGTGAACGTCTCAGAGTATTGGAAATCCCATTTCTTGTACTAAGCCCCCAGCACCAGCAGGCTGTGGAGAAACAGAGTAAAATACATGGAGCTCATGGGGTACTGGTAAAGCCACTGGTGGTTAAAGAACTCTTACTCCTGATAAAAAGTTTCATTGAGGAATAGGAGATATATGGGTTTAACAACCAGGGTTTATCACTGTTGCGGGGTGGGGTTTAATTGGGTGGTGAATTTGATATTTCTAAAGTACAAGTATAGGTTTTATTGGGAAAATTGCTTTTATTATAATGAGGGATTACTATGGAATCATCAGAAACCATCTTAATATCCATGGTTAACCATAAAAACAGTGAAATGGTTGGACAGCTTCTTGGTAAGGATTACAATATAATATATGATGAATCAGACATTTCAGAGGATTCTCCTGATAGTCTGAGTATGGTTATCATGGACTTACCTTCATGGGCCCCTATCAAAGACCAGGTTAAAACCAGGAAAGAGAAAGATAAACCTCTTTTCCTCCCCTATCTCCTGGTTACTTCTCCTAATGATCTTTTAAAGGTTAAAAATGATGTTTGGAGTAGTTTTGATGAAGTTATCACGGTCCCCATTACAAAAATGGTACTGCAATCCAGGGTAAGGGTTCTTCTACAGACCCGCCGACTTTCGGTGCAGGTTAACCAGCTCCTGCAGGATAAGGAGATGCTGATGAAGGAAATTCACCACCGGGTTAAAAACAATCTGATGATCATTTCCAGTCTCCTGAGTCTACAGTCCAGGTACATTAAGGATGAAGAAACCCGGGAGATATTCAGAGAAAGTCAGAGTAGGGCTAAATCCATGGCACTTATCCACGAGCGACTGTACAGATCAGGGGATGTTAAGAACATTGATTTTCCGGATTACCTTCGATCACTTACCCGGGATATTTTTGATACCTACCGTACCAGCAGGGGGCGGGTCCAGCTCCAGATGGATGTTTCGGATGTTAAGATGGATGTGGATAGTGCAGTGCCCCTGGGACTAATAATCAATGAACTGGTGACTAACAGCCTTAAATATGCATTTCCTGATGATCAGGAGGGAACAATAAAGATAAACTTCCACCTTGAAGGTGATGAATACGTGCTGGAGGTCATTGATGATGGAATTGGAATACCAGATGATTTTGATGTGGTAAAAAGTGACAGTCTGGGAATGTTACTGGTGAGCAGTCTCACCTCCCAGATCCAGGGAGAACTGGAACTGATAAGCAAGCAGGGAACCACCTTCCGGATAAAATTTAAGGAATAAATTCCAATAACCCATTTTTTAAAGAAGCAAACTTCTACTTTTTAATTAGGACTCTCACTTATTACCTAAACTCATTTCTTACCTAAATGTCATTACTTAAATTCCCATGCTCAGTAAACTAATGAATACTACCAGTATCCATTCACCATCCACCAGGATATCCATTTGTAACCTGTTTTTGGTGCCTGAAAAATATAGAATATAGGCGTAACCATAGATTACACAGAATATCAAGGGGATGATTAATACCGAAAACAAATCAAAGGCCATAACAAGGTAAATGAAAAATAATAGTGTTGTGTTCAGTAGGAGTAGTAATTTTATGGTGCAGGATGCCCCTATAACCACTGGTATGGTCATGGCCCCGGTGAGCTTATCCCCATCTACATCCATTAGATCAAAAAGAACGGTGTTAATGAAGCTTTTTATGAAGAAAAAATAAAATATCAAACTCATAACCAGTAGATTACTGTTATAATTCACCAGGGGCAGGAAGGTGTTACCAACAGTCCAGCTCAGGGCCACTACGAGACTCTTCACTGCAAATATATCCTTTAACCGGGGGATACGGGGATGGACCTGTATACTGTATATCACCCCAGCCAGTAATGGGAAGAGGAGCACCAAAATCACCTGCCATCCATGCAGGATTCCAATAATCACCGCCAGGATGTAGGCAATAAATGAACTGTAGGTGAATAGTTTCTGGTGACTGGAGATGAGATTTGATCTTTCCGGTGCATTCAACTGGTCTTCTTCAGTATCTGTAATCTTGTTTAGACCGTAAACTGAGTATATAACCAGGAAAGTGGCCATTATAAGTTGGTAGGAAACAGGGACCCCATATAAATAAAAAGAGAAAAATGTTTTTAAACAACCATTAATGGCAATGAAAATGGAACTGGAAGTTAATATAACCAGTAAACTTCGCCAAAATTTATAGTTCGAGTTTCTCAGCCTGGTTTCTATAGTGGTAAAATAGCTGGTTACCCCAGGTAACAGCGTCATGATCATCACTTATCAGATCTTTGGTATTATCGTATTCTCCATTTTCATGGAATAAGCCCAATGATAAATATTTATCAGTGACGGTAAACGCAATATTCACATCATCTGGAATAACCCAAAATTTGACTTTATCCCTGGACATGAAATCCTGAAGGTACTTCAAATTATCTCCATCAATACCCTCCATGGTCTGGTTAACTATCTCCTGGGTCAGTATGAGTTCTACATCTATATCGTGTTCAACCACCAATTTCTGGTATAAACCAATGTAATCGAAACGGAAAATAGGTGAAACCCCTTTAATATATTTGGATCCTGATATTATCTTTTGATATGTTTCATGGGGTTTGTAAATTTCCCCTGATTCTGATTCAACCAGTACTGAGTTGTGAAGATCTCCGATCCTCTTTATTAAGTGGAGGGGTATACAGCTTAGATCATGACCCATCCACAATCTCTGGAATTTACTCACTGCAGCATTGGTTTTTATATATTCAATAAGATTAATGGTGATTATTTTACCAAGGGGTGTTAAAGAATATTTTTCACCTTTCTTGGTGCTTATCTTCCTTTTTTCCAGATCACTGAGGTTATGGGATATGGTGGAACTGGTGATTCCTGTTTCTTTTTTCAGTGCGCTCATGGTTCCATGGCCTTCACTGAGGCAGATAAGGATTTTAACTCTAACTGCAGAACTGGAAGTGTATTTTAATAGGTCCTTTGTTTCAGTATAAACATCAAGATAGTTAACAGTAATATAAATCGCCCCCACGAATCTTGGTAATAACGGTTTTCGAGTTTTAACTAATTTACATTTGATTCTTAATATAACATTTACTTCCCTAACTATTTTTAGTAGTAATTACTTAATAACCATTGTTCTTAGTATACTAATTAGAACAGTTAAAATTAGTACTATGGGCAAATATTGTATTATTATTGCAGGATGTATTTTCTATAATCAGGAATTGATTATAATCATTCTATTAAATGGAGTCATTTTTTTAGACTAAAAAAAAGGAATTAGGAACTAGTTAAAAACAAAGGATTATTTAAATAAAGTTTTTATCCAATCCAATTATGTATATCCATCCCCACCACAGGCAGGACAGCTTATTTTCCCATCCCCACCACACTTGGTGCATGTGGTTTTAATTCCACCGGTTCCTCCACAGGCAGAACAGGTTTCTTCATGACATGCTAGAACCGCAACAACATGTATTACATTGGGGTTAGAAACACCTTTCCCATCTATGTAAACTTTCCCATCCCCACCACAGGTGACGCATGATCCTTTAAGCTTGCCACTTCCACCGCAACTGGTGCATTTGAGCACACCACTTCCACCGCACTTGGTGCAGGTGACTTTCTGAGCCTGCACAGTTTTCTGGTTATTGGCCGGTTTTTGTGTTTGTTCCTGTGTTCCAGAGTCATTTCCAGCCACAGGGCTACTTACCGATGTGGCAGCATTATTCTGCAAGGGATTACTTGATGGTAACAAAAAACTACAGGCAGTGGCGCCACTAATAGCCACAATCAATACTAAAACTCCCACTAAATATTTGGTTTCCATAGGTTCACTTCCACAAATAAAATTTTATTATTAATTTTACCATGTACTAAACTATTTTCAAGTATTATGTAAATAAGTTTTCTTTTGAAAGTAACATAAAAACTTCAGTGGACTAAATGGCCGTAAATGTAAGCAACACTCACAAAACAGGATAATCTCCCAAAGAAGGCCAAATATAATTATATTATGTGGGGACATAGTATAATTAAAGTTATAGGAGAGGTTTATTAACTGGAAGTATGTTATAATTTGTTATATCTTAAATGATGGGTATCTATGATATCTAAAAGACCTAACTATTATTGAAATACTCTATTTTTAATTCAACTTCAGTTATATCTTTAAAAAATAATATAATCACTTTAATATTGTTAATAGTGAATATTTTGGGTTTAAAATATTCGTTTAAAATCTCTGGCTTGAAGTTGGATTATTACATTCATAGGTAAAGTGTGAGTTAAATTTTCATATAATTACATTCTATTTGGTGGTTGGGTTATTACCTATCCCAGTGTAACTTTGATATTTTACATTAAAATATTGCGGTGTGCATTATTTTGTTACAATTGATCATTGTCCTTTTACAGTGTTTGTTCTCTTTTTAAAGTTTTTATTCTCTGTGCTGGTTTTTGAGGGAATATTCTGTTAAAGGTTTTTACTCGAGGTTCTGGTAGTAATCGCAGATTTCATTTAGGGGGCATTCCTGGTGTCTTGGTGACTGGGGGCGGCAGATATTCTGTCCGAACTGCACCATGAGATCGTTAAGTTCTATCCAGTACTCCCTGGGAACTATTTTTTCAAGTTCCAATTCAGTTTCTTCCGGGTTTTTGGTGTCAACCAGTCCCAGTCGGTTACTTATCCTGTGGACATGCACATCCACTGGAATGGCAGGTTTCTGGAAACCGTAAACCAGCACACAGTTGGCGGTTTTTCTTCCCACTCCCGGTAGTTCCAGGAGGCCCTTCATATCCTCCGGCACCTGGCCCTTAAATTCATCCAGAAGTTTGCGGGATACTTCAACTATCCTCTTGGCCTTAACATGGTAAAAACCAGCCGGACGGATGAGGGGCTCCAGTTCAGCCGGGTCTGCCTGGGCAATCTCAGTCATGGTATGATATTTTGAGAAAAGTTGTGCTGAGGCCCGGTCAGTGTTATCGTCCCGTGTTCTCTGGGACAAAATGGTCCTTATAAGCACCCGGTATGGGTCTCTATCTTCAAATACCCTTAGATCGTACTGCTGCTGCAGACTTTCCATAATCAGGTCAATACGTTCTCTAAGATCCATTTTCTTTATCCTTTTAAAGTTTTTAATAATTTATATGCAATTTGCTATCCTAAATTTGCTATCCTAAATTGATTCAAACATTTTTCCCAAACTTTCATTTGCAAATTAGAAAATCATTGCAAATTAGAAAAACTGGGCTGAGAAATTTACTAATAAAGACTTCACACACCAAGTTGAATTACTTTTACATTGAAGTTGAATAATTTCACTCATAAAGTTTGATTATTCCATGTAAATAATCCCTCTTTAATAATTGACTAAATAGAATCATAAGTGGTAAAAATGTTTCCTTATTAAGTGTGGTTGATAAATCTTAGAATTAATCAGGTTAAAAAGATAGATAAGGAGAGGTAAAAATATATATAATTGATAAATCTTAGGTATGATGTGATTTATCTTCTTATTTATGATTTAATTATTTCCAGAAGTGTTTCCACCCCATCCAGGATCCCCTCTCCATCCTGGGCTATGGTTGGAATTACAGGGGCATCAGAATCTATTTCCAGGTTGTTGGAGTTCAGATCCTGTTTATTAGAGAAAACAACATAGGGGACCTTGAATTCTTTTAAACGTCCTAGAATTTCCTGATCAGTAGAGGTGATTCCCTTACTGTTATCCACCACCAGTATAGCTCCATCCAGGCCCTCTGAGAGTATCCTGCGCATGAAGCGGAAGCGTTCCTGACCGGGGGTTCCGAAAAAGTGCACCTTTTCCCCATTGATCATGGTGCTACCGTAATCCAGGGCTGTGGTGGTTCCATTGTACTCAACTTTGGCCCTGTTATAACATATCTGTTCTAAGGTTGTGGTTTTCCCTGAGTTATAAGCTCCTAGAACCACAATTTTGGTTTCATTGCTAAGTTTCATTTTAACCGCCTGCTAATATTCCAATGTTACATAAATATTCAAATCTTCTATTAACCTCAGTGCATATTACCTATCCCTTACAAGTATTAAGTTATTATCTTATTTAATAAATATCTTTTATTAAACTATTCCAGTATACCTTACTTTTTTCTATTTTTTTAAATGGAAAACATTGACTGGTTCTAAATGATTTCCACAGGGCATCCCAAACCCATCATCACCTGGGGGAAATTGGGAAAAGACACTTGGTGTGAAGCTGCATTTTTGATACGCATATCTCCAGTGAGGAGTCCCACCAGGGTTAGGGCCATAACCAGACGATGATCACTGTGACTTTCCACTTCACCACCATGAGCTCCTCCCCTGATAATGAGGCCGTCTGGTTCTTCTTTTAACTGAACACCTAGTTTACTCAGTTCCAGGGCCATGGTATGCACCCGATCCGTCTCTTTGTAACGGGCGTGTTCAACTCCCATTATATGGCTGGTTCCCTGGGACACTGCTGCCAGGGCAGCAACTGTAGGTAAAAGATCAGGTGAATTTTCCAGGTTCACCTCTATTCCCTGGAGGTTGCTTGTGAACAGAAGATCACCGGTAACATTACTGGATTTTGTAGAATCATCAATTCCAGATCTAGATGACTTATCATTCCGGGATTTAATACTTTTATCCGGTTCCAGAGTTCCCTTCACTGTAACCTGATCTTCCTTTACAATAAGATTAGCACCCATATTTTCCAGGATATCCACTATTATCTTATCACCCTGTTTAGAGCCTTTGAAAAGGTTTTGAACAGTTATCTCTCCCTCTAAAAGGGCAGCAGCACCTAATAAGTAGGATGCTGAAGAATAATCTCCTTCTATGGTGTAATCCCTGGCTTGGTATGTTTGTTTTTCTAGATGGAACTGATTTCCAGGTCTCTGCTGGCAGTACACCCCGAATTTATCCATTATGTCCAGGGTCATCTCCACGTATGGTCTGCTTTTGAAATCTCCAATCACCTGAAGATCAACCGGATTCTGGGCGTAGGGAGCTGAAAGCAGGATGGAAGAGATGTACTGTGAACTAACATCTCCCTTAATCTCACTTCTACCCCCAGGAAAACCACTGGTTATAACCATTGGTGGCAGGCCATTATTACGGGTGGAGTAGGCCTTAACTCCAAGCATACTGAGGGAATCTAACAGGTCCTGCATGGGTCTTCCCCGCAGGGAATCATCACCAGTGAGCACGGTGCAACCTGGGGTTAGACCGGTCATGGTCGTAAGAAAACGGAGGGTGGTTCCACTGTTTTTAAGGTCCAAAACATCCCCGGGAGTTTCAAGATCTCCACCAGTGCCCTGGACAATGCAATGGTCATCCCCTACTTCAACTTCACACCCCAGGGCCTGGCAGGCCTCGAGAGTGGCCATGGTGTCGGCTGAATAGAGGGGATCCTGCAGGCGGGACTCACCCTCTGCCAAGCAGGCCACCATAAGAGCCCGGTGGGTGTAACTTTTTGATGGAGGTGCCTTAACCACTCCTTTTATTTCACTGGCCTGTTCTACCTTTAATTCCACATTAATCACCAATTAAACATCATCAATCAACTTTTCGTTGTGATTTATTTGTAATGGGTCATTGATTCTACATGTAAAGGTGTTAGATCACCAGTTCCATTACCAGGTCCATTTCCTCAAGGAGTAAAAGTTCCACTTTTTCCCCGGTACGGCCTACCAATTCTTTACTGGTTGAAATGTAGTCAGCAGTGATCAGGGATCCTTCAATATCAATGGAACCATCTTCTTCCAGGGAATCAGCTATTTCTTGTGGATCATGGGACTGCAGATATTTAACTATAACTGGGGCCTGTCCCTTGAACTCTGGTCCGATCTTATCCATACGGGGAGTGATTTCCACCACGATCTCCCGTACATCTGGTTTCCCTTCACTGACCATCAACTCTTCAATACGCATGGTGCCCTTGATATCATCTTCTAGAGTTAAAAGGTGGTTATACTTTTCAGGAGAATTGGAATAGATGGTGGTAGCCTTGAGGGGGGTGTTGAGTGGCATTTTCCTGCTGGCTTTGAATCTTCTTAACTCACCAATGACTTCGGCGCCCAGCTGTCCAATACCATCGGCCACTGGATCCACCAGGTCTTGTACCACTTCAGGCCAGGTTTCCTGGTGAATGCTCCTGAAAACATCTTCATCCCTAGTTTTATCCAATTCTCCCACATTATCATTTTCTGCGCTACTTTTAGCATTTCCGTATCCTTCCAGGTAGTAATGGATCTCCTCGGTGAAGTGGGGAGTGAATGGGGCCATTAGCCTTAAACATGTTTGGATAACTGTGTTCAGGGTGTAAAGTGCAGCCTGTTTGGATTCTCCTTCTTCATCAGTGTACAGCCTGTATTTAACTGCTTCGATGTAGTCGTCGCAGAAATCATGCCAGATGTAGGCCTGGATACGGTTACGGGCATGGGCAAAGTTGTAATCATCCATGGTATGGGTGACCTCTCCTACCAGCTGGTTTAAACCAGATAGTATCCATTTATCCAACGGTTTTAAGGTGGTTTTAATGGATTCAACATCATTATTTGCACTGTAAGCTGCCAGGTGCATGTTAACGAATCGGAAGGCATTCCAGAATTTCCGGAGGAATTTGTAGCCGTGCTGAACATCCTTCCAGGCGAAGGGCACATCTGATCCTGGTACGCTGTTGGCTGCCCATAACCGGAGGGCATCGGCACCGTACTCCTCCACCACATCCTCAGGGGCAATGACGTTCCCCCTGGATTTACTCATCTTATGTCCATCTTCCCCGAACACCATCCCGTTAACCACCACATTCTGAAAAGGTGCGTCTCCAGTGAGGGCCAGGGTACGTAGAATGGTATAGAATGCCCAGGTACGTATGATGTCATGTCCCTGCTGGCGGATGGTGGCTGGGAAGAGATCCTGGTACTCTTCACCAGGCCAGCCAGCGATTACCAGGGGGGTGATGGAACTGTCCATCCAGGTGTCCAGTACATCTTCTTCTGCTATGAATTCTGTGCTTCCACACTGGCATGGTTTTGTGGGTTGTGTTTGGGTTGGGTCCAGGGGTACTTCCTCTTCAGAGGGGACCATAACCTCTCCGCACTCTTTACAGTACCATACTGGTATGGGTGTGGCGAATATCCTCTGCCGGCTTATACACCAATCCCAGTCCATGCTACCAGTCCAGTTCAATAGACGGGTTTTCATGTGTTCTGGTATCCAGTCCATGCCTTCGGCGGCATCTATGATCTGGGGGTTCATTTGTTTAACTGCCACGAACCACTGTTTTTTCACCAGTATCTCGATGGGTGTTTTGCATCTCCAGCACTGGCCCACGTTCTGGTCTACCTTCTCCTTACGGGTGAGGAATCCTTCCTTATCCAGGTCTTCCACTATTGCATCTTTACATTCTGTGAGGGTGAGTCCACTGTATTTCCCGCAGACATCCTGCATTATTCCCTGTTCATTGATGGCCTCAATGATGTCCAGATCATAGCGGTTCACCCAGGTTACGTCAGTTTTGTCCCCGAAGGTACAGATCATAACTGCTCCAGTACCGAACTCGGGGTCCACCTCTTCATCGGTGATAATCTCCACTTCCCGGTTAAATAAGGGTACCTGTACCTTTTTACCAGTGAGGTGCTGGTAGCGTTCATCCTCTGGATGTACCACCACTGCTACACATGCTGCCAGTAATTCTGGTCGGGTGGTGGCAATGGGAACACCTGTTTCACCAGCAGGGTCAGGAAATTCAAGGTAGTTGAGGAAAGTTTCATTTTCCTGGTACTCAACTTCAGCAAAAGCAATGGCAGTTTCACAGCGGGGGCACCAGTTCACCGGGTGCACTGCGCGGTAGATCAGACCCTCATGGTACATCTGCAGGAAGCTGCGCTGGGTTTTTTCCTTGTACTCAGGGGTCATGGTTACGTATTCTCGGTTCCAGTCCTGTGAGTATCCCATACGTTGCATCTGGGTCTTCATACCCTGAATATTCTCTTTGGTGAGTTCGATGCACATCTGCCGGAATTCCTCCCGGGGAACATCGTTCTTCTTAATACCGTGGATCTCCTCCACCTTAACCTCGGTGGGCAGGCCGTGACAATCCCATCCCTGGGGGAACAATACTGAGTGCCCCTGCATACGCTTCCATCGGGCTAATAAATCCATGTAAAGCCAGTTAAGAACATGACCTATGTGGATTGAGCCAGTGGGGTATGGTGGTGGGGTGTCAATAATATAGCGTGGTCGTTTTTCATCAGGGTTGAACTGGTAGAGTTTCATTCGCTGCCAGGTTGCTTGCCAGTTTATTTCATTTTCGTGATTGTAGTCCTTGGGAACCTCAACTTCCTTCATCTTAGGTCTCCTCTTAATAAATCATTAGTAAACTCTAAAATCAGCCAAATTATTAGCTAAATTAATACAAATTAATATATATGCTTTCAAGTTAAGTATTTCTATAGTTTATTAATGAATGGATATAATTATAGCTATATTATAGCTACATGATATAAAATTACGTTGATAATAAAAACCTTGATATTAGGATAGATCAGTACTTGTAGATTGATCAGTAATTAAGATAGATCAGTACGGGTGAGATAAGCTAATACTTGAGTAAATATTATTGATTCCTCAATCTGAAAAGGTTTCTAAATACCCTAAGAGTTTCTAAATAGCTTAAAAGTGATAAATAATCCTTAAAAGTAGTAAATACCGGTGGATATAATATGGAAATACTGTGGTTTTACATTGCGGTTATTCTGGCAGTGAGTGATGAGGCCCATAGTCAGATATTCTGGAAGGTGTTCTTTGATTTTTATGTCCTCCTGGCCGGAATGATCCAGAGAATAATGGGTTCTAATATCCGGATGTGGGTGGTTCATGAGGTCCTGGAAGCCGTTTTTCACTTTATATTATTATCCCTGGTATTTTTATCCCTGGAGATAGGGTTTTTAGCAGCTGTAATTCACCTGGTTGTGGACCTCTACCACGAAGTGGCGGGGTTAAAAATGAACTACCTTCAACACCGTGCCCTTCACTTTACAGTAGAATCACTGTTCTTTATAATGATACTGGGTATATAATATGTGGATGTAGTTTTAGATAATTAATCTCAATTATAAGTTGATCTAACTGGATCATCTAGAAAAAATAAATAAATGAGGAAAAAGTCATGCCAGTTATAAAATTCACCTACACTGATTTGGAAGAACTATTGGAAATGGAAATAGACAAGGATGAACTCATTGATCTTCTCCCCATGATTGGGAGTGATATTGAGGAGTATGATGATGAAGGGGTAAAAGTGGAGTTTTTCCCCAACCGGCCAGACTATTTGAGTGTGGAGGGAGTTGCCCGGGCACTTAAAGGTTTCCTGAAAATAGAGGAAGGAATACCAAAGTACCCTTTAGAGCCATCTGGAACCAGCATAACCATTGATCCGGGACTTAAAAATATCCGACCTTACACCGCCTGTTGTCTGGTCCTTAACGTGGAATTTGATGATGATAAACTTCCCCAGATCATGGACTTCCAGGAAGACCTGCACTGGGTTATTGGACGGGACCGTAAGAAAGTAGCCATTGGAATCCACAACCTGGACGTGATAAAGGGTCCTTTCCGATATTTTGCTGCAGATCCTGATGAAGTATCCTTCGTACCCCTGGAATCAGATGAGGAAATGACCCTCCGGGAAATACTCACCCAACATAAAAAAGGACAGGCCTATGCCCATTTAATAGACCAGTACGACCGTTACCCATTGATTATGGATTCTGAAGATAAAATACTTTCCATGCCTCCTATTATCAATGGGGAGCTCACCAAGCTTACCAGTGATACCAGGAACCTATTTGTGGATGTCACCGGTACTGACCAGCAGGCAGTGGAGCGAACCCTGAACATTATCGCCACCAGCTTCGCTGAATCTGGGGCTACCATTCAGACCATGGAAAACATTTATCCGGATGAAACATTCATAAGGCCTGATTTAACACCGAAAGAAAGAACATTAAGCTTGAAAAATGCAGTAAAACTTATTGGAATACCATTAACTCTGGATATGGTGGTAGAATCCCTAAGAAAAGTCCGTTTTGATGCAGAAGTCGCTGATGAGGATACGGTCTTGGTTAAAATACCTCCTTACCGGGCTGATATCCTCCATGAGGTGGATATAATTGAGAATGTGGCTATTGGTTATTGTTTCCGTAAGATAGAACCGGAACTACCTCAGGTAGCCACAGTGGCCCGGGAAGACCCTTACCTGGAGTTTGATCAGAACGTCCGGGAGATCATGAATGGACTCAGCTTCACAGAGGTTATGAGTCTCATGTTAACCAACGAGGAGAACCACTTCCAGAAGATGAAACTCCAGGAAACGGAACGGGTGGAAGTAGCCCAACCCATAAGCCAGGACCGGACCATGATCAGACAGAGTCTTCTAAATGGATTATTGGAGTTTCTGGAGGATAACAAACACGAAGAACTACCCCAGAGGATCTTCGAAGTAGGGGAAACAGTCTTCCTGGATGGGGAGAATGAAACCCGGACAAAGGGTAGTAAAAAAATGGCAGCCATGATCACCCATTCACAGGCCAACTTCACCGAGATCAAATCAACCAGCGATGCCTTTATAAACAATCTGGGGCTGGAAATGGTTATTGACGATCTAGATCACCCCAGCTTTATCCGGGGGCGTTGCGCATTACTAAAAGGAGTGAAAAAAGAAACAGGTGAGATATGTGTTGAAGGATTCTTCGGTGAAATGAATCCAGAGGTTATACGGAACTTTGAACTGGAGTATCCGGTGGTGGCAATGGAAGTGGAGTTTAAAACCCTTAAATAAACTCCACTACATTCAGGTATTAATAAAAAGTTTATACCTTCACTCTACATCAAATTGCTTTTTTTCGCTTCTTTTGGATAACTTTTCAAAAGTTATCCATGCAATTATTATAATAACGAATGCTTCAGCTGTTAAAATGGATATGCTGAACATTGTTATTTCATTGAATTGTCCATTTTGATACCTGAACATATTTGTTAGTCCCACTAAAATACCAAAAAGGATGGAGATTAAAGCAAAAGATGTAATGAGGTATATTTTGCTTTCTTTGACTGTGTGGAATAAACCTGCATTTGTAATTTTAAGGGTATAATATACCATTCCTATTAAAAATATCACGAGTTCAGTTAGATACTCCTTAAATGGTAAATTCATTACAACTGATTTGAATAATATGGATGAAAATAACAATGCAGATACTATTATGAAAGCATGTGTCCCATATCTGTTCTGTATTTTTTCAATTCGTTCATCTTTAATTTTTTTAATATTCATTCCTCCCAGAATAAATCGTTTAATGTTTTTCCCAAAGCTTTACAAATAGCAATACATAAATTTAAGGACGGATTGTATTTTCCTAATTCAATAAGTCCTATTGTTTGTCTGGTTATTCCAACAAGTTCTGCAAGTTGTTCCTGTGATAAATCCATTTCAACCCTTGCAATTTTCATTCTTTTATTTTTCACTATTTTTACCTCCACCACCCGTATGCAATATATATGTTGCATAATTCTAATTATATATTGCACCTTATAAATGTTATCTATTTTTATCTTCAAGTTTGAACTTTAAAGATGCATACAATCAATAGATTTGAGATATTGATGAAAAATAAGAATATTATACCAGAAACTTACAACTTCCGAGATAAAATAATAAAAAAATGAAATGAAGGTAATTTATGTGATAAGATGGAATAAACAACCCTATTTTAATTTAAAATCTTTTTTTTTTAATTGAAAGTCCCTTCAATTGATTTTATATTCTAATTTAATTTTTTATACTCTTTAATGAAGGTTCTTAATCCTTTCCAACAGTTTTTAGATATCCATTTTAAACGAATTTTAAGCATTCCCTTAAATTATTCCCTTATTTTAAGCATCCCTTCAAAAAATACAAGTTTTATTATTGATTTTTATAACAATTAATCTATAACTATTAATCTCCCATAACAGTCACGGTAAGTTTCCTTTGCCGTGGGCCGTCCAGTTCCACAAAGAAGATACTCTGCCAGGTACCCAGCATCATCCTACCATTCTCGAAAGGTATGGTTTGGCTGCCCCCTAGTAAGAACCCACGGATATGGCTGTCAGCATTGTTATCAATACCATCGTGCTGGTAACCCACACCCTCTGGAACCAGTTTCTGAAGGGCTAACTGGAAATCATTAACCAGACCAGTTTCATTCTCATTGATTACCACGGCTGAAGTGGAGTGACGGCTGTAAATATTCAACAGCCCATCTTTAACACCACTAGTTTTAAGCACTGCATCCACCTCAGGGGTGATATCCTGAATCTCCACCCTCTGGGAGGTGTTAACCTCCACAGTTCCACGTTTTAAAACCATCAAAATCCCCCTTATTTATCCTATAAATCCTATATTTGTCTTTAAAATAGATAATAAAAATTTTATGAATCTAGAAAACTCTGAACTGAGTTTGTACTTCAGTTTGATCCATAATCCGTTCACAGTAATGGCAGCGCAGTATCAATGGTTCCTTCTGCAGGACAGTGAAACGGGTGGTAACTGGTTCATCAGTGTTGGTGATGCAGTTGGGATTGGAACAGTTTAAAATACTGTTAATCTCATTTAAGAGATTCACCTTACCCTTTCCCACAATTTCATAATTCCTTATAATGTTGATGGTGGCGTATGGTGCTATGAGTGCAATTTCATCCACTTCCCGGGATGCCAGTTCCCGGCCTTCGATCTTAACAATATCCTTACTTCCCATTTGGCTGGACTGTACATTCATGGCCAGGGTCACTGCAGTTTCCTTACTGGGAAGTCCCAGTATCTTAAGGACTCTCAGGGCCTTGTTAGCACTGATATGGTCAATTACGGTTCCATTCCTAATGGGTTTTACCTTCAGTTCCCAGGGAGTTTTCATGTTTCACCATTTTCTTATTTCTAGAAGAAATATATTCTGATAATATTTTATAAGATTATCCCCCCTGGTGATTACCAGCCTATCCTGAACCGGCTAATTATAATAGAATTTCCGCTTAATTTTGGAGAATAAGGATGGATCCTTCAAATAAGCATGGATCCTTCAAATAAGGATGAATCCTTCAAATATGTAGTCCTATTGCAGTAATATTAAAATTAGTTTTATTTTCAGGTTTTTTTTAAGAAATAATGGTATGGAAAATAGTGGTTGAATAGTTTAGAATATCCTCATTTTGAAAAAAATGGATTAAAAAAAAGATGTGGTGAAAATAGGATTTAGGGATTGTATCCTATTTATCCAGAATCATTTCAATGAATTTGGCGTACACTGGCCTGGTGATGAAAATTCCAATGAGCACTCCCAGAACCGTGGTGAAGGCAAATCCAGAAAGCACACCTATTCCTGTTGCTCCCCTGCTGAACCCAATATAGGCCAGTGGTAACATGGCCGCGATCAGGGTTCCGGCTGCAGCGAATATTATGAAGAATGCGCCTTTAATCTGTGACCGTACACCTGCCAGTCTTCTTCTTTTACCCTTCTTCTCACTGAATCCCTTGAGCACCTCATCGGTGATGATGATCTGGTCATCAACCCCGGTACCAATGGCTGCTATTATACCGGCAATAGCTGCCAGGTCAATGTTCCAGTGGATCACTGCAGCGGCTCCCAAAACCAGTATTAACTCTGCAATACTGGTGATTATGATGGGAACAACCAGTATGGGGGTACGGTACCTTAGGATAATAATGGCAGCAATAACCACTAGGGCTAATAAACCGGCGATAAGAGCACCATTAATGAACTGATCACCTAAATCTGCGGATACACTACTAACTCCTACTATTTTGACTTTAACTGGTAGAGCACCAGATTGTAAGAGGGTTTGCACACTTTTAGCTTCAGTCTGAGCTTCTTCTTTGGTAGCTGCCCCGCCACTGATCATCACATCGGTGGATGGATTTCCATTGGCCAGTTCTTCGGCAAGCTCCGGGGAAGTGATCAACTCATCATCTAGATACATCTCCACAGGGACTCCGGCCTGGCCTTTAGCAACCTGGGCAAATCGATTGGAACCATCTAATGACACGGTGAATGGGACCTGCCATTGGGTTCCGGTCACCTGGTAAGTTTTCACCTGGGTGATATCTGATCCCACCAGCGCAGTCTGGTTGTTGATCTTGGCCTCGAATTTACCGTTACTTCCCACGATCTTGGCCACATCTTCAGGTTGAACCCCCGCAATCTCCACAATTACATTCTGGTTTCCACTGGGATAAACTTTAACATCTTTAACCCCGAAAATGTTCAACCTTTTATCCAGAACCGCGGTAACCGTGTTCATGGTGGCGGTGTCCACTGGTTTTTCCAGCTGGATCTGTATAGTAGACCCACCTTTCAGATCCAAACCCTGCTGTATCCCTAGAACAGAAATAGCACCAATACTGGCAATAACCAGAACTATCAGGAGTAGCACTCTTTTATCTTTTAAGAATTCTTTGAGTTTCATTGGCGTGCCTCCGTGTACCATCTCAGTATTCCAAGGTTCATGAGCCAAGTGGTCATAATATCAGCTACCAGTCCAATTATAAGGACCGCAGCAATATCAGCCAGTGTCTGGGCTGCTGGTATTAAAAACACCACCACCAGGTACAATGCTACCATGGAACTAGTGGATGTGATAGCCATGGTTATACCTGTTTTCATTGCATCTTTAGCCCGTTGAGTAATAGTACCTTCTTTCCTCTTAAGGACTCGAGTGGTGAGGAGTATGTCGGTATCCACACTGTAACCAATGAGCATCAGCAGTGCTCCCACAGAGGCAATGGAAAGGGGTATGCCAAACAGGCTCATCCCACCCACTGCTATGACTATATCCGAAATTGCAGCCAGAATAATGGCCATGCTGGGTACGACATCACGGAAGATGATGAACACGGTTATACTCATGAAGATGAAGGCAAATGCCAGTGCATAGTAAATTTGGGTCATTGATTCTGCGCTCAACACTGGCCCCACTGATCGGTAACTGGTTATGGTACCGGTTTCCTTTAGTGCCGCCGATATTTTAACCACATCGGTGTCACCGGTGATGTCCACTGTGGCCTGGTCGTTGTTAATGGATTTAACATCAACCTGTTGACCTGGGACAGTGGAACTAATTATTGATTGCAATTCGTTTTGACTAACGGATTTTTCAAGCTCTATAACCACTACTGTACCACCCTTAAGTTCGATGCCCTCATTAATACCCATGGTGGCTATTAATACCAGGGAAATGATGGTGATCACTACGGGGATGGCGATTAGTGGTTTGTATGATTCTAAGAATCTTTCCAATGTTATCAATTAAATCACCAGGTCTTATCCTAACATTTTTTTTTTTTATTAGGGATTAATGTGAATGTAAAAATTTATTATTTTATTCACTCACACTTGATTTATATCCCATATATAGGGAGGTCTTCCTCTTTTACAATCTCTTTAATGTTTTCAACGAGTTCTTCAGTTTTTTGGTTACCAGTTTTGATCTGGAATGATTTGATCATACGCCCTCCGCGGGGTTCTATTTTTTCCCGCATCCGTTCAATTACCTTCTGGCCCCCGGAACTTCCCATGGTGGCAAAGAGGATCACATCCTTCCCTTGGAAGTCGCATTGATCAATTAGGGTTATTATTGCCGGTGCTGGTTTTCCAGCCCAAGTGGGACTCCCCACATAAACCAGATCATAATCAGTGAGGTTCACTGTCTCCGGTTTTATTAAAGTTTTATTCTCACGGAAAGCATCCAGCGAAGCTTTCACATAATTAAGCGCACCCGCCCGGTTGTTCAGGTCGGTTATTTCCAGATAATCTGCGTTAACTTCCTGGGCCAATGTTTTGGCTACCAGGGCAGTTTTCCGGGTTCGTGAATAAAACAGGATCATGGTTTTCATAAAATTTACCTCAAAACTCAAACAATAAAGTTTCACTCCTAATAAAGTGGAAAAATCAGGAAAATAGTAAACCTTTGATCATCACAGTAAATGGTAGATATCTGCCTCTGGCGATAATCTCTGTTTTTATGTAGAATTAATGGGTTTACTAAAGTTTAATGAAATTTCTCACTTTTTTCTCTTCTTCTCATAAAATATATGGATCAAAGTTTATAAAGGTTTAGGGGGTGTAGGTCTCCCTTGGATGCACAGTAATTTATGCCTTTTTTTCAGTAAAAAAAGGAACAATCTCAAGGATGTAAACCACAACCTTCCATGGACATGTTTTCAGGGAATCCACACATCAGGTTCATGTTGGCCACTGCCGCCCCAGAGGCACCTTTCACCAAATTGTCAATGGCAGAAACAACCACTAATCGGCCGTTTTCATCAACTTCAAAACAACCTATATGGCAGAAGTTGGATCCACGCACTGAACTTAAACGGGGGGTTTCACCCGTATCCAGCACCCTTACAAATGGTTCAGCCTGGTACTGTTTATTATATAGATCCACAATCTCCTCTGAACTAATCTCCTGGTTGGGGAATGAGTGGAGGGTGGTTATAATACCTCTGATTACTGGTACCAGGTGAGGGGTGAAGGAAACACGAACATCACCAAATTTACCGAGTTTTTCCTGGATCTCAGGCATGTGACGGTGAGTGGTGACAGCGTAGGGCACTATATTATCGCTGATATTGGGATAATGGGTAACAGGGGTGGGTTTAATCCCGGCACCGCTAACCCCACTTTTGGAGTCTGCAATAAGAGTATCCACCAGCCCTTCCTTTACCAGTGGAATACCTGCCAGGATAGCTCCAGTAGGGTAGCATCCAGGGTTAGCAACTAGATTGGCTTTTTTGATCTCCTCTCGGTACATCTCCGGTAACCCGTAAACTGCATCCAACGGTTTTTCGTGTTTGAGATTGTACCATTTCTCATAGGTCCCTATATTGTCGAAGCGGTAGTCTCCACTGAGATCAACAACTTTAATTCCCTTATCCACTAACTGGGGAACTATACTCATGGAAGCCCCGTGGGGGGTGGCGGTAAATCCCAGATCCACATCTAGATCATGGGGGGATTGGTCCGTAAATTCTATATCCAGATCATGGAGGTGTGGATGTACCTTCCGTACTGGGGTGTTTGCATACTGCCGGGAGGTGGCAGCTACCACTTCCACTTCTTCATGAACACTCAGGAACCTCAATAGTTCCCCTCCAGTGTAACCACTGGCTCCGATAATTGCTACTTCTAACATATTTCTCACAATTACTTTTTTCGCGACAATAGGTATTAAAGTTATATTGATTTATTGTATAAATTGAATTTTTTTCAGGTAATTAAAATTATTTTTTAGGGTTAATATCTTTCTTTTTATCCAGTGCTTCCTGGAATGCTTCCTTATGGAAGTTAGCAGCCATTTCCTTTTTACACTCATCATCAGCGAAAAGTCTCATTTTAGGGGCACGACAAGGATAATGTTGTATTCTAAGACCAGCTTTAATTGGTATAGTGTCTGTGTTTTCACCCACCATTTCCTCAGCCACGAATTGGGTGCTACCGCAGGGAGAGCAACGTAAAACCTCCACATCAACCACTTTATCGCCCTGGCAGTTCACCCGTACCACTGGTCTGCCGAATTTAGATACAAATTCATCAAAAACAGGGTTACCATTTTCAGTGAGGTCGCACATGTTTTCTGGACAGTTCACATTCCCATAACTTTCCAGCTGGTTTTTGAAACCTTCACCTCTCCAGGCCCCTACTATTATCCAATCCACCTTATCATACAGAGCATCCACCAGGTCCAGGGTAAGATCAGGGTGTAAAACATAGGTTATGATGATGTTTGCCTTTTCCAAACGTTCCATGGTTTCTAGGGGAAGATCGATCTCATCCATGAAACTGGACTGAAGGGAATCCATAACCAGGTATTCAGAGTCAAATTCTTCTTTTATGGTTGCATAAGCCCTTTCACCGTAGGCTCCGTCTGTTACTATAGCTATCTTAATCATATAAATCCCTCTTAACAGTTAAAATTACCCATCTATCCATATATCTTTTTATTTTAAGGTCCCATTTTACCGTTAATCATTTTTTATTTTAAAATATTAATTTTTACATCTAAAATTCTTCTCTTAATTCTCTTCTCTTAATTCTGAAAATTTCCTTTTTTATGTAAATGTAAATTGAATTTGCTAAAGGATCCATTCATAATTCTGGGAATAAGAATTTGAAAAAAAATTATTGAAAAAAATAATGGATATTCATCTGGTAATCATATTCATCTGGTAATCATGGTCCCAATACCCTTTTTGGTGAATATTTCCAGGAGTATGCTGTGCTTAACCCGACCATCGATTATGTGGGCGGACTTAACTCCTTTTTCCAGGGCGCTGATGCAGGTGAGGACCTTGGGCAGCATACCATCACGGACTGTACCATCTTCAATCAGTTCCTTAACTTCGCTGATGGTGGCCTTTTTGATGAGACTATCCTTATCAGATGGATCGCGCAGTATGCCTGGCACGTCGGTGAGTATGATAAGTTTCTCGGCTCCTACTTTGCCACCAACTTCACCAGCCACTGTATCTGCGTTTAAATTTAGAGTTTCTGCCCTTTCATCCACTCCTATGGGGCTGATGACTGGTATGTAATTGTTTTCAGTTAGAACATCCAAGATTTCTGGGTTGATGGATTCAATCTCCCCTACGAGTCCCAGATCCACGGTTTGTTCTTCACCAGTTTCCTGGTTGACCACTAATTGTGGGGATCGCTTGCGGGCCTTAAGCAGCAGGTTATCTTTACCAGAGAGTCCCACCCCTTTACCTCCGTGGAGTCCGATGTTTGCCACAATTTCCGTGTTGATCTTACCTACCAGGACCATTTTCACAATATCCATGGTTTCCTGGTCAGTTACTCGCAATCCTCCTATGAATTTTGGTTCCTTCCCTAATTTATTCATGGAACGGGAGATTTCAGGACCCCCTCCGTGGACCACTATTGGTTTCATCCCCACATATTTTAGGAGAACGGTGTCCCGTGCGGTGGAGCTTTTTGCAGCCGAATCAATCATGGCATGGCCACCATACTTAATCATAATCTTTTTCTGGTGGAATTTTTTAATGTAAGGCAGAGCCTCAATGAGAATGTTAACAGTTTCCATACAAAACACCATTATTGTAAAGTGATAATTTACTATAGATTTTCAACCTTCAATGGATTGATAAATCTTATTTTAATCTTAAAAACCTTTAAAAACTTTTATGTCTTTTAATAGACAAAATATCCTTCCTTTAGCCAATTAGTATCTTTAATTTCTACTTTATTAAAACTTTTCGGAAGATAATTAGAAGCTGATGGAAAAAAAGTAGGGTTGAAAATAAAAAAAATGAGAATGTTTGATCGATTGATCTAAACATCCTATTTGATCTAAACATTTCTTTGATCTAAACATCCTTCCAAAGAGATCCAACTAATAAATAATTCTCTGGAATGTTTCATGAATTCAGATATTAGTTTTATTCATGAATTCAGATCTTGGTTATTTCGAATTTGCAGAAGTCGTCTCCAATTCCCCAGCAGTTTGTTTCTACAAACTGCCATTTTTCTCCGGTTACCTCTGAGAGACCTCCAGTGATTCGTCCTCCTTCATAGTAACATACTGCTTTTCCCAGGTTGGGTATCCCTGCGGAACTCATACTTTCATCCAGTCTAACCACGATTTTGTCATCTTCAATACTTTCAGTGGTTAATATACCATAACCCCAGTTTTTGAAATCGAATTTAACCAGGTCTAACCATCCCTGGATATCTCCCTTTTCAATTTTACCAGCATCGATCATCTGAGCGGCTCTTAAGGTTGAAAATTCCCCTCCTGCTATTCGGAGTATGGAGCCAATGGTTCCCATTCCAAACTGTTTACTTCCAGTAATGATTATTGATCTCAAAGCACCCACTGAATTAGCGGAAACCAGTGTTTTTCTTTCTTCACAGAAGGGTCCGGGGCGTGTAGCGTCTGATTCAGGGCTTAAACATAGGATGCTGGCGCCTTCTTTGAGTATTAATCCCATGTTTTCCAAGTATTCATCGTAGTTTGTGTATTCTGGCATATTCATCATTCCTTAAAGTAATTCCATAATTCGGTCTGAGCTTCGTTTCATTTCCAATCGTATTAATCCTAGATTTATACTTGTGTCGGTGATCACCGCTAAAATTGCTTCTCCAGAATCTATCATGAGTGTTTTTCCTTTATTACCTTCAATCATGACCTGTTGCAGTTTATCATGTTTCATTTCTTCGGATGATCTTTCTGCTGTACCAAAAACAGCTGAAGACATGGCACCTACCAGTTCTGAGTCAATATCGGAAGAAACGTCTCTTTCTATGATTAAACCGTCTTTTCCAACTACCAATGATCCATTCACTCCTTCTATCCTACCTAAGTCTTTAAGAACTCTACTTATCACTTTTCTTCCTCCTTTGTCAATAAGTCCATTCAGAATCCTTAAAATGGTGAATGGTCTTATTGAAGGTAATATTATTTTTCTGGAATTCCAATTTCAATGAACATTCATGTTTGGTGTTCCATTTTAATGTGATTTGGAAAATCTGTTTAATTAAAATTCAAGAATTCCAAACTCTTTATGAATATCCATGAATATGAATCCCTAATATGTTAATATATATTTTTGTAAAAAACCGTACAAAAAAAAGATTTAATAGTACCTTTAACAAATAAATTCAGATAATATTCTATTTTATTGTATAAATCCTGTTTAAAAATCCAAAAATCCATACTTATCCCATCAAATGTTGGTGTCTGCTGGAGATATTTCTCTCATTCAAAAAAAACCTTTTTAATCTTAACAGGGTGTCTGATCTAGTGTGAAAATTCACCAACTTTATGACTTTGATTTCAAACACAAACAAGTATTTGGATTTCCCGGATAAAAGTACAATTGAATATTGACTATATATTAAAAATAGGCCTTAAGAATCGGAATATTTATTAATAATGGGATATAATATTTTATTGGCTGATAAAAATGAATATCCCGTTAAATCCCGATTCAAAAGACCCTATTTGGACTCTGTTTGGTAAAGTAATTAAACTTATCGATAGTAGAAGTTTTCAGCAAGAATTGGCTCGAAACAAGCTACAAAGCATAGAACGATATCAAACTATGCTAAAAATAATATTATTAGCATCATATTTTAATTTAGAAGTATCACATGTTCACTCTGAGGTAGAAAACCGTGAAAAGCTCCGGAAATTCCTAAATATAAACAACCCATTAACATTAAAACAAATCAGAGAGGTTTATTCACGAAAAAATGAACAAAAATACCTAGAATTAGCATTAAAAACACTTAACAAACTAGAATTTAAAAAAATACGAGGTCTTAAAACTATTTTACTCGATTCAACCGCGATAATCATTGATTTGAAGTTTAATGGAAAGTATATTTCAAAGCAAACATGCCTTGATAAAGACTACAAAAGAGGCTTTTCTACCTCTAAAGGCCATTATGCAGGCTTTCAGATGACAATAGCAGTAGAACACGAAACATTAAGACCCCTAGCAATACTAATCTATCCAGGTTCACCAAACGACGCAAAAATATTTGACAAAATTATGTATGAACTGAAAAGAAGAAGATTACTCAGAAAAGGACAATTAGTAATTGCAGATAAAGGATTTTATAGTGCCTGCAATTACTTAACCGGAATAAACAAATACAAAATCGTTCCGTTAGTATTTCCAAGGAAAAAACCAACATTAGAAGTGTTAAAAGACAAAATAATCAATCCGTTAGATTATTTTAACTATGAAAATAAATCCGGAACAATATATCAGGAATTACGAAACCGATTATTCGAATTACTTCCTAAATGGGAAGATTCACGCCGAACAAGATGGAAAATCGAGAAAGTATTCGAATTCCTAAAAGAAAATTTAGGCTTAGGACATATACACGCATATACCAAACGATCCGTCTATAAAAAAGCATATCTAAATGTACTTTTACTAGGAATACTAATATCCAATGGCCAAAACGAAATCAAAGAAATTTACACCATGCAAAATTTCACTTAAAACAGACACCCTGATCTTAATTATAATAATAAACAGTCAATTATCGCCGGTTCCAGATTTACTCTAACCAAAAAACTATATGGAATATATTATGATGAGTTATTTTTTAGCAGGCCCTGGTTTGATAAAATAAATTGTGTTCAAAAAATATAAAGGCACCTGAATGGTTTATATTTATCAGAACCTGTTAAACTATTATTTTTTTGGCCTTTTTTTAGTAACAGGGAGTAACACCTGAAAACTCACATTATCATATCAAAAAGGCTTTTAAAAAATAATTCTTCCAGACAGTTGTGATTAACTTTAATATCTGGATTCAATTATCCTAGCTGGCAATTGTAAGTGGATTTATATTATAAACTCATAAATAATAACATGGCACAGTATAGGGTGCAGTCAGAAGGGGACAGTAATGACTTTGTATTTACCCGGTCATTTCGGAAGATATATCGTATGTTCCGCAGTTTGAAAAATCGAAAGGGAAGGTTCGTACTCATTATTGGAACTCCTGGTACTGGTAAATCTGCCAATATTTATTCTGCTTTGAAGATACTGGATCTAGATATTTACGATCCAACCCTATTTCTGGATAACATGAACATGAGTTATTCAGAGGTGTTCCATGAATTTTTCCAGACACTGCGGGTTGATCTGGGTGTTAAGACTAATGAAGAGATCTATCAGAAGGTAGCTGAATACGATGCAGTGTTACTGGCTGACAAACTCCTTGACTCTGAATTTCTGGATAAAGACAAATTTGGATTAAGCCTCTGGACTGAAAATAACGGGATAAAAGCATTCCCCTTCTATATCAAAGTATTCCGAGAATACTTGAAACACAGGGGGGATCTGGAGAAGGTTAACGTGGTGATTCAGACGGCCTTTATGATCAAGATCAGGGGTGTTAAGTACGATCTACTGACTGATTTCAGCATCCTATCGGAAATCTTTGTTTTTTTAATGAACCTCTTCTTTGAAATCATTCGGATTTCTTACTCTGCGGAAGAGACTGTGCAAATAATTCAAAAAAATTTCCCAGATGTGGATGAAGACCAGATACTATCCTGCATAAACAAATACGGTTGCCGGCCCCGTTTTATTTTCGAAGACCTTGAAAATGGGCTGGGTAACGAATATTAGGGGATAAATGAACGAATGTTAGGAGATAAAATTGATGTACATTCTAAATTATGATTTATTGGACTTAGTTAATAGGTTTAAAAAAATAATTAATGATTTATGAGCTTAGTTAATTGTTTAAATAAGGATGATAATATTATAGGCATAATAACTGATTTAGCGGACCTGGTTAATTAGTCAATAAAAAAAATATGGGTTGAGAAAAATAGGGGTTTTGGGGTAAAATTAGAAAATCATAATAAATTATTTTAACCCATATTCAATCATGGGTCCCTATTTTTTTTATTTGAAGTTTATCATACCTTCCTGGTAGTAGTTTTGAAGTTCGGATGCGTGCTGCAGTTCAAAGCTTGCATAGGGATCTTTGAAGTATGGTAAGAGCATTCCTTTAAAGGTGTATACGAATGCAGGTATAATACCGTATTGCTTCCGGACAATATCAAAGAATAAGGGGAATCCGCATCCTTGAGCAAACATGGGATTGTCTTTACGGGCAGTTCCATGCCAGTACATGGGTATGGGACCCTCTTGCCCATTTTTCTCTGCAATTCCATACAAGTAGTCCAGGGCATCGTCCAGATTGTTGAACACCTTCCCATCTGTTTTGTACTGATACCGGCCATCTGGAACACCGTATAATGCTATTTGTAGTGAATCCCAGTAGTTGGTAGCTCCTTCAGCTCCAGTTCCCTGGGTGTCCACGAAGGCCAGTTCTAAAATCTCCACATCCCCTTCCTTGTAGTTTCGGTAGTTAGAGCTCCCGGCAAAGTGCACCACCAGAATAGATTTAGACCCACTTTCATTGGCAAATCTTGCCAGCATCTGGGAGTGAAGGTGTCCGGGATACATATCAGGGTTGGCCAATTTTACAAATGCTAGTCTACCTTCTGGTGTGATTGGACCATTTATGGTCGAAACATATGCATAACCTACTATTAGCAGGAAAACTGCCAGCACAACTAAAGCCCATTTCATTAAATTACCTCTTTAAACTGGAAATTATTTATCCAATATTCCCTTTCATTCCAAATATTCATAATATCCCCATTTTCTTAAAATCTGGGTTTATCAAGCCCGTTGATCCCCTCATAATGCCCATTATATTCCCTGATTTAGTAACTATCAAATTTTTTTATTATCCTCTCTATTTATTCTGCAATTATCCAGATAATTCATATCTTTAAAAAAATTGTCTTTCGCTTTTTTTTAATCTACCAGTTCAGATTCCATTTGGATCATTTCCATTATCCGCTGGTCCGAAATTGAATAATAGGCCATTTTCCCTTTTTTACGGAATTTAACCAGATTCTTATTTCTTAGTAATCGGAGTTGGTGGGAGACTGCTGAATCGTTCATCTTCAAGATGGCAGCCAGGTCACAGACACAAATTTCTTTGAGTATCAGTGCGTAGAGTATTTTCAAGCGGGTGGGGTCACTGAGTATCTTGAAGTTGTCAGAAATCATTTGGAAGGTCTCATCATCCAGCATTTGCGACTTGACTTCCTTTACTGAATCTTCATGGATGCATTGTACATCGCAAACATCTTCACCCTTCATTGAAATCCCCGGGTATGACTTTATTAAAAAGTCATGATTTAAATCTAAATATCCATACTTCATTTAAAGGATACTATCCATTTACTAAATATTTATTCTTCCATATTTTATCCATTTATCTGATACTAACCATTTCCTGAATACTAAATCACAAATTTGATAGAATCATTAAAGAGATCTGAACATAAATTTTTAGATGTGTATAAATTTAATTGTTCAATTCTTCCTTTATATGTTTGTGTGATAACAACACTTTTCGGTATAACTGATTTATTTATGCAAACAATTTCTTTTGTTTATGCAAATACTTTTCGAATTATTAGGGTATAAATGTAAGTTAGTAATGATTTAAGGTTAAAGGCAGAGTTTATGGGAAATAGACATGGCTTTATAGGATAAAATCTTATTTAATTTTCCTAATGGAATGATTAACATATTTTACCTTGGGATAGGAATAAAAAAGAATAGTCCCTAGCGGAGTCGAACCGCTGTCGCAAGATCCAGAGTCTCACATGATTGCCACTACACCAAGGGACTAAGACAATAGTTTGCCGTTTTACAATATAAACTTTTAGCTTCTGGACTGATTTTTTCAGAGTAAATATTTAAATTTACCATAATAATCATAATTATCCATCTTAAGGGAGTAAATATTATTACTAAAATTCATGAATTTTATTATAATTTCAGTTTTCATTTCCAAATTTTTTTCCCCCAACAAAAATTTTTTCATAAACTAATTACAAAAATGTTAGTATGAGAATTGTGTCCATTCAGGGTTCTGGTCCTGCAGGATTATCGGCTGCAATTAACCTTGCCAGGGAGGGGTTTCAAATTTCAGTCTATGAAAAGAATAAGGATGTGGGGCAACGATTTAATGGGGATTTCCAGGGACTGGAAAACTGGACAGTTAATGAAGATGTTCATCAAAGTTTTAAAAAGATGAATATTGATCAGGGTTACGATTATGTGCCCTTTAAAAGTTTCACTCTTTCCAATGGGGATCGTTTTTGGAATTTTCAACTGGATAAACCTGCTTTTTACCTGGTTAAAAGGGGTCCTCAGGAGGGAAGTTTGGATTATGGATTAAAGGAGCAGGCACTGGATATGGGTGTTGACATCAATTTTGGCGAGACCATCCCTGGGGAGAGTACGGATATTATTGCTACCGGTCCAATTGTCCGGGAGAAATTCGCGGTAGCCAGGGGTGCTGTTTTCGAGACAGATATGGATGACATGGCTATGGCCCTGGTTAATGACCATTTAGCCTATAAGGGTTACTCCTATCTCTTAGTTAATGGGGGTTGTGGAACCATTTCTACAGTATTGTTCCATGATTTCCATCTTCTTAAGTACTGCTTCCAAAATACATTGAAAATCTTTAGGGAATTAACTGATTTTACATGGGCAAATATCCATCATTCTGGTGGTATGGGTTCTTTTTCTAATCAGAATACTTTCGAAAGGAATGGGAGGCTATATGTAGGTGAAGCTGCTGGAATTCAGGACCTATTATGGGGATTTGGCATAAGGGATGCCATCACTTCAGGTTATCTAGCTGCAAAGGCCCTGATACACAATGAAGGTTACTCTGAGATGGCAGAACAACAATTTAGAAAAAAACTGAAATCTAGTATTGTTAATAGATTTTTATGGGAAATATCTGGAAATTACTCCTGGATCGTGGATCGGATATATGGTCAGAATGATCCACTGGCTTATGTTGGTTCCTTTCATAGATTTAACTGGATGCAGCGATTATTATATCCTCTGGCACGGTTAGCTATGAAAAGAAGATATGGAAATTTAAGATTATAACCACCACGTAATAGGATGGAAATAGGTTTAATTCACGAAATAGATCAGGTTTTAAGTTCATGAAAAATAGGTCATTAATGGGGTTTAAAAAGGTCATTAATGGGTTTTATGAAGGGTTAATGGGGATGGGTTTTAGTTCATGGATTAGAATAAAAAATTTGTCTTTATAAGTATAGAAAGTTTGAAAGTACCAAAAAAAATTTCATTAGAATCAGGTAAATTTATCATCGTATTCATCTACTACATGGTTTGTCATATGGTCTTTGTGAATTAATGGTTTCATGGCTTCAACCATGTTTCCCATTATTAAGAAGAAATCCTTGTCTTTTTCGATCATGGCTTCCATCAAGGATTTTTCAATACCTTTACGTGAACTTATATCGGTCATAATAGAAATTGCACCTAAGTATTCTCCGTTAGGTTTAAAAAGTGGGTTTGTGGATACTAAAACCCAGAGACTGGAACCATTTCTGTTTAAAAATTCTAGTTCATAGGTTTTGGCTATTTTCTTAGGATATTCCTTCCCTTCACTTACCTTTTTCAAGTGTTTCTTGAAACATGAATCCCCTTCGGGATTGGTGAATTGGGAGATATCCTTATTAATCATCTCGGGTACTGTGAAACCTAACATTTTAGCCATTTGTTTATTAACATAGCTTAACTGATTTCTGGAATTCACGAAAAAAACTCCAGAATGAATTTTTTCCACCATTAACCTGTATTTTTCTTCACTTTCCCTTAAACGACCTTCAATGTGTTTTCGTTCAATAGAGTATTTTATAGATCTGGCCAGTAACTTCCGGTCCACTTGTCCCTTAACCAGATAATCCTGGGCACCTTCACCCACAATATCCAGGGCAAAATCCTCATCTTCCAGTCCAGTGAGTATAATTATTGGTATTTCAGGTGCCAGTTGGTGGACTTGATTGAAGGTTTCAATACCCTGACTATCCGGCAATTGCAGATCCAGTAGAACGATGTGAAAATCTTCTTTATGGATTGCTTCCAGTCCTTCAGAGAGACGTTTGGCAAGGAAAACGTTGAATTCAATCTGTGGGATCTCTCTGAACATTTCATTTATTATCACCGCATCTCCGGGGTTATCCTCCACCAGAAGAACATTGATAGGTCCTTTTTTTTTCATGATATCGCCCTGATGATTCTAATTAATCAATGAAGTATTACTTAAGATTTATCATTTCATTTTCAATCTTATTCATTGAATGATCACTAACCCTGCATTTCATAATCCGATTTATTCTAAATCCATTTAATTTTTAATCCAATTATTATAATCCTTATATTATCATCGGGGTGGTAATCGCACAATGTTCAGCCAGAACTCACCAATATTCTGAACCACTTTGATTAACTGGTCCAGATTACCAGGTTTTGCAATGTAACAATTGGCATTGTTTCTATAAGTCTCAATCAGATCCTCATCCCTAGTAGAATTGGTTAAAACCACTACTGGGATGCATTTTAAACTATCATCCTTTTTTATTTCTTTTAAAACGTCCCTCCCATCCTTTTTAGGCAGGTTCAGGTCAAGCAATATGAGATCTGGTAGTCTGGTGGGATTTTTATCCTTTAAACGTAACATTTTCATTGCTTCTTCACCATCACGTGCCACGTGAAGCACGTTTTTAATTTTAGCTTCTTTGAATACTTCCTGAATCAGACGTACATCTCCTGGATTATCCTCAACCAGGAGTACCTCCACTGCGGTGATCAGTTTATATTTCATATTTCTCATCTCCCTGGGGAATACTGAAATAAAATATTGATCCTTCACCTGGTTTGGATTCATACCAGATCATGCCTCCGTGTTGTTCAACAATCCGTTTAACAATGGCTAGGCCAATACCAGTTCCATCATATTCGTCCCTTCCATGTAGGCGCTGGAATATTTTGAATACATGAACTCTGTGTTTTGGATCAATCCCAATACCATTATCTTCCACTTTAAAAACCCAATCATTGACTTTTTTTTCAGCAGAGATGTTGATGGTGGGATTTTCCTGTTCATTATATTTGATGGAATTGCTGATGAGATTTTGGAATACTTGGACCATCTGGGTATAATCCGCCCACACCAATGGCAGATTATCGTAATTGATATGGGCATTATTTTCTTCAATTAACAAACGTGAGTCGAAGGTTATTTGTTTCAAGATGTCTTCCGTGTTCACATACTCAAATTTACCGGTTTTTCGCCCTATCCTGGAATAGGTTAAAAGATCATTAACCAGCTCCTGCATCCTGGCAGCTCCATCCACAGCAAATTGGATGAATTCATTAGCATCTGAATCTATTTGATTTTCATAACGGCGTTGTAGGAGTTGGAGGAAGCTGGTTATCATTCTAAGGGGTTCCTGAAGGTCGTGGCTTGCAACGTAGGCGAACTGCTCCAGTTCGGCATTGGATCTTTTCAACTGTTTAAGGGTTTCCTGAAGTTCCTGTTCTGCCAATTTACTGGGGGTGATGTCAATGGCAATGCCAATCATTTCTTTAGGTTTTCCCTGAAAATCGTAAAACAAGCGTCCCAGGGAATAAACCCAGTGTATTGATCTATCTGGCCAGATAGTCCTAAGTTCTACTTTAAAATCCTCCCCATATTGCATGACTCTTTGGGTGGCATTTTTAACTTTTTCACGGTCTTCAGGGTGCACTGATTTTAGGAAATCATCGTAGGACATTTCAGGATCAGGGTTGGTACCAAAAATATTTATGTAACGGTCAGTCCATTCAAAAACGTCTTTTTCAAGGTTCCAAAACCACATCACAGCATCTGCCCCTTCAATAGCTAAACGAAGTTTTTCTTCAGACTTTTTAAGGGCTTTATCTGCCCTTTTAATATCAGTTATTTCCAGTACTGCCACATTGATTCCTATAATCTGATTGGAAGAATCCTTAACCGGGTACCATTGTTCTATCCAGGTTCTAAGTACTCCTGGTTTTGCAGGAGTAATCCCATTAAATTCTCGGCCCATAACTTTCTTTTTTGTTTCAAAAACTTCTTTAGCAACAATTTCACCCTGTTCAGCTAGGTCTGGCACGATTTCCTGGATGGTTTTCCCAATATGTTCTTCTGGGGGAAAGCCATTAATCTTAGCCATCCGATCATTAATACGAACAAAGCGGAGGTTACGATCTAAAACACATAATCCTATGGGTGCGGAGTTGTAAATAGCCTCTATCTCTGCCAGACGTTTCTGTGATTTGATTTCGCTTTCATGTAAAATTTCTTCCATTTCCCTGCGCTTAGTTACATCTCTGAGGAAACTATGAACTTTATCGCCATTTTTACCCGAAACAATGCTTGATTTGATGTTGTAATAGCATCTGTTGCCATCTTTTTTTAATAAATCTGCATCAAATTCAACAATGCCTGTTTTTTTAAGTTCCCCTGTTACATTGTTTTTTTCCAGCATCATTGTATTGCTGCTAAACTCATCCAGGTTGGTTCCAATTATCTCTTCAGGAACCGAACCCAGCATCATGGCGAAGTTCTCATTACAGTCCTGTATATTCCCCTCAAAATCATGTATGCAGAAACCATCGTTGATATTTTCCACAATGGAACGGTACCTCTCTTCACTCTTTATGAGAGCTTCTTCACTAATTTTACGATGATTAATATCTTCTATTATCCCATCAACCCATTCTATGGTGCCCTGTTCATTGTAGTGTGCTTTTGCTGATACTGAAACCCAGATGGGGGTGTTGTCTTTCTTTTTAAGATGCAGTTCCCGGTCAATTATTGATCCTTCCTTTTTCAGATCTTCTAAAAAGGTTATTCTCTCTGATGGGTCCAGGAAAAAATCAATAACCTTTGTTTCCATTATTTCACTGGTGGATTCATAACCAAACATCCGGGCAAATGCTTGATTTACCTGGATAAAATAACCACCTAGATCCACGGTGTTTCGGTAAACACCTACATTGAGGTTTTCAACCAGGCTCCTGAATTTCTCCTCACTTTCCTGAAGATCATTTTCAGCTATTTTACGCTGGGTGATGTCTTCAAATGATTCTAAACCACCAATCACATTTCCACTCTGGTCTTTAATAGCTGATGCAGTGAAATGCAAATATTTATCACCATCACCCATGTGGGGGAAGTAATCTTCCGCTTCATAAGCTCCTTCCACCAGTTCTGATTTTTTGAAATTATGGGAAAACCAGTAAGATAAGCTTCCAATATCTTCATCAACGAGTAAATCCACCATACAGGGCCTTTTAGATTTGTAAAACGCTTTCCAGTGCTTATCTGTACTGAGGATATCACTGGCCTTGAGTTTACTATATTCTTCCAGTGCTTTATTCCAGTAAATTACTTTATGATCCCTATCTATCACAAACTGGGGTAATGGTGAAAAGTTTATTATGGCTTCCAATCCAATTAATCCTGGACTTGATTTGTTTAGATGATGGTCCCCGGTAATGAAAGCCCCTCCGTCCTGAATACATTATAATTTAAAAAGACACATTCTAGTTAAACATTGCCAGTGATTCTTATTTGAAGATTTATCATTGTTTTTTGCTTTGGTTCAATGATTTTAAAGTTTTAATAGCTAATTCTTGTTCTAATATTCTCAGCCTTTCGGCTAAAAAATCCAATACATTTTTTCTTTCATCAAAAGGGACATCCTTTTTGGAGAGCATGTTAATCAATTCAGTGGTGCTCCTGACTGATTGTGTACCTGTTTTTTCATCCATTAAGAGGATATCTCTTTTCCCAATTTCCTTTGATGGTGTGACACACACAGCTCCCAGGAGGTCGCCATTTTTATCCATTACATCCATTGAACTGGTGTATTTCTGTTTATTGTGTTCAGTCATATTGATCACTTTAATCCATCTTAAAACACCATAATAAATAAATCTTTGGATATTAAATTTTCCGAAAAATAAGTCTAATATTAATAGTTCCTGAATTACTTTAATAGATGTCATGAATTTATTTAGGGGTATTAGCCTTGGTTTTTATAGATGTATCTAGCTTTTACTGAGTAATAATAGGCACATAAAAGAGTTAAATTTCATTAAATCCAGAAAAAATAGTAACTAAATAAAATTAAAAGACTAAAATAACATTCCACCAATTTATCTTAAGGACTTTCATATTTGAGGGCATAATAAAGTCCCTGAGGCCTTAGGGCCCCAGCGACTGTGCCATCTCATGTCCTTACGGAGGCGGTGTAAAGGCATGATATTAATATTCATATTATGATCCATTGGATCATAACATGATACTGAGGTCGTTTAATTCACCTTATTACAACTTACTCAACATTATATTTAAATATTTGTATTGATTTGAATATTTGTAAGGAGATAGCTGGAAAATACTAAAAAAATGACCAATCACCTATGAATTTTCTTAATATCTTCCAATAAATCCACATTTCAATCTAATCATTTTATTTTTTTTCAATCTGGAAAAAATTACCATTTGATGATATTAAAAGATTCATTCTTAACTGTATTGTAGTATCAGTTCTGCCCAATCCGCCTGTCAGAGAGATTTATGTGAATTTATACCGAGGGGAAAGGTGGTATATCACTAATGAGAATTTTTATTCAGAATTTAGTTTTTTGGTGAAATAGTTCACATTAACCATTAAAGGTAAGTGAATTTAGATTTATCACCTAGATGGGGGTGATTTTATATTAAGAAAATTTAGGGATGACAATTCTGAAAAATCCATTAAAACATCTTTAAATGGTGAAAGACTTCTCAACATTAAAAAGATGGTAGGTGCTGAAAAATCCAAAAGTGACTCCGGTCATTAGATTCACCACCCAATTAACTATTTTGCGAAGGAAAATTACATTAACACTATTATGCTAGTTATTATTTTATTTTGAAAGATTAGATATTAGTGATTTTTTGAATTATATAGTATTCAATCAAATGGTAAACGCAGTTAGTTCCAAGAAGTTTATTACTAAGCAGTTTAGTTCTACTAATTTTGTTTTAATATTCTAGTTGAAAGCAGTCAAATCAAAGCAGTCAAGGTATTATTATCACTATAAATAATTATCACTGTAAATTAGGTTGGAAGATCACTTTTAGGTATGATCTTGATTTGATAATTTCCTGGTTACTCATCAAAACTATTCGCGGATAAAAAAATTATTATGAAATAATTTTATTGCTATTATTCCTTAATATTACAATATAAATATATCTAGGTCTCCGTAACTTATATAAGGAATGTTATCCAAGTCTAACTTGCAAATACTTTATTAAACCACGATCAATGGAGAAACAATAGCAATATTTACGAATTGCCTCCCTAAAATTATTCCCGCAGGGCCCAACCAAACTCCCCATTCTACAAATCCCTGCGGGATTCTCCATTGATTATAACGACTGAACTGGAATATACAGCTCTCAGTTGATTCTATAATAAAATAACTATTTTTTCCATGAATTTATAATTTCAAAGCACATTATTTCAAAGCATTATTTCAAAACTATCTTCAACATCTAAATTTGGTATTGGTGTTTAAATTAGTTTAAAAACTATAATAAGTATGGTAAATCAAAGTATAGTACTGATTTAAGTTATTCCCTGCATATTTAGAAGTTTTAAAATAAATGTTGAGGTTAGTGATATGAAAGTTAAACCCATAGGATTGGTTAATTCTCCTTATAAAATTAAGAAGGGATCCCCTCATCAAGGCCGGTTTTCAGATGAAATAAGCACCATAACAATTTTTGAAGAGTATGAAGAGGCTCTGGATGGAATTGAGAATTATTCCTATCTGAAGGTGATTTACTGGATGGACCGTGCAGATTCAGTTACTCTGAAGGTGGTTCCCCATGGGAAAACAGATAAAAGGGGAGTTTTTTCCACCAGGGCACCGGTGAGGCCCAATCCTCTGGGGTTGTGTATGGTGGAACTGATTAAAATTGATGGAAATGTTCTGACTGTTAGGTGGTTAGATGCCCTTGATGAGTCTCCGGTCCTGGATATAAAACCCTTTGTCCAGGAACTGGACTGCCCTTAAACCCAAGTAATAATTTTCTATCCCTTCATTTTATTTTAGGCATATCAATTGAATTGTTAATTTCCTTAAAAACCTATTTTGCCATAAAAATATTCCTTTAAATCCCCTAAAAATATCTATCCACTATTCCATTAGATATTCTGGATCCATTTTAAGCTTCAATTAAGAAACTTACTTATGTTTTAGTGTATTAATATAACAGATGATTCAATGGGATTTTCCAGTTCACTTTATATATTATGAGGGGGGTGGTTATCCTAATTTAGTTGAAGGAGAGGGGATGATGGATTTTAAATCAGCTGCAGAACTCACCAAAGAAATTAAAAAGGTGAAAGGAGTTATATCTGTAATTTATCCCGGGATTGCAGCGTCTAATATATTAAAAAATGTTGATCTGATTGTTGTTTATTCCAGTAAATCAGAACATTACTTCAATGAAGTTAATGATTTGGTTTCAGGGAAATTCCGGATAAAAAATGTCACTCCAGAGGATCTGGGCGCTAAACCTGAACTTGCAGCTGCAATGAGTGGTGAAGGCGTTCTTCTCTATGGTAAGGCAGTGGATGTAACTGCAGAAGGTCTGCAATTAAAATCACGTATTATACTAACCTATAACACCACTGAAATGAATCAGAATGATAGGAATAAACTAAACCGTGCACTTTATGGTGGTATATCCACCTATAAAAAGGATGGTGAGCGAATTGTCAAAGAGTACCCCGGAATAGTAAGTAAAATTAATGCCCAGAAATTAGGTAAAGGGGTATTAATGGTGGACCGTTTCAACGCATCCCTCATAATTCAGACACTGAAGACATTCCAAGCCCAGTGGAATGAAATACCTGTATGGACCTACTAGGAGCTAAGTTTCTGTTCATAATCCAATCCCCGGGATGGTCTTATAAACCTGCAGGGTCTCACAATTTAAATATGTCACTATAATATTTAATAAAAATCTATTATCTAACCAGTAACTCATCCAATCACTAAACACCCTACCCATCTAAACCCTTCTTATACAGTAAATAATACCTTATAATTAGAACCAGGAACACCACTACAAGCCCTAAGAGTACCATTAAAGTAACTAAGTTCATTATCACACCTCATTTCTATCCATTGATTTATATAAACTCTAAAGTTCATTTTAATTGGATAAATACATATCATTTGTGAAATACAACCATATATTAAGTTAATAATTGAATATCAAATCTATATCAATTCACCTGGTTAAAATGGTTAGTATGGATTTTAAGAAAGAATTCACGTTGTGTACTATCAAGATTCAATGGGTTAAGGAGCTTTAAAGATGAAAGTCCTATTTGTGGAACCGCCTAAATCATTTTGGTTTGTGATGGGTGAATACATGCCACCACCACTTGGAATACTCCAATTAGCCGCATACTTGGAATCCCGGAATTTAACCTGGGATATTGGGGTATTGGATTCACAGTCTGAGAATTTTGGCTGGAAACATCTTGAGAATTATTTGGAGCAGGCAGAACCCGACGTGGTGGTCTTGAGTGCCCTGGCAACTTGTAATACTTTCACCGTCCTCAGAACATTGGGAATAGCTAAAAAAATCAACCCCGCGGTTAAAACCGTGATTGGCGGTCAACATTTCAGTGCCCTGGCCACTGAAAGCCTTGAAACTTATGATGAAATTGACTTTATAGTACGTGGTGAAGGAGAAATAACCCTCTATGAATTGGTCAAAAGTCTTGAAGAGGATAAAGTACCGGTTGATGTTAAAGGACTTTCCTGGAGAAACAATAATAAAATCATCCACAACCCACCTCGTCCATTAATTGATAACCTGGATGATTTACCTTTACCAGGTTACCACTATGTAAGTCAGCATATGAACAAGTACCACTTCAAAATGATGGCTCGCTCGGGTGCAGGATACGCTCTGGTTGAAGCATCCCGGGGATGCGCCTATAAATGCACCTTCTGCTCACAGTGGGAACACTGGGGAGGTAAATGGAGGCCGAAATCTCCTGGAAGAATTGCGGATGAAATGGAACATCTCTACACAGAATATGGTATCAGTTTCCTATGGTTGACCGATGATAATTTTGGTCTGGGGAAAAGAACCAGCCAATTATGTGATGAATTAATCAAACGAGGGTTATCAGATGATATAACATGGTTCATGCAAGCTAGAAGTGATGATATCATCAGGAATCAGGAAAACCTTCCTAAAATGCGTAAAGCTGGAAATTACTGGATAATGGCTGGACTGGAGCGCCATGATGATAAGGCCCTCCAAAATTATAATAAGGGTATTAAATCCTCTGATGCCAAGCTTTCCATGGATCTTTTGAAGGAAAATGACATCTTTTCCCAGGCAACACTGATTACCGGGGACCGTAATGATGACCATGAATCAATCCAGGGGTTAAGGGATTTCGTTAACCAGGTGGATCCAGACTTAGCTATTTTCATGATCCTGACTCCCTTTCCTGGAACACAGCTTTATGAAACTGCCAGGAGGCAGGGATGGTTAGAAGATGATAATTGGGCTAACTATGACATGGTCCATGCAGTCATGCCTACTGAATACCTGAGTCGTGCTGAGGTCCAGGAAGAATTATACCAATGTTACCGGAGTTTTTATGGCAGTGTGAGGAGACGTTTCAGTGGCCTTTTCTCACGGAATAAATTCAAACGACAAACTTACCGTTACATGGCGGGTCAGGGCCTATTGCAAGCATTGAGGGAGTTATATTGAACTGGAAAAAAAGATTATATCAACAAGATTTTGATAGCCAATCTATTTTTCTCATTTTCATTACCTTTTCTGGTCTTTTATTACTGATAACAATGTACTTCTGGAGCCCTACACCAGAAACATCTTCTTATTTCCTTAAATCCCTGATTTTATCAGTTTTCATCCTGATATGTATCCTGGGAATATTGGCTGCAATTTACCCCTCAACCTGTGCAGGGTTATTGAAATTTCTAAATGATCTTAAGGAAAAGTCCCCTAACCGTAAATCTATAAGATTTAAAGGACATCACCCTGATTGTGGGATGTTCAAGCACCACACCTTCCTCATTAAGGGGAAAGAATATTGTCCTGGTTGCCTGGGGCTTTCAACCGGAGCAGTTATTGCCATTACCGGGATACTACTTTACTATTTTCATGGCCTAACATCAGCATATGGTCAGATTTCTTTTTATTTAGGGGTGGTCATGGTTTTATTGGCTTTGTTTTCTATTATTTTCATTGATATGGGGAAAAATTGGAAATTCACCCTGAACATGGCCCTGGTTCTGGGTTCATTTCTCATTCTATTGGGTGTCAGTGTAAAAGGAAATATATTAATGGAAATTTATTTCCTGATTCTGATTTCGTTCTGGATTTTCACTAGAATAAGAGTTTCAGAAACCCATCATGAAAGGGTTTGCCAGGCTTGCCTGAAAGAAACGGCCTGTATTTATGAATAATTGAACTTAAATAAGTATCATAAATAAAAATCTGTAAATAAGGTCCTGTAACCGAATATACTCGTTATTTATTCATAAATTAATAATGGGTTGTTTCCATAAAAAATAGAGTATAAATAAAAGAAAGACGTTAATTATCTCTTTTTCCGGGAACCATAAATTGCACCTACTATTATTAATAGGCCAATAACCACAATTAAAACCGGCCAGAAAACACTCCAAAT